>JAZNMV010000047.1:0-17435 GCA_045579885.1 Acutalibacteraceae bacterium | reverse complement strand
GAGTCGGTTCCGGTGTTGCTGTCGGTTCCGGAGTCGGTGTTACAAAAGGTTTCTGAGAAACAACGTCTATAGTCTCTGCAGTATAATTGATCTCAGCAGAAATATATTCCTGATCATCCAGTCTGATAACAAGACTTGCGTGACCGTTACCGCGAAGAATTGCCTTCACATATGCAGAAACAGACGGATTGACCGTACGTGTATCCCACAGTTCACCATCCAAATAGAGCTTCATCTCAACATCATCATTGACATCGGACGGCAGCGGAATATTGTAGATTATTTCCTTGATCACACCCTTGCCGGAGCTTACAACAACATTTACAGCCGAGCCCTTAGGTGCTTCGGTTCCGGCAACCGGATCTGTAGAAAGAACCGTACCTTCTTCTTTGTCACTCTCGTCGTCATACTTTATGCTGCCGGGTACAAAACCGATCAGTTCAAGTTCATCTTTAGCATCGGCAAGGTCATAGCCAACAACCTGCGGCACTTCTACAAATTCTTCCGCAGGTCCGGAACTGACGAAAATCGTAACAACTGTACCGGAAGAAACCGTAAAGTTTGCAGGCGGATCAGTCTTTACTACGTAACCGACAGCCGTTTCATCATCTGCCACAGCCTGAATCTGCGGATCCAGATCCTGCGCAAGCAGCGCATCATACGCTTCTGTCTGGCTATAACCGGTAACATCTTCGATCATAACTTTTTCAAGTGCGCCGTTAACGGAAAGCTTAACAACTTTACCCTTTTTAACGGTCATACCGCCTGCCGGGCTTTGACCAAGTACTTCACCCGGTCGGCGTGAAGGCTTATTGCCTTCGGTGATCTCAAATTCAAGATCGGCATACTCGGGATTATCCTTAATTTCCGTTTCCCAGATTTTTCCTTCAAAATTCGGCAAAACGATCTCATCGGAAACTTCCTGTTCGATATTTCTGTTCTGGAAGAATCTCCAGGCAAACACACCGCCCACAGCAAGGCCGACAACAAGAAGTGCTGCCAGAATACCGGTGATCACCATGGATGCTCGTGCTCCGTTTCTGGAACGGACATATTCTTCTTCGTATTCGTAGCTGTCGTTATATTTTGCAGACTGATTCGGTCTTACATTATTATAAATACCGGATGCCCCGTTCGCGTAAGCATGATCCATCTGCTCACCGAATCGGAACAGCATTTCCGGATTACGACGGAAACGTTCAACATCCTCCAACATATCTGCAGCAGAAGGGAAACGCTGTGCAGGGTTCTTTTCCATAGCGTGCATTGTGATCTCTTCAAGACCCTTCGGAATCGACGGATTGATCTGTGCCGGCGGAGTAGGCTCTGCCTGCATCTGCATAATAGCTACGGAAACCGCATTATCTGCCACAAACGGAAGCTGACCGGTCAGCATTTCATAAAGCATAACACCGACGGAATAAATATCGGCTTTATCATTGATATAACCGCCGCGAGCCTGTTCCGGAGCAATATAATGCACGGAACCGATCGCCTTATCGGTCATTGTCTGTGTCTCTGCCTGTGAGAAGCGTGCAATACCAAAGTCCGTTACCTTGATCGTACCGTCCTCCAGAAGCATGATATTCTGCGGCTTAATATCTCTGTGAATGATACCCTTTTCATGTGCATGCTGAAGTGCACGCAGAATCTGAACAGTAAAATACAGTGCCTCACGCCATTTGATCTCACCCTGCTGCTCAATATAGCGTTTCAGAGTAATACCGTCGATAAATTCCATTACAATGTACTGGATACGGTCGCCAAAACTGACATCAAAGACTTTTACGATATTCGGATGCGACAGAACTGCGATTGCCTTAGACTCATTGCGGAATCTGCGCAGAAACTCACTGTTATCGGAGAGTTCTTCTTTAAGAATCTTGATCGCGACCCAGCGATTTTCTATCTTATCATAAGCGCGGTACACATTCGCCATGCCGCCCACACCGAGCAAATCATGGATCTCATAGCGTCCATCCAAACGCTTACCAATATATTTATCCATTTATTTCTTCTTCCTTTCTCCAATTTCAACGGTTCTCTATCAATGCAACCGTAATGTTATCGCTTCCGCCCTGTTCATTTGCAAAATCAACAAGTTCCTCTGCGAGTTTCTCACCTGCAAAGTTCTCTATGAAAAACTGAAGCGTGTCACGCTCAAAATAATTACTCAGGCCGTCTGTGCAGGAAATCGCAATATCACCCGGAGCAAAATTAAAGCAGCCATAGTCACATTCCAAATCTTCATGCACACCAACCACACGAGTGATCAGATTACGCTGCGGATGCACACGCGCTTCTTCCGGTGTGATCGCACCTCTTTCTACAAGCTGCTGAACAAAAGAATGATCTGTGGTTATCTGCTTTACACCAAGTTCGGTCTTAATGTAGCAGCGGCTGTCTCCAACATGCATCACATGCAGCACATCGCCACATGCAATTGCTGCTACAACCGTTGTACCCATGCCGCGAAGAGAAGGTTCCTCCTGTGCGCGCTTTAATACAGCTTCATTACCGAGCTGGATCGCATTATTCATCATTGTACGCAGAGATGCACCGTCCATATCCGACCGGTACTCTGTTTCAAATATCTCTGCAATCGTATCGCAGGCAAGACAACTTGCAATATTGCCGCCGCTGACACCACCCATACCATCGCAGACAACCGTCCACGCAGCACCATCATGAAATGTACCGAAACGGCAAGTATCCTGATTCGCCGACCGCATACGGCCGACATCCGTTATGCCAACAGTGTACATTACAGTGTCCCTCCTTGTTCATTGCGCCGGCGAAGCTGACCGCACGACGCTTCAATATCCGAGCCCAGCGTACGCCGGACCGTAGCGGTTATCCCTTTTCTCTCAAGAATAGCCGTAAATTTTCTAAGTCTGTCGTCACCGCTCTTGCGGTAACCGGTTCCGGTAACATCATTGACCGGGATCAAATTAACATGTGCAATAATGCCATGCAGCTTTGAAGCAAGTTCAAATGCACAGGCATCCGAATCATTTACACCGCTGATCATGGCATATTCAAACGAAATACGTCTTCCGGTCACAGTAGAATAGTAGCGGCAGCTCTTTAACAGCTCCTCAACATTCCATTTCTTGTTTACCGGCATTGTGCGGCTGCGGATCAAATCATTCGGTGCATGCAGAGATACGGACAGAGTAAGCTGCAGCTTTCTGTCTGCAAGATCATAGATCTTATCTACCAAACCGCACGTGGAGAGCGAAATATGCCGCATACCGATATTAAGCCCGTTTTCAGAAGAAACAAGTTCCAGAAAACGTAAAACATTCTGATAGTTATCAAGCGGTTCTCCCATACCCATCAGAACAACGTTTGAAATACGCTCTCCGATGTCCCGCTGTGCCGTCTGAATCTCAGAAAGCATTTCGCTCGGGAGAAGATTTCTTGCAAAACCACTCTTGCCGGTAGCACAGAAGGTACATCCCATCTTGCAACCAACCTGAGTAGAAATACAAATCGAATAGCCGTGCTTATATTTCATAACTACGGATTCGATGGTCTCGCCGTCCTGCAGCTGAAACAAATACTTTACTGTACCGTCCAGCTTCGAAACGCGTTTTATCACGATTTCCGTATTTCTAAGTTCAAAATCCTGCGAAAGCTTTTCTCTAAGATCTTTCGAAAGATCTGTCATTTCCTCAAAGGAATCAACACCGCGCTGCTGTACCCAACGGTATACTTGCTGTGCGCGGAATTTCGGCAAACCGCGCTGAACAAGCTCGGCTTGCAATTCTTCAAACAGGAGAGAACGAATATCAATTTTAGACATATTAATTTCTCTCCTTTCTGCGAAGACCGGCTGCAAAGAAACCGTCTCCGCCAAAATTCATCGGCATCATTGTAATCATATGATCCGGCTCATCCGTAATTCTTCGCTGCATACCGTTAAGGTGCAAAGAATACGGCTCAAAATCCGGATTATTTTTAAGAAAACGAGATACAACCGCACCGTTTTCTGCGTTATTCAAAGTACAGGTGGAATAGAAAAGCAACCCACCAGGACGCACCATCTGCGAAGAATGCGCTAATATCTCAAGCTGCAATTCGGGCAGATCTTTAAAAGTTTCAGGCTTTTTGTAACGTATCTCCGGTTTGCGGCGTATAACACCCAAACCGGAACACGGGACATCACACAAAACACGGTCGTACAGCTTTTCGCACGCACCGTTTGCAGCATCCCGTACATCTGCGGAAACTATTGCCAGACCCAGCCGCTCCGCACCTTTTCGAATCAGATTGACCCGACCTTTATAAAGATCAAACGCATCAAGTCTGCCTGTATTCTGCATGCGTTCAGCCATGGTAAAGGTCTTTCCGCCCGGCGCAGCACATACATCAGCGATCTTTTCTCCGGGCTGCGGATCCACAAGAGCGCAAAGCGTCTGCGAAGAAAGGTCCTGAACGTGAAATAGACCTTCCGCAAATCCGGGCAGTACTGTTGGGTCACCTGCATGCTCAAGCTGAAGCGAATCCGGCAGACACTCTGCCACGCTAACAGTATTCTCAGGCAAAATTTCGAGAAGCGAATGTATATCTGTCTTTGTATTATTTACACGAATATAAGTCTTCGCTCTCTCGGCCATGGAACACAGCAATTCGGCACAGATCTCTTCACCGTAATCACGTTTCCAAATATCAATGATCGGCTTTGGGATATTCCACAGAACACTCTCATCCTTCGGCTCTTCTACATCCTCACGTCCACGAAGAAAACCACGCAGTACGGCATTCACAAAACCTTTGTACCGACCGCGAAGATACCCTGAAGCACTGTTTACGGCTTCATTGACCGCTGCAGAATCCGGAATCTTATCCATGAAAAGCACCTGATATACTGCAATACGCAGAATATTCAGTACAGTCTCATCCAGCTTCTGATTCGGTTTTGCGAGGAACTTTCTAATGTAATAATCGAGCGTCATTCTTTTTTCGAGTACACCGTAAAAAAGAGCAGATGCAAGCGCAGCGTCGCGCGGATCAAGGCCGGCGGCACGTATCGCTTTATCGATCACAATATTCGAATATCCTTCGTTCTGCGTCACATCATTCAAAGCTGTAAGCGCAGTATTTCGGGAAGAAATCGCCATAAAATTACTGAACCTTTATATCTTTCTGCAGCGGATGACCGCGGAGATAATCACTGCCGCGCATACGCTTGCCGTTTTCCGGCTGAATTTCCGTAAGCACCACAGCATCCTTTCCGCAGTACACGATCATTTCACCGTTATTATTTGTAAGCACACCGGGTTCGCCCTGCAAGGAGACGATCCTGGTTTTGAAAAGCTTCATCTTCTTTCCGTCAACCGTACAGAACGCTGCCGGCCACGGGTTAAGACCGCGCACCTGATTATGCACTTCCTGTGCAGAGTGTGTCCAATCGATCGCACCCATTTCTTTACTGATCATCGATGCGTGTGTCGCTTCCGCTTCATTCTGCGGAACAGGAACAATAGAATCCAAACGGTCGATCGTATCGATCAGAAGCTCAGCACCGAGTACCATCAGGCGATCAAACAGTTCACCGGATGTTTCATCCGCACCGATCTCCGTTTCAGCTTTTGCCAGCATATCGCCGGTATCCACACCTTCACCCATCTGCTGAATCGTAACACCAGTTACTGCATCACCGTTTAATACAGCCCACTGGATCGGCGCAGCACCGCGATATTTCGGAAGAAGCGAGCCGTGAACATTGATGCATCCGCGAGGCGGAACATTAAGTGCATCGAGCGGAAGGATCTTACCGTAAGCCGCTACAACGATCAGTTCCGGCTGCAAAGCACGAAGCTCTTCGATTGCTTCCGGTTTACGCAAGGTTGCCGGCTGATAAACAGGAATATTATGCTGCATCGCAAGTTCTTTTACGGGCGGCGGCTGCAGCTTATGACCGCGTCCTTTCGGCTTATCGGGCTGTGTGTAAACAGCTGCAACTTCATGGCCGGCTTTAAGGAGTGCCTCGAGGCTCGGTACCGCAAAGTCGGGCGTGCCCATGAATACGATTCTCATTCTGCATCCTCCAGCTCTTCAGGGTCGAGCATACGGCTTGCCTTGCTTACAAAGCAAACACCGTTCAGATGGTCGATCACATGGCAGAAAGCACGTGCCAGAAGCTCGGAACCGGACATTTCAAAGAACTTTCCGTGTCTGTCCTGTGCACGAACGGTTACATTCATCGGACGCTTAACAAGTCCCCATTCATTTGGGAAGGAAAGACATCCTTCTACACCGTTCTGTTCGCCGGAAGTCGCGATGATCTCCGGATTGATAAGCTCAATAACACCCTCGCCGATATCGATAACAACTACACGGCGAAGCAGACCGACCTGCGGTGCTGCAAGGCCAACACCGTTTGCGGCATTCATAGTTTCATTCATATCTTCGAGTAAAACCCAAAGCTTTTCGTCAAATTTCTCAACCGGACGGCACATCTTGAGAAGTACGTCATCTCCGGTCTTAACAATATTTCTGATAGCCATAATAATGCGGCCTCACTTTCTTTTATAAGATCATGTCAGGATTCGGATCTGCATACGCAGTAACCGAAGAAAACCTCTTCTCTGCCGAAAAAGCAACCAAAAGCGATGAGATCACTTCCCTGAACACTTTGGAATTCTTGTATTTAATAACGATCTTGTATCTGTATTTTCCACCCATACGTGATACGGAAGCCGCACTCGGACGAAGCAGACGCAACGGCAAATCCGGATGCTCTCTGTGGAATATTTCACGCAAGCACTGCGAGAAATATTCGGCTGCTTCTCGAACAAGCGATTCCTTTTCACCGACAAATCCGATCTGCAGAATATCCGAGAACGGTGGATACAGCATTGCACGCCGAAAACGGATCTCCGTATCAAAGAAACGCGGGTAATCCTGCTCAGCTGCCAAATGCAAATATGGATTTTCAGGTACATGGGTCTGAATCAGTGCTGTACCGCGGAAACGACCGCGTCCGGCACGGCCGACAACCTGTGTTAATAGGTCAAAAGTACGTTCATTGCTGCGGTAATCGTCACTGTAAAGAGACTGATCCGCCAAAAGCACACCGACCAGCGTAACATTTTCAAAGTCGAGACCCTTTGCCACCATCTGGGTACCGATCATAATATCGTATTCGCCCGCAGCAAAAGCTGCAAGCTTTTTTTCAAGTGCATATTTGTTTGCTGTCGTGTCGGTATCCACGCGCAAAATCCTTGCCTCGGGAAAAGCTTCAGCAAGCTGATCCTCCGCTTTCTGTGTGCCGCCTCCGGAGAATGTGATCTCCGCACTGCCGCAAGCTGTGCAGCGTATTTGGGCTGGTTCGGAATGTCCGCAATAGTGGCACATCAGTCTGCGGTTAGCGGAATGGTACGTCAGTGAAATAGAACAGTTCGGGCAAGTTACAACGGTTCTGCAGTTTTTGCAGACTGCATACGTATGGTAACCACGTCGGTTCAAAAGCAAAATGGACTGCTTTCCTTCCCGAAGATTTTCAGAAACAGCACTTGCCAATGCCGTACTGATCAGCGGTTTACCTCTGTATAAATCTTCGGTATTCATATCCACAAGACGGACTTGCGGTACAATCGCATCGCCATACCGGTTCAAAAGTGCATGGTAACGGTATTTCCCGCTTTTGGCCATAAAGTAGGATTCAAGCGAAGGCGTTGCGGAACACAAAAGGCAGTATGCCCTGTGATAATTCACACGGAATTTTGCAACTTCACGAGCATGATAACGCGGGCTGCTTTCCGACTTATACGTGCCCTCCTGCTCTTCATCCATTACGATAAGACCAAGATTCTGTACAGGCGCAAAGACGGCAGATCGCGTTCCCACAACGATTTTTGCCTGACCGCTGCGTACACGTTTCCACTCATCCATACGCTCACCAATCGATAAGCCACTATGGAAAACTGCGACCGTGTCACCGAATGCTGCGGTGAATACAGCCAAAGTCTGCGGCGTAAGCGAAATTTCCGGAACAGTAACAATCACGCTTTGTCCCTTTTCCAGGACATGACGGATCACATGCATGAATACCGCCGTCTTACCGGAACCGGTTATGCCATACAAAAGTGCCACTGCCGGTTCGGGCACATCACATTCCCGAATGATCTGTTCTGCTTCTCTTGCCTGTTCCTCAGAAAGCTTTTCAGGCAAAACCATCTCCCGAAGCTCATTGACCTTCGGACGACGAAAACGCTCAATCTCAAAGATTTCAGCCGCACCTTTGTCGGCAAGTGCCTTGATCACAGCAGAACTTACACCGGTAAAATATCCGATTTCCCGTACGGAAACCGTTCCTACCTCACACAGCGTGTCATAAACACTCTGCTGCTTCGGAGAGAGTGCACCGTCAAAGTCCGGTACTGCGCAGATCATTTTCGAGGTCGCATCATTCAGATTGCGGGATGCGGCGTTTTCCCGAATAACGATGCCGCGCTCAAGAAGCGACAGCAACGCATCACATTTCTCATCGATACCAAGCTTTTGAGCCAACTGAGAAGCCGTTATACCTTGCTTTGCACCGGACACCGACATAATGATCTGCCAGCTCAAATCATCAAACTGTTCACGATCATAATCCTTAAAAGCAGCGCTCATTCGGTAACGGTTAACGATCCTGTATCCGATACCTGTCGGTATCATCAGCTTGATTGCTTCAAATAAAGTGCAGTAATACCTGCTCTTCATCCAAACAGCAAGAGAAAGCATCTCCTCGCTCAAAAGCGGTTCCTTATCCAAAACGGAAAGGATTTCCTTGAGTTTTGCCGTATCCGCCGCTTCCTCTGTAAGCTCAAGCACCATAGCAACACGCGTACGGTTTCCCGTACCAAACGGCACAGTGACCCGTACACCGGGACGTACAACGGTACGAAGCGCACTCGGCACAATATAGGTAAATGGCTTATCAAAGCGGTATGTCGTATTCTCTACCGCAAGCCTTGCAAGCAGCAACGTCAAAACTCCTTTGTTGATTTATTGGTTATTAGTCCTCAGCTACAGGCTCAATAATCTTGACCTTGTCTTCTACAAAGTCCTGAACAGCGAGATCAACCGGCTTCTCGACGATGATCTGGTTGTTTGCTTCAGCTGTGTCAACGATCTCTCTGGCGCGTTTTGCGACAGCGATAACGACAGAATAGTAGCTGGAGTGCGGTGTCTTAATAATGTTGCTAGAAGGTTTAAGCATGATTCAAAATCCTTTCAACTATAGTATTATCACGGGAAACGCGAAGTTTCTCCGCTGCAATGATCGCTTCAATATCTGTAACTGCCTGCTCTACGGTATCGTTAATGACCGTATAATCATAATCGCGCAGGCATTCGATCTCTTTTTCTGCCTGAGCCAAACGCTTACGAACAACCTCATCGGTTTCCGTTCCGCGTCCGCGCAGACGCTGCTCAAGAATCTCGAGAGACGGCGGCAGAATAAACAGGCTGACACAGTCGGGGGCAACATTCTTGATCTGATGGCCGCCCTGAACTTCAATTTCAAGAATAACATCCTTGCCTTCGTTCAGCCACTGCTCTACAGGAGCTTTCGGCGTTCCGTAGAAATTGTTGACATAGCTTGCATACTCAAGCATAGCGCCGTCATCAATATTCTTCTGGAACTCTT
Source organism: Acutalibacteraceae bacterium (assembly GCA_045579885.1). Classification (GTDB taxonomy): domain Bacteria; phylum Bacillota; class Clostridia; order Oscillospirales; family Acutalibacteraceae; genus Hominenteromicrobium. The sequence goes on along the minus strand of JAZNMV010000047.1, from coordinate 7,792 downwards.
CCTTCGAAATGAAATAGTAGTGTACACCGTGCTCTTCACCCGGACGCGGCGCACGTGTTGTCGCGGATACGGACATTCTCAGATTCTCATGACGCTTGAAAAGCTCCTTGAGAATAGTGCCCTTACCGCCGCCTGACGGCGAAGAAATAACGATGAGCAATCCTTTTTTCATGGTATATACCCCCTTATTCTTTCCCGGTCAAAGCAAGCTTTCAGCCGGGTCATCCTGGTCTCCCTGATTGTTGAATCGGTTAGCAACCGTTTCCGGCTGCAAAGCGGACAGGACCACATGGTCGCTCTCCATAATGATGACCGTACGTGTTTTTCTTCCGCAGGTAGCGTCAATGAGTACACCGCGCTCTTTCGAATCCTGCACAATTCGTTTGATCGGTGCGGATTCCGGGCTGACAATGGCCACCATTCTCTCTGCGGAAATCATATTTCCGAATCCGATATTCACAAGCTGCATAGTCCTGTTCCTTTCGGTTTATTCGATATTCTGGATCTGTTCGCGGATCTTTTCGATCTCAGCCTTGATATCTACCACCATGTAAGCGATCTGAGAATCGCTCGCCTTGCTGCCAATGGTGTTTGTCTCACGGTTCATTTCCTGTACAAGGAAATCCATCTTTCTGCCGGAAGGCTCCTTGGAATCGAGGAACGCCTTCAGCTGATCGAAATGGCTTCTCAGGCGAACAGTTTCCTCTGCTACAGCAACCTTATCTGCAAAGATCGCAGCCTCTGTCAGAATGCGCTGCTCATCGATCGTCGTGTCCTGCAGCACCTCGCGCAGTTTTGCTTCCAGACGTTCACGGTACTCTCGAACCGTTTCCGGAGAGCGCTTCTCAATCTTTCCGACAATCTCAATGATATTCGCCGCACGGGAAATGATGTCATCATACAGACGCTGACCTTCAACCTCTCGCATAGCAATAAACGCGTCTACCGCTTTAGCCGCTACAGTCTGTACGTCCGCCCAAATGGCATCCTCATCCGCCGGAGCCTTGTGTACGGAGAAAACATCGGAATAGCGGGAAAGCGAATTCACATTAATTGTATCGGGCAGGTCGTAGCGCTCTGCAATCTCACGGAAAGCCGCAATGTAGCCGGCTGCGAGAGAATGGTTTACACTGACGACAACATCGGAGTCTTCCAGTGTTTCAACACTTACATACATATCCACCTTACCGCGGGCAACACGGCTCTGTACATAGGATTTCAGTTTATCTTCCAGAAATCCGTAGCCGCGGGTCACACGGGGAGAAAACTCAAAGTACTTGTGATTCACGGATTTCAGCTCAACTGTGATGTGTCTGCCGTTAAGCATTTCTTCACAGCGGCCGTAACCTGTCATACTTTTCAGCATGGATTCATCCTTCTTCCTTACGATTTATTCTCGCGGTTCTGCTTAAAAAAGGACACAGATACCGACAATAATCCATTATCAAGTAATTTTATCATTTATAAGCGAAAATTGCAACTGTTCCCACCATAAAAAAGCAGAAAAAATCTCAAAAAAAAGCACCGCACGGTAAACCGTGCGGTGCTTAGTGTAAATGTACGGACGTGTTAAATCTTAGTCTTTCAGCAGTGTTACCATGATCGCCTTTTCTGCATGGCGGCGGTTCTCTGCCTGATTAAGGATGTAATCGAGGTTCTTGTCGATCACGCTCTGGGAGATTTCAAAGCCAACATGCATCGGCATATCGTGCAGAACGATCGCCTTGCTGCCTTCCATCAGCTCGTCATTGATCTGGTACGGCATCATCTTCGCGAGAGTTTCTTCCTTCTGCTGTGCATAAGTCGGATTGTTAAAGAACTCCATGTCTACCCAGGTATCGGTATAAAGAACATCCATATCCTTTACATAGCTCTTAGCTTCTTCAATGGACATGGTCGGGTCGAGTTCTACATAGTGGCCGGTTGCCTTTGCTGCTTCATAGAAAGCCTCATCGCAAACGGTGTTGTTTACGAGCGGAGTTAAGCCGTAAATCGTACCCTTCTTCATTTTCGCAAAGAACTCAACGAGAGAGTTGAAAACATTGTTCTTAGCACCGATATACAGAAGCTTTACATTGAGGTCACCGAAATGCTCGATGATAGCCAGTGCATCTGCCAGAGTCTGGCACGGATGGTAGGAGTTATCACAGCCGTTGATGAACGGAACAGTTGCGTGCTTGCCGAACAGCTCTACTGTTTCGTTCTTAATGAGACGAGCCATAATGATATCTACATTGCGGCAAACATACTTGATTTCGGAAACGATCTCACCGAGCGGGAAGTTGGAATCCTTCCACAACTGGTTGTAATATGTACCGCCAAGCTCTGTGATACCTGTTGCAAAAGAGAGGAACGTTCTTGTAGATGTCTTCTCAAACAGTGTGTAAAGCTTCTTACCCTTCAGTGTTTCGCTGTACTTTTCCGGATCTTTTTTCATATCCAGAGCCAGATCAAGAATATCCTGCAGCTCTTCAGCAGTGAAATTCTTAAAGTTCAACATGTTTTTCATAGTTTTTACCCTTTCTGATATTGTTTATCCTGCAATGCCAATTCACGACATTTCCATTCTTCATCCAATATTTTATAGCTTTCTGTTTTATCCGAGACAACATCGAAAAAGCCAACAGACTTATAGCAGTAATACGCTGCGGGATTATTTTCGAAAACACCCAACGATACCTTTTCGGCGCCGTAATCGATGAATGCATATTCGAGTCCCATTTGCAGCATCCGCTTTCCATACCCTTTTCCGCGTTTCATCGGATCAACGATCACAAACCCGAACCGCAAAACATTTTGCTGCGGATCCGGTCGCCTCAGCGTAAAGAAACCTGCTGCACCCGATTCATCAAAAGCTACGAACGGCATCAGACCTTCCACAAAACGAAACTCTTTTTCCGTGATTGGAAATTCTCCGAGTACGCCGGCCGACCACTGATAAAATGACTTCTCATCCCGACACCACGATAAAATAATCGCTGCATCCGCAGAAGTATACGGTCTCAGTTTCAGCATATCAATAAGCCTTATTCGTAATGCACGATCGTGCGCATCGGTGTCTCGGCATGATCTTCCGTTACATCGAATTTACGCAGCTTGAAGAAACTGTGAAAATCCGGGAACGTTGTTTTGATATGATCTGCACCGTTTGTCTCACCGAAAGATGCTGCACTGCGCATCAATGTATCGAGAATAAAGATTTCTTCCATACCGGGCTTTTCCTCGGAAAAATCTGTTTTTCCGTTCACAGAAAACTCGTGTATATAAAGTACACCTTCTTTGAGACTTACAACAACATAGCCCATTTCTTCGGTGCCGTCTGTCATAAGAAGTACACGGGAATTATCTTCTGCGCCCGCGACCGCCTGACATATTGCCTTTTCTCTGTCCTTTTCCTGCATGGGTACGATTTGCAGCATTTTTCTTTCCCTCCGTTTGTTCTGCTTTTGCTTTATTCTGTGCGCCCTTCTTCTGCGCAGCTGTACGCAGACGGCGAATCTCATCCGGCTCCAGATCGCGGAACTGTCCTTGCGGCAGCATACCGAGTTTTACACCGCCGATTGCTGTACGCTTAAGACGTGCAACCTCAAGACCGACTGCCTCACACATTTTACGGATCTGACGGTTTCTGCCCTCGTGGATGACAAATTCCAATACCACTCTGCCCTGCTGCTGTTCCAGCACGCGGATCGTAGCCGGTGCTGTCATACGGCCGTCGATCTCAATACCGACGGACATACGGGTCAGCTGATCCTCATTTACACCCGGACGAACGGTTACACGGTAGATTTTCGGAACATGTGTGGAAGGATGCGAAATGAGGTTCGCAAACTCACCGTCATTTGTCATAAGAAGCAAACCCTCGGAATCCTTATCAAGTCTGCCAATCGGATAAAGGCGTACACCAAGCTCTTCTACAAGCTCACTGACGCACTTTCTGCCGCGGTCATCCGTAACTGTGGTTAAGTAGCCACGCGGCTTGTGTACCATAATATATAACTTTTCTTCCACCGGACGAACAGGCTCGCCGTCCAGCGTAACTTTATCTTTCTTAACATCAACTTTATCACCGAGAGATGCCCGCACGCCGTTTACCGCTACACGGCCGGCCTCGATCATCTCCTCTGCCTTGCGACGTGACGCAATACCGCAATCGGCAAGCATTTTCTGTAATCTTGTATCTTTCGCCATAAACCTTACCACCGCCAAAACTGGCTTCCTTTATATTACTTGCGGCAGAATATTCGCTCTGCCCATTTTCTGAAACTGCGCGATTCTACCGCAGTATATTCTACATTTCCATCTGCGCAAAGTGGAATTTGCGCAATTTCATTATCATTTATGAAATAGCGCACAGCGCCCATTTTTTCTCCGGAATTAACCGGTGCATATGCAAAACGAGGCAGCGATACACGGGTCACCACCTCACATGACTGCGGGAGAAAAAACTCCGGACGGTATTCCATACCGCACTGCACAGAACTCTCCGTCCCGCCGACTACAGGAACAGAAAAATTTTCATTTTCCGGTTTGAACTCTTTCATGCATGAAAATCCATATTCAAACAGCGAAATATGGTCGTTCCAGTCATCCGGCGAATTCAAAGTAACACAGACCAATGCCGCCCCGTTTCTTTCGGCGGAAGACACAAGACAGCGACCGGCTTTTTTGGTAAACCCGGTCTTGATGCCGGTGCAGTCTTCATACAGATGCAGCAGCTTATTATGATTATCACACCGCATTGTTTTTTCCGGTTCAATAAAATCGACCATCAAAGAAAACTGCCCCACAGTTTCCGAAAAAGCAGAACACTTCATAGCTTCTGCCGCAAGAAGTGCCATGTCATACGCTGTGGAAAAATGTCCTTCAGCATCCAGTCCGGACGGAGTCACAAAGGAAGTATTCTCCATGCCGATCTTCTCTGCTCGTTCATTCATGCATACGGAAAATGCCTCTGCCGAACCGCTTAAGAACAGCGCAATCGCATTCGCACTGTCATTTCCGGAAGTCATCATCATGCCTTCCGCAAGCTCCCCGAGTGTCAGAACATCGCCGGACATCAATCCCATGGATGAACCTTCTGTACGGACCATCTCTTCTGTGATTCCGACCGGCTCCGTTACTCGCCCGCTCTCAAACGCAAGCAGAGCTGTCATGATCTTTGTTGTGCTCGCTATCGGCATAGTCTGCCCGCTGTTCTTCTCGAAAAGTACCGTTCCGGTCAGCGGCTCATACAAAATCGCAGCATACGCTGACACCTCCGGTTCCGCAGCACGTACAGATAGACCTAAACCTAAAACCGCACAAACTAAAACCACAATTATGAGTTTTCTTCTCAAATCTTATCACCCGCCTTATGAATATATACGGCAGATGAAGTATTTCATTACTCAGCAGGCTGTGTTTCTTCTTTCTCTTCCTTTTTCTTATTGAAGAAATCGGTGATCTTATCCACAACGTCCGGCACAGTAGCCACAATACGATCCATGGAAGAAATATACGGCTCAACCTGCATCATGCGAACATTGCCATTGGAAATGACCAGAAAAGCGATCGGCTGTACCGTAATACCGGCACCGCTTCCGCCGGCAAAAAGGCCGCCGTTCTGTACATTCTTAGAAGGAAGATCAGAACCGCCCGCACCGAATCCGTAGCTGACGCGGGAAACGGGAATGATGGTTGTGCCGTCCGGTGTATTGATCGGATCGCCGATCACGGTATTGACATCGACCATCTCCTTGATCTTGTCCATAGAAACGCCAAGAAGCTTATTTACTTTATTTTCGTTCATATCCATATACTTTCCTTTCTGTGAAAGTTATTTCTTAACAGTCTTCCCGGAATTCGCCGGAAAAAGAAATCGCTTTAATAGCGGAATCACTCCGCCTGCATAACGCAAGAGATAATGCAGCGCAAACAGAGGACTCAAAGAAGCATCCGCTTCCAAAATAACATACGGTTCCGTAACACTGTAATCGAGGTCTACGGAAATACGGTGCTTTTTACATTTCACCAAACTGAATAAAAGCTCTGCAGCAGGATAAACCGCCGCACACGTCTGTCCGTAAAGAATCGCTGCCGCAGCAGCATCGTCACCGCCTGTCATAACGTACAGATCAAAACTTCGAATACGCACCTTACGAATAATGCTGACAGCTGCCGTACCGGTAAGCCCGACGAACTGACCGACCAATCCCATAAAACCTCTATATCCCTCAGCCTTGACAAAACCTTTGAATTTCTGTACAAGGACATTCGGCTTTTTGGCTTTCGGAGCAGACGGTGAAGATTTTTGCTCTTTCGTTTTATCGTTTTTCGGCTTCTCTTTCTCAGGTTTTTCCGGAGTCGGAAGCACCTTGAACCGCAGAAACAGATAACGAAGATCCATCGAAAGTGTATCCGTATATTTTATATCGACATGAGCGGGAATGCTTAACGCTAAAACAATCAATAAAATGAGCCCTAAAAGGATCCACAGAATGATCATTCGACCTCACCAGCCTCCTCGGCTTCCTCCTGTACCTCGGACTCTTCCTTTGGCAAAGGCGGCAGCTCGGAAAGCGAGCTGATATTCAGTGTTCTGAGAAAAGCCTCCGTCGTACCGTAAAGCAGCGGACGTCCCGGTAACTCCAGTCTGCCGCGTTCTTCAATAAGTCCCTTTTGTACAAGGCTGCCGATAACACCGGAGCAATCCACACCACGAACCTGTTCTACAAAAGCCTTAGTAACCGGCTGATTATATGCGATCACTGCCAAAACTTCCATAGCCGCCTGAGAAAGCGGAGTATTTCTGCGCAGATCAAGCGCAGTGCGAACAGGTGTAATAAATACAGGATTTGTTGTCATCTGAAAACTGTTTTCCAGCTGAACCAAATGAATACCACTGTTGGGTGTGTTGAATTTTTCCTGCAAAGTCTCTACAGCTTCCAAAACGGTTTCCTCACGCAATTCAAGTGCTTCGGAAAGCTTGTCCAAACCGATCGGTTCACCGCATGCAAATAAAATTGCTTCCAGTGCACCCAATATTTCTCCCTTTTTCAGATCACTCGCCTCCCTTAATCAACTTGATTTCGCAATCTTCGCCTTCTCCATCCACACGCAATCGCTTGCCTTTTACAAGCTCAAGCACAGCAAGAAAAGCAGCAATGCGTTCCGAAGAATCCTTTTTACCGCGGAACAGTTCTTTAAATGTAATTTTCCGCCGCTTCCATACACTTCTCAAAACATAAATGATCTGCGAAGTTACAGAAACGATCTTCTTTGTAACAATACCGGAAAATGCCTCGGCAGTCGGCTGAACATTATTTCTCTTCCTACCCATTGCAGAAAGATATGCCGCCAGTACTTCTTCGGGTGCATGACTGCGTTTATAAGCATGATCAGCCGGAATTTTCGCCTGTGCACGCACAAGGCGGTCAAACGAAACGAGAGTTCTGAGTCTTTCGGCTGTTTCCTTACACTGCTGATATTCAAGCAGCTGACCGGTCAGCTCACGACGAAGTTCTTCTTCCTCTTCGTGCTTCGGCAATAACGATACACTCTTTATGTGTACCAGTCTCGCTGCCATTTCCAGAAATTCACTCGCAACATCCAGATCCGCAGCCTGCATACGCTCGATCTGTTCCATATATTGCTCCAAAAGCTCTGCAATCGGAATATCATAAATATTCAGTTTGTTTTTAGAGATCAGGTTTAAAAGCAGATCCAACGGACCTTCAAAAACCTCAATCTTATAGGAAAGTATTCCTGTATTCGATGTTGTTTCCATATTACAGCAATCCAAACAAACGGA
>JAZNMV010000046.1:0-7166 GCA_045579885.1 Acutalibacteraceae bacterium | reverse complement strand
GCTTCCTGTGAATACTTTACAACCGAAAAGTATCAAGTCGACGGTACGGTAGAGCTCAATGCAGGTGAAACATCATTTATGTCCCTCGTTGTTACCGAAGGTGAAGGTACAGTAGAATGCGAAGAAAATACAGTTCCTTTCAAAGCGGCAGATAGTCTCTTTGTTCCGGCCGGTACGGGTACGATCAGGATCACAGGTAAGTGCATTGTAGTAAAAACTACGGTTTAAGGAGAATGCATTATGAGGATGGAGTTTGTAGACGAAAAGGTATTGGAAACTGAAGAAGATATGCCCGCAGAAGAGCGCGGCATGATCGTACTTGTCGGCGAACCGATGGGGTTGTTCATCGCAGATGAACTCGGTGAGCTTGAAGATGTTGAGCGTTTTTCTGCAGCGGTTGCCGGTGCGGAGTACAACGTAGCAGTCGGCCTTTCGAGACTCGGGCATGTTGCAAAGTATTGTACACACCTCGGAGATGATCCGATGGGCAGGCGTATTTTGAAGAGCATGGAGAAAAACGGCGTTTCCGCTGATCTTGTTACGATCAGAGATGACGCAAAAACAGGATTCATGATGAAGGGCAAGACCGAAGTCGGTGACCCGAAGATCGCATATTTCAGAAGAAACAGCGCGGCTTCCAAGATTTCTGTACATGATATTGATAAGCTCGATTTGTATGGCTGTGATTTTCTGCACATCACGGGTATTTTCCCGGCGATCTCCAAATCCGCATTGGATGCGACACGCCGTCTTATCTCCCGTGCAAAGGCGCTTGACATGTTTGTTTCGTTTGACCCGAATCTGCGTCCGCAGCTGTGGCCGAGCGAAAAAGAAATGGTGCGCAGCATGAATATGCTGGCGCAGGATGCCGATCTGATTCTGCCGGGTCTCGGAGAAGGTAAGATCCTGACCGGTAAAGACACTGCAGAAGAGATCGCAGCGTTCTACCATGCGATGGGTGTTGACAGTGTTGTTGTAAAGCTCGGTGCTGACGGTGCATACTGGTCCTGCGGCGGCGAAAACGGCATTGTTCCCGGCTTTCCGGTTGAAAAAATTGTCGATACGGTCGGTGCGGGTGACGGCTTTGCAGCCGGTGTATTAAGTGCCGTTGCAGAGGGCTTGTCTCTGCAGGAGGCAGCCTTCCGCGGCACGGTTATCGGCTCTGTTCAGATCTCGCATAAGGGAGACAATGAGGGTCTGCCGACGAGAGAACAGCTCGAAGCTTATATTGAAGCCGGCATCGTTAAGGTCTGAGACAGAAAGCAGGGGAATTTATGCACGCGAAACGAGTCTTCTTAATTGTGCTCGACAGTGTCGGCATCGGTGAACTGCCTGATGCGGCAGAATTCGGTGATGCAGGCAGCAATACATTAAAAAGCTGTTCGGAAAGTGTGGCGTTTTCCTTGCCGAATCTCAAAAAGCTCGGCCTTTTCAACGTAGACGGTGTGGACTGTGGAGAAAAAGCAGCTGCACCGCAGGCGGCTTTTGCTAGGCTTTCCGAGCGTTCAAACGGTAAAGACACAACGGTTGGCCATTGGGAAATGGCCGGTGTAGTGAGTGAGCAGTCGCTGCCGGTTTTTCCGAACGGTTTTCCGGAAGACTTTCTCAAAGCATTTTCGGAAGAAGTCGGTTACGGTGTGCTGTGCAATAAGCCGTATTCGGGTACAAAGGTACTGGAAGATTACGGCGAAGAGCATCTGAAAACCGGAAAGCTCATCGTGTACACTTCGGCGGACAGTGTGTTTCAAATCGCCGCGCATGAGGAACTCGTTCCTGTACCGGAGCTCTATAGGATCTGCGAAACGGCGCGTGCTATGCTGAAAGGGGAACTTGCAGTCGGGCGTGTGATAGCGCGGCCGTTTGTCGGTGAACCGGGCAATTTCACGAGAACCGCCAATCGGCACGATTATTCTCTTTCCGCGCCGGGTGAGACCATACTCGACCGTCTGCAAAATGCGGGGAAAACTGTATATTCGGTCGGCAAAATCGTTGATATTTTTAACGGACGCGGCATAACCAAAGCGGTTCGTACAAAGAACAATACGGATGGCATCGATGCGGCACTTCGTGCTATGCAGGAGGATTTCTCCGGTCTGTGTTTTATTAATCTCGTAGATTTCGATATGCTTTACGGGCATAGAAACGATGTGGAAGGTTATGCTGCTGCGCTTTCGGCATTTGATAAGCACGTGCCGGAACTGCTTTCCGCACTTCGTGAAGACGATGTGCTTATGATCACGGCGGACCACGGCTGTGACCCCGGCACGCCTTCGACAGACCATTCGAGAGAGTACATTCCGTTTCTTGTATACGGAAAACAGATAGAGCCGAAGAATATGGGTACGCTTCACGGTTTCGACCGTATTGGAAAAGCCGTTGAAAAGCTGCTTCACGGTTCTATGGAAGATGAATTTACGTTGTAAATACGGCGTTTGGGAGAAAATAAAATGGCAAGAAAAGAAACCGCCATCTTTACCAATATGTGTATGGTAACGGACGGCAAGGGCAATGTGCTCGTGCAGGACAGACGGGATACAAGTTGGCCCGGCATCGTTTTTCCGGGCGGGCATGTGGAAGAGGGAGAATCTTTCACGGAGTCTGTTATCCGGGAGGTATGGGAAGAGACCGGTATCCGTGTGGAAAACCCGAAGCTTTGCGGCTTAAAGCAGTTTACAACTGAGGACGGATACCGTTATGTGGTCGTTTTCTTCAAGACAGATAAATTCAGCGGCGAGCTTCGTTCCTCAGATGAGGGGGAAGCCATGTGGGTACCGCGCAGTGAGCTTTTAAGCTGCAAACTGGTTGAAGGTTTCGAAGAAATGCTCCGCGTATTTGAAAACGACGAAATATCCGAAGTGTACTGGGCGCCCGGTCAGGATGACTGCGTGTGGTTTTGATTTTCCACGGAGGAAACAAAAATGGTTGAAAAGTTTTTGGATACCGCTCATCTTAAAACTGAAGAAATTCAGCTGCTGCTCGAAAAAGCAGCGGAAGGAAACCCGGAAAGAGGTTGGGTTCCGGCATACCATTTTGCGATCTGTGATTTGAACGGTCAAAAAATGGGAGCCTGTGACCTACGCCTTGGGCACAACGAGCTTCTGTATTATGGCGGCAATATCGGTTACCGTGTGGAGGAACCGTATCGCGGACATCATTATGCCGCGAAAGCATGTCGGCTTCTGTTCCGGCTTGCAAAACAGCACGAGATGGGTTATGTGATCATTACGTGTAATCCGGACAATATTCCGTCAAGGAAAACCTGCGAGCATTTAGGTGGCAGCCTTCTGGAAATTTGCGAATTACCCGAAGGCAACGACATGCGCGAAAAAGGAGAAACACATAAGTGTATTTTTCGGTTCGAGATTTGATCAGATTAAAATTATGTAAACGGAGGAAAGCTGTATGACACCGCATAATCAGGCAAAAAAGGGAGATATTGCAAAGACCGTATTGATGCCCGGAGATCCGCTGCGCGCGAAATTCATTGCGGAAACCTACCTCGAAAATGTGAAGTGCTTTAACACTGTGCGCAATATGCTTGGCTATACAGGTACATTTGAGGGCAAGGAGATCTCCGTTATGGGCAGCGGTATGGGTATTCCGTCCATCGGTATTTACAGCTATGAGCTGTTTAACTTCTACGATGTCGACGCGATCATCCGTATCGGCTCTGCGGGCGGCATTGCAGAGGGCGTAAAGCTGCGCGATGTAGTCATCGGCATGGGTGCATGTACGGATTCGAACTTTGCTTCGCAGTACCGCCTGCCGGGTACTTTCGCACCGATCGCCGATTTTTCGCTGCTCGAAAAGGCAGTGGCACTTGCGCGTGAACAGGGCGTGAATATTCATGTCGGTAATCTCATTTCGAGTGATCTGTTCTACGGAGATTATGCGGACAGCCTGACGGACTGGAAAAAAATGGGTGTGCTGGCAGTTGAAATGGAGGCTGCCGGTCTCTATATGAACGCTGCGCGCTGCGGTAAAAAAGCACTCGCCATGGCAACGGTTTCCGACCTGCCGCTCACAGGCGAAGCTACCACAGCCGAAGAAAGACAGACAACCTTTACACAGATGATGGAGATCGCTCTGCGATTGGCTTAAGTTTTTTTAACGGAGGCAAACCATGAATCAGAAAGAAATTTTATCCCATGTCGATCATACCCTTTTGGGTGTGGATTCCACTTGGGCAAATATAAAGGACATTATTGATGACGGCATTCGCTATGAAACGGCGAGTGTGTGCATTCCGCCGCGCTTTGTAAAGCAGGCGGCAGAGTATGCAAGCGGCAAAGTGAAGATCTGTACCGTTATCGGGTTCCCGAATGGCTACAATTCCACTGCGGCAAAGGTTTTTGAGACAAAGGACGCGGTAGAAAACGGCGCAGATGAGATCGATATGGTTATTCCGGTCGGTGCTGTTAAAAGCGGCGAATATGATCTCGTTGAAGAAGAGATCCGTGCCGTAAAATCAGCATGCGGCGAGAAATGCCTTAAGGTGATCATTGAGACTTGTCTTTTAACGAATGAAGAAAAGCGCAGACTTTGCACAGTTGTAGCGGATGCCGGTGCGGACTATATCAAGACATCCACGGGCTTCCAAAAAGGCGGTGCAACGTTCGAGGATATCGCCTTAATGCGTGAAGCATCTCCAGATACCCTGAAAATCAAAGCCGCGGGCGGAATTTCTTCTTTTGCGGACGGTGAACGTTTTCTAGAACTCGGTGCGGACAGACTCGGCACATCGCGTTTGGTCAAGATCCTGAAAAGTGAGGATAACGGCCATGGCTATTGAGTTAATGCAGGCGCAGTACGCTGCACTTGTGGAAGAAGCGCTGAATGTGAGAGCGTATGCTTACTGCCCGTATTCCGGTTTTGCGGTAGCTGCAGCACTTTTAGATGCAAACGGTAGGGTGTGGACCGGTGTAAACATTGAAAATGCCGCATACGGTCCGACGAACTGTGCGGAGCGTACAGCGTTTTTTAAAGCAATTTCCGAGGGTGTAACGGAATTTATTGCAATTGCCGTTGTCGGCGGACCGATGGGCGAAGAGCCGTACGATTTCTGTGCGCCGTGCGGTATTTGTCGACAGGTAATGCGCGAGTTTTGCGCGGATGATTTCAAGATCGTTCTTGCAAAACCGGGCGAAATGAAGGTTTACACACTGGCGGAGCTTCTGCCGGAAAGCTTTTCGCCGCGCAATCTCGAGTAAGGAGCATGATCGTATGAGAATGGTAGACCTCATCCGTAAAAAGAGACAGGGAGAAGTTTTAACGAACGAGGAAATCGATTTCATCGTTCGCGGATGTACGGACGGTTCGATTCCGGATTATCAGCTTTCTGCCTTAATGATGGCGGTTTGCTTTCAGGGTATGACAAAGGAAGAGACTGTTGCGCTGACGCTTTCGATGGCGGAGTCGGGCGATACAGTGGATCTTTCCGAAATAGAAGGCATCACTGTGGATAAGCACTCGACCGGCGGTGTCGGCGATAAGACCAGTCTCGTTATCGTACCCATCGCAGCGGCCTGCGGTGTAAAAATTGCTAAGATGAGCGGCCATGGACTCGGCCACACAGGCGGCACGGTGGATAAAATGGAAAGTATTCCCGGTATGCAGACCGCACTCGATAAAGAAACGTTTTTTGAGGTCGTAAACCGTACAGGCTGCGCAGTGATCGGGCAGTCGGGGAATCTCTGTCCGGCGGATAAGAAGCTGTATGCACTCCGCGACGTTACGGCGACGGTGGACAGCATTCCGCTCATCGCTTCGAGCATTATGAGCAAAAAAATTGCCGCCGGCAGTGATCGCATCCTTTTGGATGTCAAGACCGGCAGCGGTGCATTTATGAAAACACAGCGGGAAGCCGAAACACTTGCCCGTGAAATGGTGGAGATCGGCGCGGGTGCAGGCAGAAAGACCGTGGCGCTTATCACGGATATGGACAGACCTTTGGGTCATGCTATCGGAAATTCGCTTGAGATCATGGAGGTTTGTGAAACGCTGAACGGGCGCGGTCCCAAGGACCTGACCGCAGAGTGCGTGGAGCTTGCCGCGAATATGATCTACCTCGGCGAAAAAGCCGCTGATATGGAAACGGCACGCGGTATGGCAAAAGCCGCCATGGAAGACGGCTCAGCCTTTGAAAAACTCTGTGAAATGGTGGAAGCGCAGGGCGGCGATGCGTCTTACCTGCGAGATACCGGAAAATTCGAACTCGGCAAGGTGCAGAAAACGGTTCCGGCACCCGAAAGCGGATATATTCTTCGCGCGCATGCCGAGCAAATCGGCAGTGCGAGTGTTCTGCTCGGCGCAGGACGCGAAACAAAGGACAGCGTGATCGATTTCGGTGCGGGCATAATTCTCCACAAAAATAAAGGTGACCGTGTAGAAAAGGGAGAGCCGATCGCAACGCTCTATGCAGCAAACGAAGCGAAATGCGATCAGGCCGAAAAAGTGCTTCTCGGAGCATTCTCCTTCGGTGAAATTGAGCCGGAAGGTCATCCGCTTGTTTTGGCGAGAATTGAGTAATTGTAAAAGACAAAAAATCTTTAAAGTAAAAACAAAAGCTCCCGAGAATTCGGGAGCTTCATATAAATCTTGATATTAGACGGTTTCCGGTTCGTCGTATTCAACGCCGAAGGTCTCAACGGTAACCTTTTCCATAACCTGATCCATCAGCGGACGGTCGGACCAATCGCGCTTAGTGGAAACGATAGCCTGTGCAACGTCGATGCCTTCGATGACCTTGCCGAAAGCCGCGTACTGACCGTCGAGATGCGGAGCGTCAGCGACCATAATGAAGAACTGGCTGCCTGCACTGTTCGGACGCATGCTTCTTGCCATGGAGAGAACGCCGGTGGTGTGCTTAAGGTCGTTCTTAAAGCCGTTGCCGGAGAATTCGCCCTTGATGCCGTAGCCGGGGCCGCCCATACCTGTGCCTTCCGGGTCACCGCCCTGGATCATAAAGCCGGGGATAACGCGGTGGAAGATGGTGCCGTCGTAAAAGCCCTTCTTAACAAGGGAAATGAAGTTGTTGACTGTGTTGGGAGCGACCTCGGGATAAAGCTCTGCCTTGATGGTGCCGCGGCCGGTCTCAAATGTTACGATAGGATTCTGCATTGTGTATGTCTCCTTTCAGAATAAGCGTGTGAATGTAAAACTAAGTA
>JAZNMV010000045.1:0-13941 GCA_045579885.1 Acutalibacteraceae bacterium | reverse complement strand
TGATGGGGTTATATCCCTTTTCTTTGAGAGCATCATAGACAAGCACAAGGATTTGCTGCATGTCAAGTCTCTGTGCGGTATCAAAGCTGAAGGTTTGTGTGCGGTCGATAAAATCTTCTGCCATGTGGAACACCTCCTCGTATTCAGCAGGTCGTTACAGTATAGTATGCATTTAGTTCCGGAAATTATTTCACGAAACTATATATAGAGCATACAGCAAAACAGGGAAAAAAGCAAGGGGGTGAACGAATGTTTACAAAACTTTAGTAATTGTTAACGCAGTGTAACGCCGATCTTCGCGAGGTTCTCGAGAATGGTGTCGACGTGGCTCTGAACTTCGTTCTTCTGCAGGGTCTTTTCCTTGGAAGAGAATGTGAAGCGAAGCGTGATGCTCTTAACGGCGCCGATGTAGGAGTCGATGAGAGAAACGTTCTTCAGAAGCTCGGTAACATTTGCCCATGCAGCGGAAAGCTCGCTGAAGGTCTGCTCCTCGGAAACGACGAGGGAGAGGTCGATATCGATGCCCGGGAACTTAGAGGGCTCGTTGTAGTGGATAACGGTAGCCGGCATGGAGGAGATCAGATTCATATCGAGCTCGCCGGTTACGATAACTGCCTTCTTGTCGATCTTGCTCTGTACTGCCGGATGAACTACGGTGATGAAGCCGACCTGTACACCGTCGAGCCAGATGGAAGCGGTGTTGCGCGGATGCTGCCAGTTGTGTTCTGCCTCTGCAATGCGGAACTCGAACGGACGGTGCTTCAGTTCACGGGCGATGCTTGCCATCATATCACGCAGACCGAGGTATACGTCCTTTTCGCTGCGTACACGGCTGTAAAGTGCAATGCCGAGGTGCTTTCTCTCGTTTGCGGTGCCGTCTTCACGCAGACCCTCAACAACACGTGCGATCTCGAAGAGACCGAACTCGTTTGCGTAGGTCTTGTTTTCGCTGAGGTAGGAGATCATGGTCGGTGCCATGGAGCGGCGCAGAACAACGTGGTCGGGTGTCATTGCGTTGATAACACGTACGTTATCTTCGATCTCAATGTTCAGTTCCTTATACTTCTTTGCATCGCACCAGATGTAGGAGTGAACCTCGTGCAGGCCGTAGCGCTGAACGAGCAGATCCTTTGTGAAGCGATCATCGTTATTGTTGATGCTCTTCATGGTCGGTGCGAGCGGGCTTCTTGTGCTTGTGATCTCGAAGTTATCGTAGCCGTAAATACGGGTGATCTCTTCAATGATATCAGCCTTGATGGTAACGTCCTTGGTAGCACGCCAGGACGGTACATGTACGGTGAAGGTCTCGCCTTCGAGGCTTGCGTTAAAGCCGAGTGCATTCAGCGTTGTCAGAATACGGTCGTTCGAGATGTCGATACCGGTGTAACGGTCAACATACTTCTTATCGAAGGAGAGGTCGATCTTATCGTAGTGGCGGACATATACGTCTGTCAGTGCGGAAATAACCTCAACACCCGGGTCGATCTCGGAGAGCAGCTGCATGAAGTGCTCGATGGCTGTAACGGTGATCTCCGGGTCGAGTGTTTTCTCGTAACGCATGGAAGCGTCTGTACGCAGACCGATGCGAGTGGAAGACTTACGTACGCTGACTGCATCGAAGTTTGCGGACTCGAGCAGCAGGCTGTCGGTATCGTCCTCGATCTCGGAGTTGAGACCGCCCATGATACCTGCGATCGCAGCCGGCTCACCCTTACTGCAGATCATGAGGGTGTTCTCATCGATGCGGCGCTTTACACCGTCGAGTGTTTCGAAATCGAACGGCTCTGCGAAACGCTTTACCTCGATGGAATCGACCTTAGCACAGTCGAATGCGTGCATCGGCTGACCGAGTTCGAGCATGAGGTAGTTTGTAAGGTCGGCGAGCAGGTTGATCGCACGCATACCGCAGTAGAACAGGCGGATACGCATGTTGACCGGGGAGACCTTCTTTGTGATATTGCGAACCTTGAGGCCGGAGTAGCGGTAGCAAAGCTCCTTATCCTCAACGGAGATATCGATGTTTTCGAGACCTGCATAGGGGGTGAGATCCATGCGGCTGATTGGTCTGAGCTCACGGCCGGTCAGGGCTGCAAACTCACGTGCAATGCCGTAGTGACCCCAAAGGTCCGGGCGGTTTGTGAGAGACTTGTTATCAACTTCGAAAACAGTATCGCAAATCTCATAAGCTTCGGTGATCGGTGTACCGAGCGGGAACTCGTCGGTGATCTCCCACAGACCGCTGTGGTCTGCGCTGATGCCCAGTTCCTTTTCGGAGCAGCACATACCGTGGGACTCGCAGCCGGCGATTTCTGCACAGACAATATCCATGCCGCCAACCTTGCCGCCCTCGCGTGCGAACGGAACGATCATGCCCTCGCGGACATTCGGTGCGCCGCATACACAGTCGTAAACCTTATCGCCTGCGTCAACTTTGAGCAGGTGGAGCTTCTTGGAATTCGGATGGTCCTCAACGGAGAGGATTTTAGCAACGACGACATCCTTGATGTCAGCGCCCATGGTATATACGTCTTCAACTTCTGCTGTGGAAAGCGTGAACTGATGGATCAGCTTCGGCAGGTCGAGACCGGAAAGATCAACGAAATCGTTGATCCAATTCATTGAAATCAGCATGAAAAACGACTCCTTTCCTTATTCGTGGTTGAACTGAGACAGAGCCTTGAGGCTGCCGCTGTTCAGATCGCGGATATCCTTAACGCCGTAGCGCATCATAGCCAGACGGGTGAGACCGAGGCCGAATGCGAAACCGGTGTACTCCTCGGGGTCAATGCCGCCTGCGGTGAGTACGTTCGGGTGGATCATGCCGCACGGACAAAGCTCGATCCAGCCGGAACCGTGGCAGGTAGAGCAGCCCTTGCCGCCGCAGATGTGGCAGCTGATGTCGAGCTCGAAGCCCGGCTCAACGAACGGGAAGAAGCCCGGACGCAGACGAACCTTAACATCCTGCTTGAAGACTTCGGAAAGCATGGTCTTCATGAAGTAGATGAGGTTAGAGATGGAAATATCCTTATCGATCATGATGCCTTCCATCTGGAAGAAAGTGTTCTCGTGGGAAGCATCGGTGCTTTCATTACGGAAGCAGCGGCCCGGGAAAATAGCACGGAGCGGTGCGCCGTACTTTCTCATCAGGTAGTTCTGTGCAGCGGAAGTATGTGTCTTCAGAAGCTGGCCGTTATCAAGATAGTAGGTATCCTGCATATCTCTTGCCGGGTGATGCTTCGGAATGTTCAGTGCCTCGAAGCACTCGTAGTCGGAAACGATCTCCTTGAAGTCTTCCACGATGAAGCCCATGGAAGCGAAGATCTCCTCAAGCTCGCGCTGAACGAGTGTGATCGGATGGTAGGAACCGAAAGCTGTGTCTGCCGGCAGGGTAACGTCGTAACGTTCTGCGGAGTTTACGAGCTTATCTTCCTCTTCCTTGCGAATAGCTTCGACGCGTGCGGTGATCTTTTCATCGACCTCGCGCTTTAATACATTGATGGTCTGACCGAATTCTTTCTTTTCTTCAACAGAAAGATCCTTCATACCCTTCAGAAGCTCTGTAACAGAGCCTTTTTTGCCGAGGTATGCAATACGGATCTTTTCAACGGAGTCGCTGTCGTTTGCAGCGGCGATCTCTGTTTCAAATTTCAGACGCAGCTCGGAAATGTTTTCTCTGATGCCCATGATTTCCATTGTCCTTTCATTTCTTTGTTTTCCGTTTTACGGTTGGGACGCATAAAAAAAGCCCGCCCCATGCTAAACTACATGGGGCGAGCGTAAAAATCTCGCGGTACCACCCAATTTCGGCGCCAACACGCCCTCTTACGCCTGTAACGGTGCAGCTCCGTCGAAGCCTACTGTATGTTCAGCTTCGCCGCTCCAAAGAGAACTTCGCCTGAACTTCGCGCAGGCGCGTTTTCAGCCAACGGCGCGCCCTCTCTGCCCGTGAAAAAACAGGTTACTTTTCTTTTTCATCGCGTTTAGAGACATTCTATCATAAGTGTTCCCGCATTTCAAGCATTTTCTTTCGGAAATAACGCGAAAATAGCCGATTGTTTTGAGAAAATTCATAATTTCATCGGTTGAACTTCCACTTCATTCGTGCTATAATTATAAAACTAACCGATAACTTACAGAAAAGGAAAGATAAAGTTATGATGACGGATATTTTTGTTGAATATATGCTCAAAAAGAAGTTTGGCCCGAAGGATATTGCCATTTGTGTCGCAACACTTGCACTCGGCGGTCTTTTGATCGCGGGCTGCATCATTTTGATGATGGGTTCCGTTGTTCCGCCGATGATCCCGTTCTTCATTATGTGTGCTTTGATTTACGGTGTGTATTGGGTCATTACCTCCCGTCAGATCGAATATGAGTACAGCATCACGAACGGTGACATCTCCATCGATCAGATCGTAAACCGCAGAAGCCGCAAGCGCCTGACTTCCTTTGATGCAAAGACCATTGAGGAAATGGGCAAGTACACAGAGAACGCACAGCGCCTTAAAAGCCGCCGCGTGGATAAAACGATTTTTGCGTCGGTTACGGATGATGGCGCCGATGCATGGTACGTGATCGCAAGAAGCCGTAAGACCGGCGTTACACTCCTCGTATTCTCTCCGGACGCCCGCTGCCTAGATGCGATCAAGCCGTTCATGGACAGAAAGCTTCGCTTTGAAATTTTCGGCAGACAGTAATATACAAATTCAGAGCGCTGCACGTGCGGCGCTCTTTTCTTTATTCTTGATTCTTGCTTTTTTCAGGTATCGTTGTTATTATTTATATACCGAACGGTTTATGAACCGAAGGAGGAGAATTCGTTGAAAATTTTAACGGCAGCGGAAATTCGCGGTCTTGAAGAATGTGCGGTGGAATCCGGCGTTTCCATGGAACAGCTCATGGAGAACGCGGGCGTGACCTGCGCGGAATTTATATTGGAAAAAACAGATGTCGAGGGGAAGAATGCGGTTATCCTCTGCGGCAAAGGAAATAACGGCGGCGACGGTTTTGTTATCGCTCGTGTTCTTGCAAAGGCGGGCGCAAAAGTTACGGTCGTTTTAATGCAGGGTGCACCGGCGACGGAGCTTGCAAAGCATGCATATGATAAGCTGCACCGCGGCATTTCCATTATTTTACCGAAGGATGCAAAAACGGAGCTCGAAAATGCAGATCTAATTGTTGATGCGGTATTCGGTTTCGGGTTTACCGGAAAGCTTCCGCATTATATGGATAAGCTTTTCGAAACGGCGAACAAAGCAAAAGCTATGCGTGTTGCGGTGGATATCCCGAGTGGTGCGATATGCGATACCGGTGCCGTAGAAGGCATGTGCTTTAGCGCGGACTGGACCGTAACATTCACGGCGATGAAGCCGGCGAGTGTTATTTACCCGGCAGCAGGTTTCTGCGGCAAGACCGTTGTGCGGCAGGTCGGCATAAGGAAAGAGCACCTCGATATGCTCCCATGCGATATGCATACGGTTCGGCTTAAAGGGCTTTCACCGTTCTTCCCGAAGCGCGACCCTGAAGGGCACAAGGGCACATACGGCAGACTCCTCATGATCTGCGGCAGCATCGGCATGGCAGGTGCATGCATCATGGCAGCGAGAGCGGCTTTGAGATGCGGTGTCGGTCTTTTGAATGTGGCGGTACCGCATGCGCTGTATCCGATTTTGGCACCGGCGCTGCCGGAGGCCGTGTTTACGCTGTACGATACCGATGAGACCATGGAGCAGAAAATCGGTGAGGTTTTGTCCATAGCAGATGCTTGTCTTGTAGGCTGCGGACTCGGTACGGCGCCGTACGCAAAGCGACTTGTACACACGGTTATTGAACAGGCAAAATGCCCGCTCGTGCTCGATGCGGATGCGCTGAATATCATTGCGGAAACACCGGAGATCCTGCTGAATGCAATGAATCCCGTTATCATCACACCGCATCCCGGTGAGATGGCGCGGCTGACGAAGAAAAAAGTTTGGGAGATCCGCGAGGATCGCATCGGCACAGCGAAATATTTCTCATCGAAATACAGAGTATATACAGTGTTGAAGGGGGCGGGAACCGTAACGGCATCGCCGGACGGGGAAGTGCGCATCAACACGACGGGCAACCCGGGCATGGCAAAGGGCGGCAGCGGCGACGTGCTTGCCGGTATGGTCGGCTCGCTTTTGGCGCAGAAAACAGAGGCTTTTGAAGCGGCCTATGCGGCGGTTTGTCTGCACGGTGCGGCGGGAGACCGCTGTGCGGAGCGCCTTTCTCAGCACGCTATGCTGCCGACGGATATGATCGAGGCACTCCCCGCGGTTTTCAGAGAAATCGAGGGGAAATAACAGAGCCATTTGGCACGCACATACACGGTTTTGAATAAAATAAAGCAGGCGCTGAAAATTAGAGTTTAAGCGCCGTAAAAACGGGCAAGAATAGAACCGAAAGATCAATTTCGGAGTGTGAAAACCGTGAATGTACGCAGAGGCGATATCTATTATGCAGATTTGAGTCCTGTAGTGGGCAGTGAGCAGGGCGGTGTGCGCCCGGTGCTGATCGTCCAGAACGATGTCGGCAACCGGTTCAGCCCTACCGTGATCGCAGCGGCGATCACAAGTCAGCGGGACAAAACAAATTTACCCACACACATCACTTTGCAGGCAGAAAGAACGGGGCTTATGAAAGACTCCATTGTGCTGCTTGAGCAGGTGAGAACGATCGACAAGCACAGGCTTAAGGAAAAAATGGGCAAGCTTGACGACGATTCCATGCGCCGCGTCAATGAGGCGATCGGCATCAGCTTCGGTCTCTACGATACATAAGTAGGGGTCGACGAATCGGAAAAAAATAAAAGACACGTTCGAATTTCTCGGTTCGGGCGTGTCTTTTTGTTTTATGCTTTTAGAATTTCGGTAACGGTCAGTACACCGTCTTTAACGGTGAAGCGAATCTCGAGTCCGGCAAATTCAAAACCGAATACACGGTCAGGGTCGCTTATATACTGCGGACGGGGATCACCGGAAAGAAGATTCAAAAGCGCATTGCACTTGTTTTCCGGTACAAGCTCTAATAGCTCCGTCGAAATTTCAACTTTAAGCGCGTAATCTTTTCTTTCATCGGCAAAGCCGCCGACAGCATCGGGATGGCTGTCCGTATAGGCTAAATAGGGCTTAATGTCGTAAATCGGTGTACCGTCCATGAGGTCTGCACCCATTACACGAAGCACCGTGCCTTCGCTTGTTTTTTCTAATCCTAATAGCCGAACGGAGGAAAGACCGATCGGGTTCGGGCGAAACGGAGAGCGCGTTGCAAAAACACCCATGCGACGGTTGCCGCCAAGGCGCGGCGGACGAACAGTCGGCGACCATGTTTCGCGCTGTGCTTCGGAAAATTTCCAGATGAGCCATAAATGGCTGTAATCTTCCAACCCGCGCAGTGCATCGTCATTTCTGAATTTCGGTTCAAAAACGATGACGGCTTCGGTGTCGGCAAGTCCGCTTTGGCGCGGAATACCGAATTTTGTAGGAAAATCGCTTCTTATATGTGCGATGATCTTCATGTTATCGTTCATGGCATTTCTCCTTTAGCGGGGTTCCGTGCGGTTTAAAATCTTCTTAAACTGCAGGAAGAATGTGAACGTAGTGGCAGTGGCCGCTAAAATATCGCTCACGGGTTCAGCGAGGAACACCGCAAATACTTTATCCGGCAGGAAACACGGCAGGATGAAAATAAGCGGGATGAGGAGAATGAGCTTTCTGAGGCAGGCAAGCAGCAGACTGATCTTCGCTTCGCCGAGTGCGAGAAATGCCTGCTGACAGGAGATCTGAAAACCAATGGAAAAGGCGCCGCAGAGGAAGATGCGCATTGCCCAGGTCGTGTAGGTGACAAGCGCGGTATCGGATGTAAAGATACCGGAGAAAACATGGGGGAAGAGCAGCGCGGCGAGCCAGAACAAAGTGGCGTAAGCGATGCACGTTACGAACTGACAGCGGAATGCTTCCTTGACGCGGTCCTCTTTTCCGGCACCGTAGTTAAAGCTGATAATGGGCTGTCCGCCCTGGCAGATGCCCTGCAGCGGCATGGACAGAAGCTGATTCATACTGTTCAAAATTGTCATCGCGCCCACTGCAAGGTCGCCGCCGAAACGGGAAAGACTCGATGTGAAGCTGATGGAAAGAAGGCTTTCCGTAGAGAGCATGACAAAAGTGGAAACACCGAGTGCAAGACACGGCAGAATGATCTTTGCGGAGAGCTTTAAGTAAACGGGGCGCAGATGCAGCACGGTCTGCTTTCCCGTGAGAAAACGCAGGATCCACACGGCGCTGACAGCCTGACTTAAAACGGTTGCGATCGCAGCACCGCGTACACCGAGGTCGAAAACAAAGATAAAAATCGGGTCTAAGATGATATTGATCACGGCACCGATGACGGTCGTGAGCATACTGATTTTTGCGAAACCCTGTGTCGTAATGAACGGGTTCATACCCATAACGATAAGAACGAAAATGCTGCCGAGCGAGTAGATGCGCGCGTACTGTACGGCATAGGGCAGTGTGTTTTCACTTGCGCCGAACAGCGTGAGAAGCTGCGGTGCGAAAACAAAAAAACCGACGGTGAGTACGGCTGCGAAGATGAGAAGCGTTGTAAAGCAGTTGCCCATGATGTGTTCGGCGCTTTTATTATCGCCGCGTCCCATGGCAATAGCTGCCCTTGGTGCGCCGCCCGAGCCGGGCATCATTGCAAATGCGGTGATAAGCATAAGAATGGGTGTGCAAAGACCGACGCCGGTTAGCGCCATGCCGCCGATTTCGGGAATATGACCTATATAGATGCGGTCAACGATATTGTAAAGCAGATTGATGACCTGCGCGACAACTGCCGGGATCGCGAGATTCAGCATCAGTTTTTTTATGCTGCCGGAACCCATGTCCCGACCGATACCTGCTGCCATGAAAACACTCCTTATAAGAAAAATAGGTAGTGAGACAATTATATATGTGTGTGTATCTTTTTGCAAGAGTGCGAAATATGAAAGAAAGACCCGAAGCGTTTTTTGCTGCATGAACGCTTCGGGCAGTTTTTTAGATATTCAGAAGTACAAGGGAAAGAAGAATGATGCCTACACCGATAAGCTGCTGCTTTGTAAGCTTCTCTTTAAAGAAAATGCGTCCGAACAGGCTGATCACGATAACGGTTGCAACGCTGTAGGAGGGGTAGATGACAAACGAGGGCAGCTCAACGAGTGCTTTTAAGAGGAAACGTGTGCAGAAGTAGTTCGGCACACCGAGGAGCATACCGAAAAGTACGTCCCAGCCGGTGATGCGCTTTTTCTCACGGATGAGCATAAAAAGCGCGTAGACGAAAGCGAAGAAGAAATTAAAGAACATGAAGCGGTCGTCGTCCGCACGGTCGCCGATGAACTCGAAGACTTTCGTCATGGAGTCGCACGCACCGCCGACAGCGAGCAGGATGAGCAGCTGAATGGCTGTGGTTGTCCGATTCTTCCGGTCTGCAAGCTGTTCCGACGGGTCGGGTTTCCGGATATTGATCACAAGGATAGCGGCAATTGCGAGCAGAATGCCGAGAATCTGCAGCGGACGCGGCGTTTCCTTAAAGAACAGGAACGACATAACTGTCGGGATGATGATGCCGAGTTTAGAAAATACAGCAGAAAGGACCGTACCGTTTTTCTGAATATTGTACTGGTAAAGTGCGAGGGACGCGAGGAATAAAAATCCGCTGAATGCACCGAAGCCGACGACCATGGGCGGTGTGTGCAGAAGATTTTTATCTTCCATAAAGAGGAAACCGGTGATAAAGCAGGTGATGTAGTTGAACACATAAACGCCGTATGTACCGTTTGTCTTTTTTGCACTGAGCTTTAAGGCGAGTGCAACGAGCGAACTCGAAAATACGGCAAGAAGCAGGTAGAACATAGTAAACGGGGTATCCTTTCAAAAAGCAAAAATTTTATTTGATCTTCGTGGCGTTTCGGCAAAAATTGCAGAAACATCACGCTATACTGGTCGTCAGATAAGTTTCAAAAATGCGTGGAAGATCTTTTCGCCGTCAACGGCTTCCGGGCGGCGAAGTGCAAAGCCGATGCGTTCCGGGTGGAACTGTACGCCGACGATCTTTCCGTTCTCATGGATGAAGCCTTCACAGATATTGTCATCGTTATAGCAGGTGGAGATAAGGCCCGGTGCCAAACGGTCCACAGCTTGATGATGTGCGCTGTTAACAGGGAATTCCTTGCCGTACAGCGCTTCGAGGAACGGGTGACAGGCTGTAACAAGATGGATATTATCGATATCTTCCGGTGTGCGTGTGTGGCGTTCTGCGTTCGGTACGTGCTGGATCATATCGCCGCCGAGTGCAACATTGATGATCTGATGTCCGCGGCAGATGCCGAGGATGGGACGGTCGAGCTCATAAAAGCGGCGGATCAGTGTGATCTCATCGCGGTCCTTGTCGTCATCGATGCCGACACTCGCTGTATTCTCCTGACCGTAAAGCGCAGGGTTAACATCGGCGCCGCCGGGTACGAGGAGTGCGTCGCAATTTTCAGCTTCTGTGAGGTCCATGGAAAGCACGGGTTCAACACCGCAGGCAGTGAGTGCATTTACATAGTTCTGAAACTCGCCGGGGTTACCGCGCAGGAAAATTTTAGTCATGATATTCATCCTCCTGAATTCCAAAATATATTTAAACCGTTAATCAGTTTTTTACCTTCATTTATATTACTTTCGATATGTAAAAAAGTCAAACAGAAAAAAGGAGCGATATAAAAATGCAAAGAAAATACAACAGTATGGAACGGATAAGTCTGCGCATAGAAGCAATTACCCGGCGGCGTGAAGCAAAGCAGGTACTGTTTGCGGTTTTCTCCGTTATAGCGATGCTCGTATTCACTGCGCTTTTGGCAACACCGCATTTAAGGCAGGAACCTGTGGAGGTGGATGCTTTCGTGGAAGCCTCACCTGAACCGACTGTGTTTCCGGCAGCAACCCCCGAGCCGTTTCGTCAACATACGGAATATGCGCTGGTACTTGTAAACGGAGAAATCATGCTGCCCGATGATTTTACCCTGAAGACCCGTGCGTTCGACGGTGTGGAGGTGAATACCGTCATGTACGAAGCGCTGTGCGAGATGATGGATGCTGCCCGTGCGGACGGCTGCAGATTATGGCTTGCATCCGGATACCGCAGTGTAGAGAAACAGACGGATATTTTAAACCGCGCCGTACAGAACCGCATGAAGGACGGTATGACGGAAGATATGGCCTATAAAGATGCACTTAAAACGATCCAAAAGCCCGGCTGCAGCGAACATCACACCGGACTTGCGATAGATTTCAACGATGTGAGCTATTCGTTTGAGGAAAGTTTTGAATATGCGTGGCTGAAAGAGAATGCCGCAGAGTTTGGCTTTATAGAACGTTATCCGGAAGATAAGGAAGAAATTACCGGTATATTATTCGAGCCGTGGCATTTTCGGTACGTAGGAAAAGAACATGCCGGGCGTATGGTACAGCTTGGCGTGTGCCTTGAAGAGTATCTTGCGGATATTTGTAACGGATAAAACAGAACACATCACGGAGAAAGTCACATTTCTCCGTTTTTTTATGTTGCAAAATCGGTTGAGCGGTTATATAATTACATTTATATTGGATAACTGGCGGAAAAAATACTTTTTGCGCCGAATTCGGGGTGAGCGGCTGTGCCGCAATTCAGAGCACCCCGCGGAAAGGATAGTGGAATTTATGGTACGCACACGATTTGCGCCCAGCCCGACAGGTTTTATGCACGTTGGCAACCTGAGAACCGCACTGTATGAATATCTTGTTGCAAAGTCGCAGCAAGGCACTTTTGTTTTGAGAATTGAAGATACCGACCAGGAACGCTTTGTTGAAGGCGCAACGGACGTTATTTATAATACACTGAAGCAAGTTGGTCTGAAGCACGACGAAGGTCCCGACCTTGGCGGTGAGTTCGGCCCGTACGTACAGAGTGAGAGAAAAGACCTCTACAAGCCCTTTGCCGAGCAGCTCGTTCGCGCCGGCAAGGCATATTATTGCTTCTGCACCAAGGAGCGCATTGAGTCCATTCACGAGGATGGCTCTTTCGGCGGCTATGACCGTCACTGCCGCGACCTGCCCGCTGAGGAAGTTCAGCGTCTTCTCGATGCAGGCACACCGTACGTCATCCGTCAGCGTGTTCCGCTTGAGGGTGCAACCTCTTTTGAAGATACGGTTTACGGCACCATCACCATCGAAAATAAGGAGATCGAAGATCAGGTCCTTCTGAAGTCCGACGGCTTCCCGACCTACAACTTCGCAAACGTCATCGACGACCATCTCATGAATATCACACACGTTGTACGCGGCAGTGAGTACCTTACCTCCACACCGAAGTACAATCTGCTCTACGAAGCATTCGGCTGGGAGAAGCCGGTCTACGTACATCTGCCGCTCATCATGGGCAAGAACGCAGACGGTACCGTTTCCAAGCTCTCTAAGCGTCACGGCTCCACAAGCTTCCAGGGCCTCCTCGATGACGGTTACCTCGCACCGGTCATCACGAACTACATCGCACTGCTCGGTTGGTGCCCGAAGGATAACACAGAGATCTTCTCCCTCGAAGAGCTCGAAAAGGCATTCTCCATCGACGGCATCAGCAAATCCCCGGCTGTTTTCGATTACGACAAGCTCCTGTGGTTCAACGGCGAGTACATCCGTAAGATGACAGCGGAAGAGTTCCGTGAGAACGCTATGCCGTATTATAAGGAAGTATTCGGTGAAAGCGAAAAGCCGTGGCAGGTACTCGATACCATCCTGCAGCCGCGCGTTTCGAAGTTCAGCGAGATTCCGCAGCTCCTCGGTTTCTTTAAGGAACTGCCGGAGTACGCAGCAGATCTCTTTGTAAATAAGAAGAGCAAGACAAATCTTGAGAACTCCCCGGTCATGCTGAAGGCTGCTATCGAAGCACTTTCCACAGTGGAAGACTGGAACGTGGATACCGTTCATGATGTTCTCATCAACCTCGCGCAGACTATGGAAGTTAAGAACGGCACACTGCTGTGGCCGGTCCGTATTGCGGCTGCCGGTCAGACCGTTACACCGGGCGGCGCTATGGAAATTCTGGCTGTGCTCGGTAAAGAAGAGGCGCTCCGTCGTCTTGAGATCGGCCTGAATAAGCTCGGCTGATCCGATATACACGAAAGGTACGATTAAACTATGAGTGAAGAAATTAAAAATACATTGAATCCGGCTGAGGTCGGCACCAACTTCATCGACAACTTCATCATTGAAGATATTGCTGAAGGCGGACAGTATGCCGGTGAGACCGTACACACACGTTTTCCGCCGGAGCCGAACGGCTACCTCCACATCGGCCACTGCAAGGCGCTGACCATCGACTTCGGTACGGCTGAAAAATTCAACGGTCTTTGCAACCTCCGTATGGACGACACCAACCCGACGAAGGAAGATGTCGAGTTCGTTGAGGCGATCAAGGAAGATATCCACTGGCTCGGCTTTGACTGGGGTGACCGTTTCTTCTACGGGTCCGACTATTTTGAGAAGGACTATGAGTTCGCTGTAGAGCTCATCAAGAAGGGCCTCGCTTACGTTTGCGAGCTGACTCCCGAACAGTTCAAGGAGTTCCGCGGCGATACCGAGACACCGGCACAGTCCCCGTACCGTGACCGCCCGATTGAAGAAAGCCTCGACCTCTTCGCACGCATGCGTGCAGGCGAGTTCCCGGATAACGCAATGACACTTCGCGCGAAGATCGATCTTGCTTCCGGCAACTTCAACATGCGCGACCCGGTTATTTACCGTATCCGTCATATGCACCATCACCGTCAGGGCGATAAGTGGTGCATCTACCCGATGTACGACTTTGCCCATCCTCTGCAGGATGCGCTCGAGGGCATTACTCATTCTCTGTGCTCTCTGG
>JAZNMV010000044.1:0-15375 GCA_045579885.1 Acutalibacteraceae bacterium | reverse complement strand
CGCATCAAATTATACTGCTAATTTACACGTTATGCAACAAAAATTGCCGCAAGCTCGGATGAGCTGCAGCGACATGGCGGAGAGTTAGGGATTCGACCGTATGCATTGCATGCATACTACCGGCTCAACGACCGTTGCTTCGCAACAGTACCCGTTTCGCCACTGCTCGCTAAAAACAGTTTCCCAAACTGTTTTTTACGCTCGCAGCCCTCGCGGGTTCGAATCCCAACAAAAAAAGAAAGCACGACATCGATGATGTCATGCTTTCTTTCTGGCGGAGAGTTAGGGATTCGAACCCTAGGTACATTGCTGTACACAACATTTCGAGTGTTGCACCTTCGACCTCTCGGACAACTCTCCATGATATATCTCAGGTGTTTTTTGGGGCGCTGGAAAAACGCAAGAAAAACACGCAAGAATTTTTGAAAAAATAAGAAATTTGATTTCTGAAAAGCTCAGAAAACAAGGGAAAAACGCAGGGACGAAAAATCCAGACCCGGATTTTCTATCGAGTTAGTCCCGTTATAACCGCTTCGATACATATCCGTACATTCATGTACTGTGGATTTATTGCCCATAGTGTATTTGAAAAACACAGGATAAGCTTACAGTACCGTAATATTTTATCGGGTTTGGTTGGAAAAGTCAAGCATTTATGCAAAAAAGGTTGACATATACAGGGGATAGCGGTTAAAATAATGATGAATTGTGTCTTAAAGTAGATGTGTTTTGTCGTACTTTGGAACATGAATTTTCGATAATCAGAAAGTGAGGAAAGCCGCACTGTGCGGCTGACAGCTTATGAGAATGAATAAATGGGTACGCTGCGTTTTGGCGATTGTACTGTGTGTATTGATTTCGGTTTCGACTGCAGCCTGCTCGCAGCAAATCAATATGGATACCGGTATGCCGACGTTGGAATATCCGGTCACTGTAAACGAACTGACCATTGAAACAAAACCGGAAAAGGTTGCTGTGCTTTCGGGCAGCCTTGCCGATGTTATTCTTGCTATGGGGTATGAAACAAGTCTCGTGCTTGGCAGCGAAGACTGCACACAGCCGGAACTTGAAGTGCTGAGTAAGGTACCGGCAACGGATGCTGCGTCTATCCTTGCAGCAGGACCTGATCTCGTGCTTGCGGAGTCTGTTGACGAAGCAGTATTGGCACAGCTTACAGAGGCCGGTATTCCGGTACTCGTTTTAGAGCGTGCGACAAACCGTGAAAGCTTCGAGCATCTGTATGCTGAAGTCGGCACGGCACTGAACGGTTCTACAACAGGATATAATAACGGCATTAAGGCTGCACAGAAGATTTTCTCTTCTTTGGATGATCTTGCACGTCTGGCGCCGGACAGCGATATTGTGGTTACCGCATGTTATATTTCCGATTTAAACGGTACAGCGGTTACCGGTAATGAGCTCGGCAGCGTAATGATGTCCTACATGGGCCTCACAAACGTGTTTAAGGGCCGTGAGGACGGATGCTTTACATTCGATGAACTTATGCTCAGCGATCCCTCAATGATCTTCTGCACGGAAGAGGTACGCGAGCAGATTTTCTCCGACAACGATTATGCGGAGCTTACCGCAGTTATGACAGGACGCGTCTATGCGGTGGACCCGCATTACATGGAGTGGCAGGGCCGTACGGTATATGATGCTGCCATCGAAATGATGGGCATGGCCTATCCGGAACTCACGGAAGAGGGCGAAGCCTCTGTGACTATGGAGATTGCAACTCCGACACCGGAGCCGACCCCGACACCGGAACCCACGCCGGAGCCCTCGATTGAACCTTCCGCAGAACCGACCCCGATCCCGGAATACGATCCGATTCCGTCGGGCGACCAGGGCGAGCATGTATACTTTATGCAGGAAAAACTTGCTGAGCTCGGCTTCCTGACAGAGGAATTTGACGGTTTCTACGGCGAAGCCACGAAGGAAAGTGTCATGGCGTTCCAGAGAGCAAACGGTTTGGAAGCTACAGGCGAAGTTGACCCGATCACCCACGCAGCACTCTACTATGAAAAGGCTGTGAGAGCGGACGGTACGGTTGCGGAGCCTGCGGTGGAAGCATCTGCTGAACCTTCGGCTGAGCCCTCGGAAGAGTCTTCCGCAGAACCCTCTGCAGAACCGGAAGAAAATACGGAAGCTGAGGAATAACAATCTGAAAAGTAAAGGCACACGGT
Source organism: Acutalibacteraceae bacterium (assembly GCA_045579885.1). Classification (GTDB taxonomy): domain Bacteria; phylum Bacillota; class Clostridia; order Oscillospirales; family Acutalibacteraceae; genus Hominenteromicrobium. Next base: position 13,186 of record JAZNMV010000044.1, on the reverse strand, counting down.
AAATTCCGTGTGCCTTTTGTGTTTTATTTTCCGGAGAAGTAGAGGCGGTCGGCGTTGTCGTAAAGCAGGAGTTCGCGGTTGCGGCCGGATATGTTCAGCGCCTTTGCAAAATCGAGATGTGCTTTTTGGCTGCAGCTGCCGAAATCCGAGCCGAAAATAAATCGCTCAGGCATACTGCAAATCGCTTGTTTCAGTATTTCGCAAAATTCAGCCGGATCGCTGTCTGCGGTGCTGGAAATATCGAAATATACATTTGAAAGTGCGGATAAAGCGTTGAAACATGCCGAAAGATCCGGATAGCAGCAGTGACAGCAGACGAAAAGAACCTGGGGGTTTTCTTCTGCTGCCTGCCGGATGATATCGGGTGCGCTGTACTGAGGATTATCCCAACCGGAGTGGAACAGAACGGGAACACGGTATTTAACGGCTAAGTCGTAGACCGGGGCGAGAACAGGATCGTTCAGATAGATCGGTTCATGACCGCTATACAACTTAATGCCAACAACTTTCCGTGCGGCAAGATATTGCTCGAGTTTACGAAGCTGCTCTGTGTATTGAATGTAAGGACTGATGCCGCCGATAACTGCGATGTCGGGCGAACTGCCGAATAATTCCGCACATTCCGACAGCGTACCGATAGCGCTTTCAAGTTCCGAATCGGATATAACTACACCGCGGCAAATCCCGTTTTCTCGCATTTCCCGAAGCAGGGCATCTCTCTTTTCCGAAAGTGTTCGAAAGTTTACGGGCAGATGCATATGTGCATCCGTGATTTTAATTTCAGATGTGATTTTCATAGAATATACCTCCGTGTTTTTAAAGACAAGGCGCAGCTTAAATGAAAAAACCGCAGATCTCTCTGCGGAAAACTTATGCAGAGCGAAAATCAATAGGCACAACACAAACAGACCGTCCGTTTGGGCAGTCGGTAAGCATGTTTACTTTGATCTTCGCTTCTTTCCGATCGTACACTTGCCGCTTTCCGGCAGTTATACTATCGGGCAAATCACATCCTTATATCATGTCGCCTTGTCTGTAAACATTTTATCAGGAGAAAAACAGGTTGTCAATTCGGGAATTTTGGATGAATTATAAGAAATATTTATTTATCTTCTGCCGTGCGTATGCGTTGACTTTTCTATATGAATTTTCTATAATGACTTTGAATGCGCATCTTGTAAAATGCGCGCGTATTTATGTGGGGAAGCCTACAAAAGGAAAGAGGTCAGTTGTATGTTTTTTACACGGGACAAGAGTTTTTATTCGTCGCTCGTGAAGCTGGCGATTCCGATTGCACTGCAGAATGCCGTAACCTTTGCGGTCAACTTTGCAGATAACCTGATGATCGGTTCGCTCGGTGACAGTGCGATCTCCGGCGTTTACGTCGGTAACCAGCTTCAGACACTGCTGCAGATGTTCATCGGCGGTATTGAGGGTGCGATTTTGATCCTTGCCGCGCAGTATTGGGGCAAGCGCGACACAGGTACCATCAAGAAAATCGTTGCGACCGGTGTGCATTTCTCCGTTGTGATCGGTGCTTTGATCTCGCTGATCGCGGTTCTGTTCCCATCCTACGTTATGGCGTTCTTTATTCAGGATCAGAGCGTCATCGAGATGGGTACACCGTATGTACGCGTTGTCGGTATGTCTTACCTGTTCTTCTGTATTGCACAGGTCATGGTCGCTTCCATGCGTTCGGTCGAGACTGCGAAGATCGGCCTGTATGTTTCGTTCATGACACTTGGTGTTAATGTTGTTTTGAACTATATTCTTATTTTCGGTAAGCTCGGTCTGCCGGCACTCGGTGTTACCGGTGCGGCGATTGCTACACTGATCTCCCGTGTTCTGGAGGCTGCGGTCATGGTTGTTTATGTCCGCTGCATCGATAAGAAGCTGAAGCTTCGTTTCCGCGACCTGATGAAGTCCGACCGCCGCATCGTGCACGATTTCATCAAGTACGGTTTGCCGCTGATGGGCGGTCAGATCGTCTGGTCCGTCAATATGCTTGCACAGACATGGATCTTCGGCCGTTTCGACGGCAGCGTTATGACGGCTACAAGTATCACAGGTCAGCTGCATAATATGATGTACATCGCAATGAACGGTCTCTCCAGTGCTGTCGGTATCATCACCGGCAAGACAGTCGGTGCCGGTCGTCTGGATAAGATTCGCGAGTATTCCCGTACCACACAGGTTATCTTCATCGGTGTCGGTCTGCTCTCCGGTCTCGCTGTACATTTGCTGCGCGATCCGTTTATTGCACTCTATACCGATGCAAGCCCGGAGGCAGTTGAGTACTCCAGACAGTTTATCAACGTTATTTCCATTTCCATTATCGGTACATGCTATCAGGCGGCCTGCCTGTTCGGCCTTGTAAAATCCGGCGGCGATATCTCGTTCGTATTTAAGAACGATACGATCTTCGTATTCCTTGTTGTTCTGCCGTCCGGCCTTTTGGCCACATTCCTCGGTGCGCCGGCATGGGTAGTATACGCCTGCCTTAAGAGCGACCAGATCCTTAAGTGCTTTGTTGCGGTGGTCAAGATCAACCGTTACAACTGGATGAAGAATCTGACCCGCGATAATATGGATTCGGAGCCTGCCGAACCGGCACAGGCTTTAGAGGGCTAAGCTTTGCAGAATTCCATGAAACAGTTAAGAGGTGCTCTGCTCTTAATGCTCGCTGCTCTCATTTGGGGCACGGGATTTGTTGCGCAGAGTATCGGCATGGATCATATCGGTCCGTTTACCTTCAACAGTGTGCGAAATTTCATCGCATCACTTGCACTTACACCCGTCATTCTTTTTCTGCGGCACAGACAGGATCCTGCTAAAGCACCCGGTGCAGCGAAGCATTACCGGAAGGTTCTGTGGATCGGCGGTATTCTTTGCGGCGTTGCACTTTCGGTAGCATCGAGCCTGCAGCAGATCGGCATTCAGTATACGAGTGTCGGAAAAGCCGGATTCCTTACAGCGCTGTATATCGTTATCGTACCGATTTTCGGCTTGTTCCTAAAAAAACGTGTGCCGATCTCTGTATGGATCAGTGTTGTGATCGCTGCGGTCGGTACATATATGCTCAGCATCAAAGAGGATTTTACCATCGGTACGGGTGACTTATACGTTATTTTGTGTGCGTTTGTTTTCTCCGTGCATATCCTGCTTGTAGACCGCTTCTCTCCGCAGGTTAGCGGCGTGGAGCTTTCCTCCATTCAGTTTCTGACGGTAGGTGTTTTGAGCGGGATCGCAGCACTTTTTGCAGAAAAGCCGGATATTCACAGTATCCTTATCAGTATGGGACCTGTTCTCTATACGGCGCTGCTTTCGAGCGGTGTGGCGTATACCCTGCAGATCATCGGACAGAAAGATACTCCGCCTGCGATCGCTTCACTCGTGATGAGTCTGGAATCTGTTTTTGCAGCACTTTCCGGCTGGATCGTACTGAAACAGAACCTTGCCGGAAGAGAACTTTGGGGCTGTGTGCTGGTATTTACAGCGGTTCTTTTGGCACAGATCCCGTTTGATGTTTTGAAAGAAAAATTTCTCTCTAAAAAACTTGGGTGACCGCCGCAAACCCCTTTATTTTTCACGGCGGCTATGGTATATTTAGTTAAAAGATAACTGCTGCGGGCGTATGGGTTGACCGCGGCGAACGAAAGGATTGAAATTGCTATGCGCATGATCAAAGTGAAAACCTACGAGGAAATGAGCCTTCTTGCCGGCAATATTATCGGCGCACAGATTCTTCTGAAGCCGGATTGCGTACTCGGTCTCGCAACCGGTTCTTCTCCCATCGGTACATACAAGGTTCTCGTAGAGAACTGCGAAAAGGGCATCCTGGACTTCTCCAAGGTCAAGACCGTTAACCTCGACGAGTATTGCGGTCTGCCGGGCGATAACGTAAACAGCTACCGTTATTTCATGAATGACAACCTGTTTGACCATGTCAACATCGACAAGGCTAACACCCATGTTCCGGGCGGCGTTGCAGAGGATATGGAAGCAGAAGCCAAAGCTTACGAAGCACTCATCGACAGCATGGGCGGTATCGACCTCCAGCTTCTCGGCATCGGTCACAACGGCCATATCGGCTTCAATGAGCCGACAACACACTTCCCGAAGGAAGTTCACACCGTTCAGCTGACAGAGAGCACCATCAACGCAAACTCCCGTCTGTTTGAGCGCCGTGAAGATGTTCCGACACAGGCGATCACCATGGGTATCGGCACCATCATGAAGGCAGAGCGTGTTCTCCTCATCGCAGGCGCAGACAAGACCGAGATCGTTATGAAGGCTATGTACGGCGAGATCACACCGGAAGTTCCGGCATCTATCCTGCAGCTGCACAAGGATGTAACCGTTATTCTCGTAGAGGAATAATTCTTCCGCACTTGACAAAGGGCCTAACCTGTGATAGACTTTCCTCAACATCCGCATGAAGCGGATATGGCTTAAGCCGAAACGGGAGAATCCCGGTCAAATCATATTTTTTAGAAACAGAGACCACGAAGGTCGTTTTCTGCCAGCAGGCGGGGCGATTCGTGGTCTTTTTGTTTTTATTTTGGGAGGATTTTATTGTATGAAAAAAAGAATTTCCGTATTGAATTTGGTGTTCGGTGCACTGTTTTTGGCACTTGCGCTTATTCTGCCGTTTTTGACGGGACAGATCCCGGAGATCGGCAGCATGCTTTGCCCGATGCACTTACCCGTGCTTTTGGCCGGTTTTGTTTGCGGCGGTCCGATCGCGGCTGTTGTGGGTTTTGCCGCACCGCTGCTGCGCTTTTTAATGTTTGGTATGCCGCCGGTCTACCCGGTCGGTCTGGCTATGGCTTTTGAGCTTCTTACATACGGTTTAGTCAGCGGCGTACTGTATAACAGCGTTTTCAAAAAGAAAAATGCTGTGTCTGTTTATGCCGGATTGCTCATCGCGATGATCGCAGGCCGTGTGGTTTGGGGTATTGTTCGTTTGCTCCTTGCCGGTATCGGCGGCGAAGCAGGCGGTTTTACATTTGCTGCGTTTATCTCCGGGGCGGTCACAACAGCGATTCCGGGTATTATCGTGCAGCTTATCCTGATCCCGATCATCGTGCTTGCGCTGAAGAAGGCCAAGTTTATGGATAAAGAGTAAGATTAATATAAAAAGACCGTGCAAGGCGAAACGCTTTGCGCGGTCTTTTGGATTATAGATCGAGTTTTTCGAGCAGCTGTGTCGAATTTCGGTTGACTTTATCGAAATCGACATAAGGGCGGTAGATCGATTCGATCGCGTCGTGCGTGCGTTTGCAAAGACGAAGAGATTCCACAGCGCGTGTACAGAGACGCTGTGCTTCGGTTTCCGCGAAGAAGACGAATTCCGGCAAGGCCGCGAGCAGGAAATCATCGAGCACACCGTGCATATCGACTGTGCAGCACAGAAGGGTGTCACTCTCCGGATAATGAATATACTGCGGAAATTCGGGGAGCAAATAGTCGCTGAATACGGTATGTTTTGTGCCGACAGCAAGCTTTTCGGCTTCTATCAGAAAAACCGTGCCGAGTATACCGGGAAGGAGCACCGTGTTTCCGGCTTCTATTGTATCGTGCAGATCGAGAACACCGTCGCAGGTCGGAGAAGAGAGAAACAGGCGGCGTGTGCCGCCGGGCGCGGAAAGCGGGAAATGTTCGCGGAGAAAACGGCGGATGAGATCCGTATCGCAGACGGCCGCGGCACCTTCCACGGCTGTTTTGTGCAGCATGGCTGCAGCACCCAGACAGGCATAGGCCTCGCGGTAGTGCATTTTATTTTCGTCAAATAAAAGCTGTAATTCGCTGCGCCGCCGGGAAAACACTTCGCGGTGTAGAAAATGTCCGAGATCGAGGAGTTCCGCTTCGATACCCGGCATAACGGGGTCGATGACGTGCGGAGAGGTGCCGTCCAGAAGAATGAGCCCGCGTTCGGGAATACGGACAGCGTCTAAGCTCCCGGGGTCTCCGGCGCAGCGGAACTCCTCCGTTTGAAGGCCGTTGGCACGTGCCAGACAGGAGACTTTCTTCATCAGTGTGTTCTTTCCAACACCCGGGCCGCCTTTCAGGATGTATGTGTAATGCGGCTTTTCCCATGGCGGCACTATACCCGAGAAATGGGAGACAAAGCCACGGCCGGTGTTGGCGCCGGGGAAATATTTCTTAGTCATACGGGGTCACCCTTTCCGTAAAGATACCAAGATATATGCGGCGTTAAGGCTGGGTAGTATGGGGAAGGTTGAATCGCTTTCTTTTATGTGTTATGCTTTGGATAATGAAACTGTCAAAAACATACATACCCGTTTGTGCTGTATACAGCAAAGCGTGATCGGTATATAATCGGAAGCGAAAGGAGCGGTCGTCTTGAAATACGAAAACGCCAAGGATATTTTCCCGGAAGAGCTGCTTCGGCAGATCCAGCGTTACGTTTCCGGTAAGCTGATCTATATCCCATCGCTTGAAGAAAAGAAAAGCTGGGGAGAAGCATCCGGCTACCGTCGTTATCTGGTGGAACGCAACCGTGCGATCCGTGCCGCGTTTGCAAACGGAGAAAGCATCGATGCTCTGGTACAGACGTATGCCCTTTCACCGGAGACCATCAAGAGGATTGTATACAGCAGAAAGGAGAATTTTATTATGGAATATCAGGGAACGGGCACAAACGCAAAGCTCTGTGCCGAAAACGGTAAGCTCGAAGACTGGATACATGCCTACCTGCTTTCCGAGGACGGGCACAACAAACCGTTTTCAGACGGACTGAAACTGTTTGAACGCACGTATTTGGGACCGATGGAGATGCCGATTGATTTATTTGAACGTATTTCCGGTCCGGAAGAGCATTTGCCGTACCGTATCCATCCCGGCTGGTGGGAAGAATGTGTAGAGCGTTTGCAGGAGGCTATAAAGAACGGTGCGGACCTGCCGCCGATGATCGTGCACTATTATATTCCCGAAGGTGAAACGGAGGGTAAGTTTGAGCTGAACGACGGCAACCATCGATGGGAAGCGTGTAAGAGGTCGGGGATTGAGACCGCAGACGTGATCATCTGGATCACCGAAAAGCATGAGTGCGAACAGTTTGTTGAACGGTTCGGTAAATACATAAAGTAAAAGAAAAACTTCCGAGGACGAATCTTCGGAAGTTTTTTGTCTATTTGTGCATTGTGAAGCTTTCGTTTGTGAGTTCGAAAGCGGTCAGCACACCGGTCGTAACGTACACCGCGTTATCCTTGCCGACGAAAATGCCCTCGGCATTATAAGCTTTAAGAAGCGGAAGACTTTTTTCATAACCGAGAACGAGGCAGGCTTTTGAAAGGGCATCGGAAAGTACGCCGTCATCGCTGAACACGGTAACGGAACAGAGGTCGCTTTCTGCCGGATAACCGGTTGTGGGATCTAAAACAGCGTGATATAGTTTGCCGTCTGCAGTGAAACTGTTTTCGTATATGGATGCCGTAGAGAGAAAGCCTTCTTTTAATGCGGTTGTGCCAAGCGTACCCGTACCGTCGGGCGTGGGAATCGCGATATTCCAAAGTGTACCGTCCGGCTTTTTGCCGTAGAGACCGACGGAATTTCCGGCTGAGACGATCGCTGCGCTGACCTTGTATTCTTTGTATACATTGATCGCTGTGCTGCAGGCCGCGCCGTGCAGTACGGGAGAGAGGTCAACGGCATTGCCATGATATTTCAGGGAAGCAGAGTGATCCGCTAAGCCGAGCCGGAGATTTTTATAGCCGACATAGGGGAGCATTTCGCCGAGCAATTCGCTGTCGGGAACTTCTTGGCGGTTATTGTCAAAATCCCAAAGACGGGATACGGGTGCTGTAGTAATATCAAATGCACCGCCGCTTTTTTCGGCGATTTCCTGGGCAGTGAGCAGAACAGAAAATATATTCTCAGAGAGTGTTATCCATTCCCGTCCGGCCTGCAGATTGAGTTCGAAAATTTCGCTGTTTTCTCCGTCCCATGAAGCGCGCTCATCAAAAAGCTGTATGGTATTGGCGGCGGTTTCAGCGGCGGCTTCGCGCTCTTTGCCGTAGACCGTCTGCTGCACGTAGGTGCCCATGGAGTACGTTGCGGCGTCGAACTGTCGGGTGTCGCCATCCAAAAGAGGGAAGAGTGCTATAATAAGGATCAGCAGAAAAAGCACAGCGAAAAGAAATATGCTCAGCTTTTTTGCTTGATGCCCGGTTAGATTTTGAAGAGAAAATGAAACAGGCTTGGCTTTCATGCGGCGTTTCCTTTCCATTTAAGAATGTACAATATTTTAGCACAAGTTTAATTTTCGTTCAACGGCAGTCTTTACTTTTTCCGTGAAATGGAATAAAATGAAACAGAAAATTAGTTCGATTCGGAAGGGGGAGACTTATGCGCAGACAGGCATGCTGCTTTACGGGGCACAGAGTTATTTCAAGTGCGGATAAACCGGTGCTGGAGACGGCACTTCGGGAAGAGATCCGGCGGCTCTGTAAAAGCGGCGTTACGGAATTCTATGCAGGCGGTGCCCATGGATTTGACATGCTCGCGGAAAAAGCCGTACTCGAACTGCGTGAAGAACTCCCTGTGCACCTGCATCTTATACTGCCGTGCTTAAAACAGCATGAAAAGTGGCCTGCGGCGCTTCAAAGAGAATACGAGAGCATTTTGAAGCAGGCGGATTCCGTTCAGTACATTTCTGAGGAATACACCGACACCTGTATGCTCAGGCGAAACGATGCAATGGTGGCGCTTTCTGCATACTGCATTTGCTTTCTGCAGAAAAAACGCGGCGGAACGGCGTACACGGTGAGCCGGGCGAAAAAAGCGGGATGTACGGTGATTCATCTTTTAACTTATGAAGCCGAACAGATGATGCTCGAGCTTCCGGAAGAATGATATAACGAATATATAAGGAAAAAGAGGTGTGCCACCGGCACACCTCTTTTCCTGAAGGGATAAAAAATGAAAAAGAAAGAAAAACTCGAGTTCAAAAAATTATTTCTTACACTCTACAGCAGCAATGATGATATCTACGATCTCATCAATACTGAACTTAGAGGAGTCGATCGTCATATGATAGTTTGACAGATCATCCCAACGCTTGTTGGAATAGAAATTGTAGTAGTTTGAACGCTGTTTATCGCGCTTAGTAATGAAATCCTTTGCCTTGCTTTCCTCACACAGTCCCTTGCTGACGATACGCTTGATGCGCGCATCTTTATTTGCATGTACAAAAACATGAAAAACATTTTCAAAATCGCGCAGAATATAGTCGCCGCAGCGTCCTACAACGACGCACGGGCCTTCTGCTGCCGCTTTTTTGATGATGTCGCTCTGCAGAATGAACAGCTTATCGTTAATAGGCATTTCGTTGACACCGGTGATTCGGCTGCCGAGCGTATAATTGCCCATAACCATGGAATACAGCAAACTGCTGCTCGCTTTTTCATCCGCTCTCTCAAAAACCTCCTCGCTCAGACCGCTCTGTTTTGCAGCCATAGCTATGAGCTCTTTATCGAGAAGCGGGATGTTAAGCTTTTCTGCCAGACGCTCGCCGACCTCATGGCCGCCGCTGCCGTACTGACGGGAAATTGTAATAATCGGTAACATGCACACGCCTCCCTGTTTCATACCGAAGTGAATCAGTTGAAAAATTGTTGAAAACACGTTAAATACTCCTGTTATAGGGGAGAAATTATGTGTATTTTCTATAATTATGGTACTCCACTTTGGGGCGAAAGTCAACCTCCAAAAAAACTTTTTTTGGAATCGGTTTCCAAATCGTTGAAATACTTGAAAAAGAAGCATTTAATTTATATAATTTTCACAGAGCATTTTATTCACGCCGTTTTCACAAAAAGGGGCTAAAATATCTGTAAAACCCGGCACGGGAGGTGCTTTGATGTATAAAATTCTTATTGTGGATGATGAAGCGAAGATCCGCCTTCTGATTCGAAAGTATGCGGAGTTTGAAGGACATACGGTAACCGAAGCGGCAGACGGCATGGAAGCTGTGGAGCTGTTTCGCAAAAATCCTACGTTATATGATATTGTGATCATGGATGTTATGATGCCGGAGCTGGACGGCTTTTCGGCGGTTTCAGAGATTCGCAGGATCGCGTCTCCCGCGGTCATCATGCTTTCTGCGCGCGGCGAGGAATACGACAGGATCCACGGCTTTGAGCTTGGCGTGGACGATTACGTCGTAAAACCGTTTTCACCGAAGGAACTCATGATGCGTGTGAATGCTGTTATGAACCGCGTAAAGGGCAGCCGTGTGCAAAAGAGGGATGTTTACTCGGCGGAAGGCCTTTCTGTGGACTTCACCGGACGCATCGTCACAGTGGACGGTGTGCGCGCGGAGCTTTCACCGAAGGAATACGACCTACTCTTTTATATGGTGAATAACCGCAATATCGCGTTGACACGTGAAAAGCTGATCACGAATGTATGGGGTTACGATTTCTACGGAGACGACCGTACACTCGATACACACATCAAGCTTTTACGCCGCAGCCTTGGCCCGTACAGCAAATTCATCGTAACGCTGCGCGGTGTCGGCTACCGCTTTGAGGCCGGAATATGAGCGCGCGCAGAAAAAAGCCCGGTATACGTTTGCAGGTCATGACCGGATTCCTGTCCTTTACCGCAGTGACTGTGGCGCTTTTATGGTTTTTTCAGATCGGCCTTCTGAACACTTTCTATAAACATATAAAAACAAACGAGATCCGTTCGGTTGCCGATCAGGTGCTGGAGATGCTTTATGACGGTGCAGGTATGACGGATTTTGTTGAGATCACAAACCGTACGAATGTCTCTATTCTTATTACAGATGCCGAAGGCAACAACATTGCCATGTCCCCGAATGCACAGGGCGGAGCTCTGGAACGGTTCAGCGCATTCGATTGCCGAACTTTATTTCGGCAGGTACAAGCTGCGGGCGGCAGCGTTTTGGAAGATAATTTTGTGGAAGCTTCCGAAAACGATTCGCCGGAGGAGGCGCAGAATCCAACGATCATCTGCGCGAGAACGATTACGCTGCCGGGGCGTGGAGAATATCTCGTGATGCTTTCCGCAAGCGTTGTTCCCGTGGATTCTACGGTTGAGACACTTACGGTGCAGCTGCAGTGCCTGACCGTTGCGATGATCTCCATGGGTCTTGTTTTGGCGCTCGTTCTTTCGCGCCGGCTTTCGAGACCGATCGAGCAGATCAATAATTCCGCGAAATATCTTGCGAATGGGCAATATGATATCCGTTTCCCGGAAAAGGGTGCCCGTGAGGTATCGGAGCTTGCCGATACACTGAACTATGCTGCCGGAGAGCTTTCAAAAGTGGAATCGCTCCGCCGTGAACTCATAGCAAATGTGTCGCATGACCTGCGTACACCGCTCACGATGATTTCCGGCTATGCGGAAGTCATGCGCGATCTGCCCGGTGAGAATACACCGGAGAATGTACAGGTCATTATAGATGAGTCGAACCGCTTAACGGGACTTGTTAACGATATGCTGGATCTTTCAAAGCTGCAGTCCGGTGCACAGACGGTGAATGCGGAAACCTACTCCTTAACAGAGGAAATTCGAAATGTACTCTCCCGTTACGACAAGCTTGCCGACTATACCTTCCGTTTTTGGTGTGACCGTGAAGTCTTTGTACATGCGGATAAACTTAAAATTTCACAGGTCATTTATAATCTCGTAAACAACGCGATCAATTACACAGGCCCGGAAAAAATCATTTACGTTCGCCAGATTGCAGAGGCAAATACCGTTCGTGTGGAGGTTACCGACACGGGTGAAGGTATACCGGAGGAAAAACTTCCGTATATTTGGGAGCGGTACTATAAGGTGGATAAGGCACACCGCCGTGCACAGGTTGGCACCGGTCTCGAACTTTCCATCGTGAAAAATATCCTCGATATGCATCACGGACGCTACGGTGTAATGAGTCAGGTCGGCGTTGGAAGCACATTCTGGTTTGAATTGCCGATTCAAACGACCGGGAGCCCGGAACAATAAAAGAGAACTGCACCCCGTTTGTTCGATTCTTTTTCGATGAATAGGGTGCTTTTTTTATTTTTACTGAGTTTTTTCTGTTCAGATAAGCGTTTATGTGTTATAATACTTCCGTTAGTTACTTTTTTTGGGCGATTTCGACGCCCGAACAGGAGGCACCCGTGAAGAACAAGAAAAAGAAAAAATGGATGCGGTTCCGCCATAAGGTTGTGCGCAACGTGGCGTTCGGTATTATCGGTCTGTATACAAAGCTTAAAACCGGCGTAAAGGTAGAGCGATTTAAAGAACAGGGAGACAGACCGTACTTGATTATTATGAATCACCAGACAGCGTTCGACCAATTCTTTGTCGGCATGGCGTTTCGCGGCCCGGTATACTATATTGCTTCTGAGGACCTGTTCTCGAACGGCTTTATCTCCAAGCTTCTCAGCTGGGCAGTTGCACCGATCCCGATCAAAAAGCAAACGACGGATGTACATGCTGTCATGAACTGTATTCGTGTAGCGAAAGAGGGCGGCACCATCGCACTGGCACCGGAGGGCAACCGAACCTACAGCGGCCGTATGTGCTACTTTAAACCGTCCATTTTAGCGCTCGTTAAAAAGCTTAAGCTGCCGTTGGCTATTTTCCGTATCGAGGGTGGTTACGGTGTACAGCCGCGCTGGAGCGATGTTACCCGAAAGGGAAAAATGCGTGCGTATGTTTCTGAAGTCATCGAGCCGGAAGAGTACGAGAAGCTTTCAAATGACGAGCTCTTGAAGCGCATTACAGACGGTATGTCTGTGGACGAAACGAAGATCATGGAGGAATACTTCCACCAAAAGAGTGCGGAGTATATGGAGCGCGCCATGTACGTGTGCCCGTTCTGCGGTTTGTCTCAGTTTGAAAGCCACGACGATACCGTTACGTGCAAGACCTGCGGCAAAACGATGCGTTATCTGCCGAACAAAACGCTCAAGGGTGAGGGCTTCGAGTTTCCGTTCCGCTATATTGCCGATTGGTACGAGTACCAGAGTAAGTTTGTAAATGGTCTTGATCTGCTTTCGATGGATACGGAAAAAACCATCTACACCGATACGGTCGATCTTTCCGAAGTTATTCTGTATAAAAATAAGCAGCTTGCTGCGGAAGGTGCGCAGATGGCGCTTTATCCCGATCGCATTGTGCTCACAAAGGATGGCAAGACCGT
>JAZNMV010000043.1:0-3972 GCA_045579885.1 Acutalibacteraceae bacterium | reverse complement strand
TATGATAACACCAGAATTATTTTGGTTGCAGATCACGGCAGGCATTTGTATAACTTTGAAGAGCTTGATCTCAGAGGCGAATGGGCTTCCAGTGACGATCTTTCAACGATCGAACTGTATTATCCGCTTCTTATGGTCAAGGATTTTAACAGTAATACCTACACGGTTTCCGATGCGTTTATGACGAATGCGGATGTACCGACCCTGGCGGTAGAAGATGTTATTAAAGATCCGGTCAATCCGTTTACCGGAAATACAATAACAGATTCGGAGAAAACTGCACATGACCAGTTCGTTATTGTTTCCGGTACTTCCGATACGGGCGTAAACAACGGCAATACTTTCCTGCCGGCGTACTGGGCAAGTGTAAGCGATGATCTTTGGAACAAAGATAACTGGAAATTCTATGACACGGAAACCGTGCTTATGGAGCATGCGGCACCGTAAAAAAAAATCCGGAAAGAGTTTGAAAGGAGCATACCCCTATGAAGACTACATTGCTTATTATGGCAGCCGGAATCGGCAGCCGATTCGGCGGCGGCATCAAGCAGCTGGCGCCGATCGATGACAACGGGCACATCATCATGGACTATTCCATTCACGATGCGATCGAAGCCGGCTTCAACAAGGTCGTATTCATCATTCGCCGTGATATTGAGAAGGACTTCAAGGAAGTTATCGGCGACCGTATCGAGGCTGTTTGCGCGGCGCACGGGGTAGAGGTAGGCTATGCGTTCCAGGCGCTCGACAATATCCCCGAAGGTTATGCCGTACCCGAAGGCCGCACAAAGCCGTGGGGTACGGGACAGGCTGTTTTGGCAGCAAAGGATGTTGTGAACGAGCCGTTTATCGTCATCAACGCCGATGACTATTACGGTAAGGAAGGCTTTAAGAAGATCCGCGAATTCCTCGTTGCGAATACAAAAGAGAATGCCTTCTGTATGGCGGGCTTCCTTCTGAAGAACACGTTGTCCGAAAACGGCGGTGTCACCCGCGGCATCTGTCAGGTCGATGCGGAAGGTTATCTGACCGATGTAGTTGAGACCTCCGATATTGTAAAGACCGAAGAAGGTGCAGAAGTAAACGGTGCGCCGGTCGACCCGAACGCGAACGTTTCCATGAACATGTGGGGCCTCACACCTGCCTTCATGCAGACGCTCGAAGCGGGCTTTAATGCATTCTTTGAGGATACCGTGCCGAATAATCCGATGAAGGCGGAATATCTGCTGCCGATTTATATCGGTCAGCTTTTAAGAGACGGTAAGGTTTCCGTTAAGGCGCTTGAAACGCAGGACAAGTGGTTCGGCGTAACATATGCCGAAGACCGCCCGCTCGTAGTCGAGAGCTTCAAAAAGCTTATCGAAAGCGGCGTATATAAGGCAGATTTGTACAGCGATCTGTAAAAGATAATCAAAAAGGCAGCCTGTGTTTTTGAGGCTGCCTTTTTTCTTTGAATTTTTTTCTTGCGGCGAAAGCTGCGGTGGAGTATAATATTTGCGGTTGAATTATGTACTTTTTGGAATACGGGGAGGCGATATCACATGAAAAAGATCCTGTTCATCGCGACGGGCGGTACGATCGCTTCGGCGAAGACCGAGGAGGGGTTGACCCCGGCGATCACCTCGGAGGAGCTTTTGGCCGCTGTGCCGGATATCCGCACCATGTGTCTTGTCGACACGGTACAGCCCTACAGTCTCGACAGCACGAATATGTGCTGGAAGCAGTGGACGCATTTGGCGCAGATCATTCGGGACGGATATGAAAAATACGACGGCTTTGTGATCACGCACGGCACGGATACGATGTCGTATGCGGCGGCTACGCTTTCGTATTTGGTGCAGAATAACTTAAAGCCCATCGTGTTTACCGGTGCTCAGAAATCGATCGCGGAGGTGGACGGCGACGCGCGCCGCAATCTCTATGAGGCGTTTACATACGCCACAGATCCGCGTGCCTGCGGCACGCATGTCGTGTTCAATGGCCATGTCATTGCCGGTACACGTGCGAGAAAAACACATTCCAAGAGCTTTGATGCGTTTTCCAGTATCGACTATCCCGATGTTGGCGTGTTCTTCGACAGGAAGCTCCTGTGCTACATCGATGAGCGCAATGAGATCCGCGGCGAAGTACAGTTTTACGACCGGATGGACCCGAGCATCATTTCCATTCGTGTTATTCCGGGCATGGACCCAAGTATTTTCGATTATATCGTGCACAACTGCCACGGCGTAGTCATCGAGAGCTTCGGTGTCGGCGGCATTCCGTATTACGGCGACAATGCCTTTGAAGAAAAGATCGCCGCACTCATGGAAAACGGTGTGCGTGTTGTCATCACGACACAGGTACCGCACGAGGGCAGCAACCTTTCCGTTTACCGTGTAGGCCATATGATCAAGAAAAAATACCGCGTGCTTGAAGCCAACAGTATGACGACCGAGGCGGTCATCGCGAAGATGATGTGGGCGCTCGCGTATTCCGATTCGCGCGAAGAATTTGAAAATCTGTTCCGCATGCCTGTCGGCAAGGATATGCTGTAAAAGAAAAAATTACCGCACGGTTATGCCTAGATGCATTCCGTGCGGTAATTTCAATACAAGATTGCTCCCACAGAGATATTCGTGCCGTGCCCATGCTCCGGGCGACGGTTTTACTGCAATTTTTCCTTTTTCTCTGTGACCAACTTTTCCAGTGCGCAGATCAGCTCATCCGGAGATTCGGAGCGGTCGACCAGAGCGGAAACAATGGAAATGATCGTGTCCGTGCACAGGCCCTGCTTGCCGGTGATCTGACGGACAGCATACTCTGCCTTTGTGACAGCCGTTGTAAAGGTACGTGCATAATTCTTTGTGGTTTTCGCAAAGCCTTCCGCACGGATCATGCCCTTGTTCAGAAGGGAATTGATCAGAAGGTGAATGTAGCTGTCCTTCCATGTTTTGCCTGTCGAGTGTTCGATGATCTCCGAGGCGGTCAGCGGCTTGTCCACATGCCAGAGGAGCGTCATGATCTCGAGTTCGCTCTTAGTCAGTGTATCTTTTTTCATCTGCCGTACCTCACTCCCAGATAATTTCTCGGTTGCAACTATTTCATCTGCAACTGTCTCTTTTGCAACTATTATGATATGCCGTTTTTTTGTTCTTGTCAAGCGGTTTGCCGCCTTCGGCACATTTTTTTTCAAACTGTTTCCAGTCCAAACTTACTGTATTGGTGTGCATAACAGCGTTTCGTCGATCTCGCGGTCTTTCGGTACCGTATTTTTTCTGTATATATGGCGAGAATTGTCAAAAAAGTACGGTGAAATGTATCGCTCAGAGGTATGAAACAGTACTTTTTTGCGCGGAATTTCGGGGAAATTCACATTTTTTTCGGAATAGAAGCGATTTATTACAAATTTATAGAAAAAGTCCTTGACTTTTTGATGCGCTGCGACTATAATAACTTGTGTTATTTATGTGTAATAACAAAAACAAACCCCTGCCTTATGGCGGATGGGAGGGATATAGATGGCTGAAATCCGAATCAAAGATAACGAATCTCTGGAGAGCGCGCTCAGACGCTTTAAGAAGCAGTGCGCCAGAGCGGGCGTTATTCAGGAAGTGCGCAAGAGAGAGGCTTATGAAAAGCCCTCCGTTAAGCGCAA
The DNA here is from genome assembly GCA_045579885.1 of Acutalibacteraceae bacterium. Classification (GTDB taxonomy): domain Bacteria; phylum Bacillota; class Clostridia; order Oscillospirales; family Acutalibacteraceae; genus Hominenteromicrobium. Next base: position 335 of record JAZNMV010000043.1, on the reverse strand, counting down.
GAAGAAGTCCGAAGCAGCTCGCAAGCGCAAGTTCAAATAATCTAACGTGAAGAAGCGGGCTTATTGCCCGCTTTTTTGTGTAATTGGGGATAGTTCCCGAATGAATTTGTTTTTGGGAGGGCGTTTTCATGGCGCTGTTCAAACCGACCGGCACGCTGCACAGCGTGACAGAGATCTCTGCGGCGCTCCTTTCTGAAATGGGTGTCCGCGCCATTGTACTGGATATAGACAATACCATGGCGGCACACGGTTCGCAGGAGCCGTTTGAAGGTGTGCCCGGTTGGGCAAAGGACTTAACGGCCGCCGGTATCAAGCTTATTCTGGTCTCCAACAAC
>JAZNMV010000042.1:0-3817 GCA_045579885.1 Acutalibacteraceae bacterium | reverse complement strand
GTTGCGGCGGCAATCAGCAGGCCGGAGATATTACCGGTCGCACCGACAGCGGCGAGTGCATTTGCGCCGACATACCGACCGACGATAATGCTGTCGACCATGTTATAAAGCTGCTGAAATACGCTGCCGAAGAGAATTGGTATACCGAACAGGATGATCTGCTTCAGCGGTGAGCCGACCGTCATGTCCATACTGCGTCTTTGTTTTGTAAGGGAACTCATATGTTTTTCCTTTCATAGAAGTTATAACTGTTAAGCGACTAATCGGTATTATACTATGTTTCTTCCTTTTTTCAAGGGATATTTACTTTTTTCTGAAAAAACTGCTTGTGTTATTATGTTATTATAAGAGAATAAAGAAATCCCCTGATGCTATGTTTGCTTGAAACGGGCATCAGGGGATTTTTGTTTTGCGTGCATTTTAAATGTGCTTTTTTCGGAGAGATAAGGACTCGACCTCTTCGATATCTTTTTCGGGTGTAAACCGCTTCCAGCCGAGTACACAAATTAAGCCGATGATCGTCATTGTGACGGTGCGAATCAGCGTGTTGTACTGCACCGTGTACATTTCCATGCCGAGGAACAGGAAGGGGGTATCGCCGCCGAGTGCACTGACGTATGTACCGACAAGCTGACCGATGAAAGCGAAGAAATTGCAGCCAATCGTATAGAAGGCGATGTGCGCAGTGGAGTTTTCTTCCGGAAGATTCATATACAGGATATTCGCATAGGAGAGATTGAGACCAACCGCAAGAATATTCTGCCAAACGGAAAGCGGTATGTAAAGGAAAGCTGTGTCCTTGGTCATCAGGAAGAAGAGCGGTTCGGTGGGTACCCAAATGAGTACTGCAATGCCGAATGTTTTGACCCATGAATAGCGGCGAATGAGTTTACGCCAAAAGCCGGACGTCAGCAGTAGGATAAATGTGTACATGACCGACATGGCGTTGATGAGCGTGTAAGAGAACTCCATGTGGTTTAAAAGATGATAGCTCCACAGGGAGGTGACGTTTGCGATGAAGTTCCAGAAGAACATCAGAAGCAGACAGGCTTTAAATTTCCCGTAACGGAAGGGGAGCGTGAAAATCTCAGAAAAGCGCAGTTTCGGGCTTTCGGGATATTCGTACTCGATCGCGCGGGATTGCATGAATACATCGATAAGAACAAGACCGAAGGCAACATAGCGCAGAATCAGAATGATCGTGTCTTCATAGGCCGTACCGGATAATGCATCGGTCAGGATACCGCTCAAAATCAGAGTTGCACTCGACATGATCGATGCGAAGATCTGATTTAAGGTGATGTAGCGCGTGCGGCGGTCGTTTTCCACGGGATAGAATGCATAGAACCACGGAGTAAATCCGGTGCTGAACAGAGCGTAGACACCGTAGCCCACGAACAGGATGATACCGAACCACAGGATTCGCGCCTGCTTGTCGTGGACAAACTGCGGCATCAAAGTCGTTGCTATAATGTACATCGCGTAGAAGAACACCTTGGAGGCGATCAGTATCCACTTGCGCTTTTTTATGCGCTCTAAGATCATTGAAGAGAAGATGCTTAGGCAGTTTGCGATAAGAGGAATATACGAGATAATACCGACATCGCCGATGGACATATCGTACATCGTGAGAAAACCGGTATAAAAAATGCCCGTGATGAAGACATTATACAAAGCTGTCACCAGGGCGCTGCCAAGGCTGATCAAACGCCCCTTGGCGTTCTCATCCTTAAGATTATAGATATCGACAAAAGATTCTTTGAAGTTACGAACAGCATTTTTCAACATAGTGTTCAGCCTCCGTAGAGAAGTCCTTTTTGCGCCATCATTATAGCACGGTGTTTTTTATAATACAATAGTGTTTTATATGAAAATAATCATTTCCTTAAAACAAAATCTCAATGCCAACATAGATCGACATTGAGATTTTCGTACTGATTTTATACAGATAAATAGTAATTGTCGATATCCAGATACCGACCGAATTTCATACCGACTTCCTTTAACGTACCGCCGAAAGTGAAACCGAATTTTTCATGCAGCTTAACACTGGCTTCATTGCCGGAAGTGATAACGGACACAACCGTGTGGATGCTTTCGTCACGGCGTGCTTCATCTATAATGAATTCCATCAGTTTTGTAGCCAATCCCTTGCCGCGGTATTCCGGATGAATGTACACGGAAAGCTCTACGGTGGAGCGATAAGCTTCCTTTTCTCTGTAAGCGGAGAGGCTGACGTAACCGGCCGCAATACCGTTGATATCGGCAACATATAACGGGTGGTTTCCGATATTGTGCGCATCGAACCAAACTTTTCTTTGTTCTAAGGTCTGTGCAGTCAAATCAAAAGTTGCCGTGCCGTTTAAAACTTCGTAATTGTATATATCCAGCAGTGCGGGAAGATCGGTGAGGAGTGCTTTTCGAATCTGCATATTTTACTCCTTTATGCCATGGTTTCTAACATTTTAAGTGTTACGCTGTAAAGTGTTTCTTCGCCGGATTCATAGCGGCACAGCTCGTCGAGCATGTATTCGGCCATGCGCCAAACTTCGTTGCCGGCGCTGCCCGCAATATGTGTTGTGATAAAACAGTTTTCGCAGCTGTACAGCGCATGATCAGGCGGCAAGGGTTCGTTAACCGTGACATCGAGCACTGCGGTGCAGTCCGGACGAGCTTTGAGAAAATTTGAGAGGTCGTTCTCATTCACCTGTGCACCGCGGCCAGTGTTCAGAAATGTGGCATACGGCTTCATTTTCTCAAAAAGCGAAGCAGTCAGCATATTCTGCGTCTGTGCATTGTTTGCAAGGTGGTTGGAAACAACATCACATTCTTCAAATAAGGTTTCGAGTGTGACTTTGCGCACGTGAAGAAGGGCTGCTTTTTCATCGGAAAGGAACGGATCGTAAACCAGAACTTCTGCGCTGAAGTTTTGCAGCCGTTCAGCCACCATGGTGCCGATCATACCGACGCCGATGAGTCCGACCTTCATGCGGTAGTTACCCGTATGTGCGTGAAAATGTGCGGCAGCTTTCGTATGTTCACCGCGCTTATAATATAACTGATTTTGGTAGAACCCTTTATTTGCCAAAATGATCTGAGCCACGGTATATTCCGCAACAGGAACGGCATTCGCTGCCCAAGAGCTGAACACCTGCATACCACAGTTCAGAAACGGTCGGGCGAAAAACTGTACGGAGCCGGCGGCATAAAAAACACATTTCAGGTCAGGAAAACAAGCGCGAATTTCTTCTTCTGTAAATACGGGCATACCCCAGGTGGAGAAGATATACCGGACATCGCGAAATTGTTCCGGTGCATTTACGACTTCTTCCTTTGAATATACGCGTTTGGAAACATCGCAGCGTGTAAGAAGTTCCTGCTGAATATCTGCAGGGAAAACATATTCGATCTGCTTTTGGTTTCCGAGAAAGATACCTCTATTCATAACTGCCTCCGGTGCGTGATTTGTCTATAGTATAAGTTCTGAATTGTATTTTGTAAAGTAAAAGCAAAATGTTGGGTGGCATAAGCCGCCCAACATATCCAGTATAGCAAATTTTCAAAATAGAGTCAAGGTGAAATTCGTGATTATAAACCAAATCTGCGATATACACAGTGAAATTCTATTTACTTTGTATGATATTGCGTATTGAAAAACTAAAATTTCTGTGTTATATTATAGACACAGAAGGAGATACAGAAAAAAAGTAGATCCACTGAAGGCTCAAAGCAGAAAAGAAAAAAGCCGAAAGTTGAATTACAAAATGAAGTACGGAAAACATTCCAGACGTAAAAACATGGAGTAAGAAAACGGTAA
>JAZNMV010000041.1:0-3667 GCA_045579885.1 Acutalibacteraceae bacterium | reverse complement strand
CCCATGATGGGTCACCGTGGATGCCGCCTTGCAGTAACCTATCCCGAAATCGCTGCAATGCAGACCAAGGCAGTTATCAGAGCTGCTATCAACGTTCAGAAGGCACACGCAGACTGGAACGTTGTTCCCGAAATTATGATTCCTCTTGTAGGCGACGTTAAGGAGCTTAAGTACGTTAAGTCCGTTGTAGTTGACACTGCAAATGCAGAAATCGCTGCTGCAGGCGTTGAGCTCGAGTACGAAGTTGGTACAATGATCGAGATCCCGCGTGCGGCTCTCACAGCTGACGATATCGCTAAGGAAGCTGACTTCTTCTGCTTCGGTACAAACGACCTGACCCAGATGACATACGGCTTCTCCCGTGACGACGCAGGCAAGTTCCTCGACGCTTACTACGATGCAAAGATCTTCGAGAACGTTCCGTTCGCAAAGCTCGACCAGACAGGTGTTGGCAAGCTGATGGAAATGGCTATCGCTCTCGGCAAGCCGGTTAACCCGGAACTGCACGTAGGTATCTGCGGCGAGCACGGCGGCGACCCGACATCCGTTGAGTTCTGCCATAACATTGGCCTCGACTATGTCTCCTGCTCTCCGTTCCGTGTTCCGATCGCACGTCTGGCTGCTGCTCAGGCTGCTATCGCAAATCCGCGCGCATATTTTCAATAACCTGAAATTATTAGGCGTAAGCTGAGTCTAAATGAATTCCCCGGCGCCTTTTGGTGCCGGGGATATTCTGTATGGATGGTTTTTCCGTCCGTAACGAAAAAGTAGATCGTGTGCGGTGTAAAATCGCACACGGTATCTTTTCGATTGCTGAAATACAGGTTCGGCAGAAAGGATAACTGCGATTTATGATTAAGAAATGGAGCGTTTCCTATCCGGCTTATACCGGTAATGAGCCGCGAAATGTATATGTTTATCTGCCCGGAGATTATGAGTATGAAGAAGAGCGCCGTTACCCGGTGCTGTATATGTTTGACGGGCACAATGCTTTTTTTGACAGAGATGCTACATACGGAAAAAGCTGGGGTCTTGGTCAGTATTTAGACGGAATCAGGGCACCGCTGATCGTGGTGGCTGTGGAGTGCAACCACAGTCCGAACAATGACAGGCTTTCCGAGTATTCTCCTTATGATTTGGATCATCCGCACTACGGAAAACATACCGGACGCGGCGATGAAACGATGGCATGGTTCATCCATACGTTAAAATCGCAGATCGACCGGGACTTCCGTACGTTGAAGGACAGAGACCACACGTTCATCATGGGCAGTTCCATGGGTGGTCTGATGAGCCTTTACGCCGTGCTGAAATATAATAAAGTTTTTTCGCGTGCAGCTGCGCTTTCGCCATCCATTTGGGTGTCGCTTCCAAAGCTGCGCGACCTCATTCGAACCGCGCCGCTTTCTCCGGATACCGTGGTCTATATGGATTACGGCTCCCGTGAGATGAATTTCCATGCCGGAAACGAGCAGAGCTTTGCCGCACTGGGTGCGGAGCTTTTGGCGAGGCGTATTCACCTGACACAGAGAATCGTACCGCAGGGAAACCACAGTGAGGCGAGCTGGGAAAAGCAGCTCCCGTTCTGCATCGGTGCGCTGATGTACGGGCTGGAGGACGATGAGGCGATGCAGGCGAAGAAAAAGAAAGGATAACTTAAAATAATGCAGACACAGTATTTCAAACACTACAGCCACGCTTTGGGCTGCGATATGGAGATGAAGGTCTACGGCCATGCAGGCCGCCCGATGCTGTTCGTTCCGTGTCAGGACGGCAGATTCTTCGACTTTGAGAACTTTAAGATGACCGATACGCTCGCGCCGTGGATCGATTCCGGCAAGCTGATGGTCTTCTCCATCGATACAAAGGACATCGAGACATGGTCCGGTACAGGCGACCCGGCATGGCGTGCACAGCGCCACGAGCAGTGGATGCGTTACATTACGGACGAGGTCGTACCGTTTGCAAAGGATATGGTCTGCCGTGCAAACGGCTGGAGCGATTGCGAAGGTCTCATTTCCTTCGGCTGCAGCCTCGGCGCAACACACGCTGCAAACCTGTTTCTGCGCCGTCCGGATCTTTTCAACGGTATGCTGGCACTCAGCGGCATCTATACCGCAGAGTACGGCTTCGGCAATTATATGGATCTGGCCGTATATGAGAATTCTCCGGTGCATTATCTCGCAAATATGCCGGAGGGTCATCCGTATGTCGGCATGTACAACAGCCGCCGCGGCGTTATCTGCGTAGGTCAGGGCGCATGGGAGCAGCCCGAAACGACCCGTCAGGTCAAAGAGCAGTTTGACCGCCTCGGTGTAAATCTCTGGGTCGATTTCTGGGGTTACGATGTTAACCACGATTGGGACTGGTGGTATAAGCAGGTACCGTACTTTATGCCGTATCTGCTTGGTGAATAAATAATTTATTTCGGAGGGTTTAGATCATGAAGAATTTTGTTTTCATTTCGCCGAATTTCCCGACGAACTACTGGATGTTCTGCCGTGAGCTGAAGAACAACGGCCTGAATGTTCTGGGTATCGGCGATCAGCCGTACGACGAGCTGATGCCGGAGCTGAAGGACAGCCTGAACGAGTATTACAAGGTTTCCAGCCTTGAAAACTACGATGAGGTCTACCGTGCTGTTGCATATTTCATCTTTAAGCACGGCCGCATCGATTGGCTCGAGTCCAACAACGAGTACTGGCTGGAGCGCGATGCACATCTGCGCACCGAGTTCCACATTACAAGCGGTTTCCAGGATGAGGATATCCCGCGTATCAAGTATAAGTCTAAGATGAAGGCATTTTACGAGAAGGTCGGTATTCCGGTCGCTCGTTACCTCTTGCCTGAAGGCCTCGAGGACAGCCGCGCGTTCATCGAGAAGGTTGGCTACCCGGTCGTTGTAAAGCCGGATAACGGCGTTGGCGCAGCAAATACATATAAGCTTAAGTGCGACGAGGATCTCGTCAATTTCGTAAACGAGTGGAAGACACAGTATCCGGAAGTTCCGTACATCATGGAAGAGTTCGTCCATGCGGAAGTTAACTCCTACGATGCGATCATTGATGCAAACGGTGAGCCGATCTTCGAGACCGGTAACGTCACACCGGGTTCCATCATGGATGTTGTAAACAGCAACGACAACTCTATCTATTACATTGTTAAGGACCTCCCGGAGGATACCCGCGAGGCAGGCCGCGCTGCAGTTAAGAGCTTCGGCGTAAAGAGCCGCTTCATCCACTTCGAGTTCTTCCGCCTGACTCAGGATCAGGAAGGTCTCGGCAAGAAGGGCAAGGTCATCGCGCTGGAAGTTAACATGCGTCCGTGCGGCGGTTTCACACCGGATATGATCAACTTTGCACGCTCCACAAATGTTTACAAGATCTGGGCGGACATGATCGCATACGGCGATAGCCTCATGCCGATCGGCGAGCATCAGTTCTGCGCATTTGCAGGTCTGCGCGATGGCAAGGATTTTGTCCTCAGCCACGACGACATCATGGCAAAGTACGGCGAGAACATGAGAATGGTCAGCCGTATTCCGGAAGCACTTTCCGGTGCTATGGGCAACCAGATGTACGTTGCAACCTTCGCGACAGAGGAAGCAATGAATGCGTTCTACAAGGACGTTCTCGCAACAAGATAAATGAGAAAAAGCGGAAGTTCT
>JAZNMV010000040.1:0-2761 GCA_045579885.1 Acutalibacteraceae bacterium | reverse complement strand
GTTATTCAGGGCATGGGCTTCAGCCGCCTGGCTGTGTTTGCCGGTGTGCTTGAAATGTTTGCCCGCGGCCTGACCGGTTTGTTCCTCGTTCCGGCATTCGGCTTTACGGCTGCCTGTTTTGCAGGCCCGCTCGCATGGCTTGCTGCGGACTGCTTCCTGATCCCTGCGTACCGTTACTGCATCCGGAAAGCACGGCGTGAAGGCGGCGCGGCATGAAACCGCTCCGAAAAAGTGTAAAGCTTATACTTTTTGCTTTAGCGGCAGGTTTGCTGCTCGTACTGTTTTACTGCTGCCCGTTCCGGCTATTCTTCGGGGTTTCGTGCCCGGGCTGCGGTATGACAAGAGCTTTTCTTGCGGCGTGTACCGCGGATTTTGAGAAAGCGTTTTCGCTTCATCCGCTTGTTCCGTTTCTTTTGCCGATCGGTATGTATGTGTGGCTTTCTTTGTTCCACGGTATGCGTGTGCCGGTGCGGCAGCAAACGGTATATCTGCTGTTTATCTTCACCGCTTTCATATTGGTCTATGTTGTTCGTATGATGAATGGAGATCCTGTGCTGCTTTTCGATGTGGCGGGACAGACGGCGATATTCGGGTAGAATTTATACATGAAAAATGAACAGAGCTTTCCGGACCCTTAACGGTTTCGAAAAGCTCTGTTTTTTTATGTTTGCATATGCACAAGAAAAGCCCCGCCTTATCGGCAGGGCTTTTTGCGTAAGTTATGATAAACTTATTCAGCTGTTTCGGTGGGGATATAGCCGTACGGGGAAGCGGAAGCGAACATCTTCGGCTTGTAAGATCTGATCGCCTTTTCGTTCATTTCGATGCCGGTCATAGCTGCAGCCTGTTCCTCAGCATATGCAGCGAAATCGCTGCTCTTAAGTTCGATCAGGATGCCGACACGCTCATTCGGGTCAGCGAGCTTTTCTTCTGCTGTGCCTTCGATCTTGAGCTTCTTCATAACGACCATGTACTGTTCTGCTTCGAATACGGTAACATCATCGGTAACCATTTCGGAGAGCTTGGTAGCGAACTCTGCCGGGGTATAGGTCATGGTCATGCCGTATGCATTGTTGATCTCGGAAACATAGGAGCTCTTTTCCTGCTTGTACATATCGGCATACTCTTTAGCAGCTTCTTCAACAGTCAGTTTGCCGCTTTCGATTTCAGTGCGGATCTCTTCGAGATCTTCAGCAAGATCGGCAGCTTCTTCTTCGGTCATCTGTACCGGATTGCCTTCCTCATCGGGAACAGCCATCGGAACGGTGAAATACTCGTAGTTGTAATAGGTGCTGTTGTAGTGCTCTTCCATATCGGCGATCGGAACTTCCAGTTCGCCGCCCTCACCGTACAGTGCTTCAAAGATACGCAGATACTTTACGTTGTACTGAGAGTGAACGAGGTCAAAGGACTCTCTGGAAACACCGAACTCCTTATAGACATCGGAACCGCCGTATGTGGTCCAGTAAGTGTTTGTCAGAAGCTCTGTTTCCTCAAGGTTTTCTTCTGTGAGTGTGAGGCCGAGGCGCTGCATTTCGCTTTCAACCCAGAAGAAGCGGTTTACGTAGTTCATGGTGCGGTCGAGGATCCAGTCTTCTGCTTTCTGACCGTCGATCTCTGCTTTGAGAACCTTTGTGTCGTCGTTGACATATTCAGCAGCATCTTCGTAAGCAGCGGACAGGAAATAGATGTAACCGCCGGTCGGCAGTGTGATATCGCCCATCTTTGCGGCCCAGGTCTTTTCCTCGCTGTAACAGCCGGTAAAGCTGAAAGTGAGGATGAGAGCGAGCAGCAGAGCTGCGGCGCGTTTCGCAAATTTCTTCATAAATGAATCACCGTGTCTTTCGTTTTATTGTGCGATACCCGTTATTATAACGCGTTTTTGTCAAAATGTCCAGTTATATTCGTACGGGAATAGGCTTTTTTTGTGATTGGTCGACGATTTTTATGCGTTTTAGTCGTCGCAAAGGATCTTAAGTGCATCTTCGAGTACGTCGAGCGGCTGTTTGCCGGAAAGCGCTACACTGATATACGGACGGCTGCCGGCGGAGAGCATAACACGGTTCGGCATGCCCTGAATGAGGCGCTTTACACGTTCCATATCGAACTTTTCCTTATAGAGCAAAAGCGCGCTTGCCTGCTGCTTAACTTCCGTAATACCGATGGAGGTCGCGCGGTTGCGCAGCAGTGCAATGTCGATGAGGCCGTATACACTTTCGGGCGGCTCGCCGAAACGGTCGATCAGTTCATCGACAACATCACTCGAGTCTTCATACGATTTGATATCTGCGATGCGGCGGTAAACATCGAGACGCAGTGCGGTGGAGTCAATATAGCTTTCCGGGATGTGCGCCTGTACCTGCAGATCAACCGTGCACTCCTCAACGGGAATTTCCGGTGTTTCGCCCTTCATGAGCGCAACCGCTTCGTTCAGAAGCTTCAGGTACATATCGTAGCCGACACTTTCCATATGTCCGTGCTGCTCGCCGCCGAGAATGTTGCCCGCGCCGCGGATCTCAAGGTCGCGCATTGCGATCTTGAAGCCGGAGCCGAATTCCGTGAACTCGGGGGTGGCGGAAAGACGCTTCTGCGAGATCTCGCTTAAGACTTTGCCGCGTGTGAACGTGAAGTAGGCGTAAGCGCGGCGGGTGCTTCGGCCGACACGTCCGCGCAGCTGATGCAGCTGGGAGAGGCCCATGCGGTCGGCGTTATCAATAATAAGCGTATTGGCATTCGGAACATCCACACCGGTCTCGATGAT
>JAZNMV010000039.1:0-3103 GCA_045579885.1 Acutalibacteraceae bacterium | reverse complement strand
AAGAATTTTGACACAATGGCAGATTTTGAAAACGGCATTGAAAAGCTGTACCTTGAAGAGATCGTACCGGCTATCGAAAAAGGCCTTTGCGGTGCAATTCTCACACAGGTCTCCGATGTTGAGGACGAAGTAAACGGCCTTGTCACCTACGACCGCAAGGTCTGCAAAGTCAGCGAAGAGCGTATGCTCGCGATTGCAGAGAAACTTGTTATTGCGCAAAACTAAATAACACGCAAAAAAGGCACCCGAAATCGGGTGCCTTTTCAATTTAACTTAATTTACTTTGCGATCGGTGTGCTGAACGGATAATCAACCACGATGCGGCCTTCGTGTACATCGCCCATGCCGCCGTACAGGTCTATTTTACCGTCCTCACGCATGACCATACCGGAAGTGAAAGTGCAGTCCACAAGATTCGGCTTCTTTGCCGGGCCTTCCGGATAGCAGGAACGGGTAGCGATAACACGGTTGCTGACGACCTCGAAGGTCTCAGGATTAAACTCAAATGCCGTATTGACGTAAACAGAAAGATCAACTCCGTTTACATCCGGCTGGATATAACTCTGATGGCCGATAATACCGATACGGCCGTCCTCAAGCAGGATGGGCTGGTTGCAGCCGCCCCATTCACCGTCGTCAAAGATGCCTTCGATCGGGGTCGCATTCAAAACGACATCGTCGGTGAGGTCATCGAGCTTGTCAATGATCGCAAAGCCGATCATCGCTTCGCTGCCGTACTTCTTTACGATCTCCTCGTTGCGCGGACGGGAGAATACGCCGATGCGCCCGTCTTTGAGTTCAACAAGGCGGATATCCTTCATGTGGTCCGGACCTGTTGTGAAGTAGTACATGTTCTCGAGATCTGTACCGCGGTAGAAATAACCGTAGTAGTTGTCGATCTCGCCGCTGCGCTTGCGTACATGTGTACCGCCAAGCACCAGCTCGCCCTGAACAATGCTTACGAACGGATCTTCAAGCATATAGATCATGCTGTTCGGCACAAGGGTGTAATCATCTTCACCCGTTTTTTGGAAGAGACGTACCCAGGAGCGTGCCCACTCGTTTCTGTACTCCACGCGGCCGTACATATATGTCTTGCCTTTCCACTCGAACGGAACGGAACAGTTGTATACATCAAATGCTTCTACACCGTGAAATGTGAGCTGCTTACTCTCGTAAACCTTTTCCGCACGCTGCTGTTCAAAAAGCTCTTTCTGCTGCTGAATGCCCATAATATTATCCTCCCTGATCATGCGCCCGAAGCGCTTCTGTTATATATCAATTGTAGCATACAGTATATGACGGCGCAAGAATACAAACATAAAATTTTGTGTATTCCCTGTACTGCCGCACAGCATACTAAACCGTGAAAATACCGCTTTGCAATTTTAAGCGCACATGATAAAATAGATACAGCAAAGGATGATATATAATGAAACCTGATTTTCTTTTAGAGACTAAAGCACATACAAGTGAACTCTCCGATTTACGCCGAAAATTGCACCGCGCTGCCGGTGTGGGCTTCGATGTTTCGGATACGCTTTCCATCGTTCGCGAGGAACTGGAAAAAGCCGGCCTTACACCCGAATGCTGCGGAAAAGCCGGCCTCCTTGCCACTGTTACCGGTAAAAAGCCTGGCAAAGTCTTCCTTTTGCGCGCAGATATGGATGCGCTTCCCATTCGAGAGGAATCCGGCGAGAATTTCGCTTCGAAAAACGGCTGTATGCATGCCTGCGGCCATGACCTGCACACCGCTATGCTGCTCGGTGCAGCAAAACTTTTGAAAGAACACGAAGACACGCTCTGCGGCACCGTAAAGCTGATGTTCCAGCCTGCGGAAGAGCTGCTGGAGGGTGCAAAAGATATGGTCGAAAACGGTGTCTTAAATAACCCGAAGCCCGATGCTGCGATGATGGTCCATGTTATGACCGGTACGCCGTTTGAGCCGGGCACCGTCGTCGTTTCCGGTCCCGGTGAAAGTGCACCCGCTGCGGATTATTTCACAATACAGGTACAGGGCGTCGGCTGCCACGGTTCTTCTCCGAACACCGGTATTGACCCCCTCTCTGCGGCTGCGCACATTGTAACTGCGCTGCAGGAGATTTCCGCACGCGAGCTTTCCATGAATGACCGCGCTGTTCTGACACTTGGCACTTTCCATGCCGGTACAACAGCAAATGTGATACCGGATACAGCAACGCTCACAGGTACGATGCGTGCATTCGACGAAGACCTTCGAGCACAACTGAAAGAGCGTATTGCAGCAATCGCCTCAGGTATCGCATCGGTATTCCGCGCATCCGCCGAAGTCACCTTTGACAGCGGCTGTCCCGCACTTTTAAATAACAAAGAACTTTCAGATACCGCCATCGCCTATATGAAGGAACTGCTCGGCGAAACCATGGCATTCTCCGTACCGGAACTGGAGCAGAAATTCGGCTCCACCGGCTCAAAGACTGCAGGTTCGGAGGATTTCGCATACGTCAGTCGGGAAATCCCCTCCATTATGCTGGCCTTAGCCGCCGGTCATCCGAAAGACGGCTATGTGTATCCCCTGCATCACCCGCAGGTGCGCTTTGACGAAACTGCACTCCCCTACGGTGCCGCTGCATATGCCGCGATGGCATATAATTGGCTCTCAGAGCACACAGAATAACGAAAGGACTTACCATGCAATATCTCATTTCTTTTTTGGAAGGCATCATCACCTTTATCTCCCCCTGTCTGCTGCCGATGCTTCCGATTTACGTCTCCTATTTTGCCGGCGGCGGTGAACGAAGCCAAAAACGCACATTAATAAATGCCTTCGGGTTCGTTCTCGGCTTTACGGTCGTTTTCACACTGATGGGTGCACTCGCCGGAACACTCGGCGGCCTTTTGCGCACGCACCAAACACTTGTAAACATTCTCACCGGACTTGTGGTCATCTTTTTCGGTCTTCATTTTCTCGGTGTATTCAAACCGAACCTGTTTCGCGGCATGCGCGGCGGAACACATAAAAACATGGGCTTTTTCTCCGCCGTTCTTTTCGGACTTGTGTTTTCCGTCGGCTGGACACCGTGCGTCGGCGCTTTTCTCGGTTCAGCTCTAATGCTCGCCTCCC
>JAZNMV010000038.1:0-8716 GCA_045579885.1 Acutalibacteraceae bacterium | reverse complement strand
AGTGCGCTTTAAAACGAACACCCGCCACGTTGCGGTGCTGGCTGCCTGCCCTGAAAATGTGGGTATGCCGCACTTTGCGTACACCGGTGTCTGCGGCTTCGATGTGTATGCCGATTTTGAAAATATGCAGCGGTATTTCGGCACAATTATCCCGCCGCTCGGCTTTAAGGAAGGCTTCGAGGGCGTTGTTACGTTCCCGGATGTTGAAATGCGCACCGTGACAATCAATATGCCGCTCTATAACGGAGTGAATAAGCTCTATATCGGCCTCGATGAAGGCTGCGTTTTGGAAGAAGCCGAGCCGCTCATTACGCCGCCCGTTGTATATTACGGCTCGTCCATCACGCAGGGCGGCTGCGCTTCGCGCCCGGGCTCGAGCTATCAGGCGATCATCCACACGCGCATAAAGCAGGATTATGTAAACTTCGGGTTCTCCGGCAACGCGAGAGCGGAGGACACGATGATGCAGTATATCGCGTCGCTCCCGATGTCCGTCTTCGTTTACGATTACGACTATAACGCGCTTTCGAACGAGCACTACAGCGAGACGCATTACAGAGGCTACCGCACCGTGCGTGAGAAGCACCCCGAGCTGCCCATTATCCTGATGACCCGTCCGCGGCAGCACCTCGATGAGGAATCGGTGACCCGTATCCGCATTGCGCGCGAGACTTTCGATAAGGCGAAAGCGGCGGGCGATGAGAACATCTACTTTATCACGGGGCCCGAGCTCATCGACCCCGACCTCGCGGAGCACGCTTTGGTTGACGACTGCCACCCGACCGACCTCGGTTTTTATTCGATGGCAAAGCGCCTTTTGCCGCTTCTTAAAACGCTGCTCGGGGATTAAACCGAATCGGGCGGCAGGTTGCCGCCCCTACGGATTCTGTGAAAGCGCGCTGCGGCTATGTCCAAAAAGTAAGCACGTAGGGGCGGATATTATCCGCCCGCTCTGAATACATGGAGCCGGAGGAACACGCGCCGCAGCGTTGACAATTTGCCCCGAAAGCTTTATACTATATCCGTAAACCTGCCACCGGGTAGGAATATGATGCGAAAAAAGCATCCGTCAGCACATCGTTAGGTCTTAGAAGATGTGTTTGCGGATGCTTATTTTTTTGGAGGTATTATGAAACAGATACTGCGCTATTTTTCGAAAACCGAACTCATTTTGTGGACGGCGTCCGTTTTGCTCATCGTTCTCTCGTTCTGCGCTTTCGACAGGGAGAATTACCTAACGCTCGCGGCTTCGCTCATCGGGGTCACCTCGCTCATTTTTAACGCGAAGGGCAATCCCATCGGGCAGGTCTTAATGGTCGTGTTCAGCGTGCTCTACGGCATAATCTCCTACGGTTTTGCCTATTACGGCGAGATGATCACCTACCTCGGCATGACGATGCCGATGGCCGTCATCGCGCTCGTCACATGGTTCTGCCACCCGTTTCGCGGGAACCGGGCAGAGGTGACGGTGAACCGTGTGGGGAAAAGGGAGGTCGTGTTCATGTGTGTGCTCACGGCAGCCGTCACTGTGCTGTTTTATTTCATTTTGGCGTATTTCAACACGGCGAATCTCCTGCCGAGCACGCTTTCCGTGACGACCTCGTTCATCGCGGCGTACCTCACATTTCGCAGAAGCCCGTACTTCGCGCTGGCCTACGCCGCGAACGATATCGTGCTCATTATTTTGTGGGTGCTCGCAAGCTTTTCGGATATCCGCTATGTCTCCGTCATCGTTTGCTTCTTGGCATTTCTTGCAAATGATATTTACGGCTTTGTCAGTTGGCGGAAAATGGAGAAGAGGCAAAACGCTTTGGCGTAAGCGCACTTGACACGTGTCTTCGGTGTATTATAATGAAGTCAATGAGCCATGTTCTGAACGGGTTCGCTGAAAGGATGAAAAGCTATGGTATACAGCGGAAATAAACTCAGAGAGATCGTTTTCCCCCTCGGCGGCATCGGCACCGGGTCTATCGGCCTTGCCGGCAACGGCTCTTTTGTGGACTGGGAAATTTTCAACCGCCCGAATAAGGGCAGCATAAACGATTACAGCTGCTTTGCGGTAAAGGCGGAATACCCGGACGGCACGAGCGTGACGAAGATTTTGCAGGGCGACCATGTGAAGGACCTCGTCGGCAAATACTCGAAGTCCGGCGGGCACAGCGGCTACGGTTACGGCCCGAGCGGCGGCACGATGTGCGGCTTTCCGCATTTTAGAAAGGTGAAATTCGACGGAAAATTCCCCATCGCGACGCTTACATTCGAAGATGAAGCCTTCCCCGCGAAGGTCATCCTCAAAGCGTTCAATCCGTTCATCCCGCTCGATGCGGATAACTCGAGCATTCCTGCGGCATTTTTCGAGATCCGGATCAAAAGCTTTTTGGACAATGTAAAATACAGCGTGGTCTTCTCGGTGCGAAATCCGTTTGAAACCACGGAGAATATGAAAATCGAGCACAGCAAATACACCGCCGTTAAAATGCTCCACTTCGGCAAAGCGGAGGACGATACCGCGTACGGCGACCTCACCGTCAGCGTAGATGCGAAGGACGGCTTTTATCAGGAATACTGGTACAGGGGCGGCTGGCAGGATACGGTTACGACCTTCTGGCGCGACCTTGCGGACGGCACGCCGCAGAACAGGCGCTACGAAGAGCCGGGCAGGGGCGATGTCTGCTCCGTAGGCACTTCGGCTGTGGTGAACGCAAAGCAGAGCCGCGCGTTCCGCTTTGTGCTCTCGTGGAACGTGCCGAATCATTATAATTACTGGAACCCGTGTAAGGACGAAAGCGGTAAAGACATCACGTGGAAAAACTACTACGCGGTGCTTTTTAAAGACTCCGCAGCTTCTGCCTTTTACGCGCTCGATAATTGGGAACGGCTCTACAAAAAGACGAACCGTTTTGGCACTTCGCTCCATACTTCCACGCTCGATAAAGCCGTGACCGATGCGGTATCTTCCACGCTCTCGGTTTTGAAATCGCCGACCGTGCTGCGCCTTTCGGACGGCACATTTTACGGCTGGGAGGGCACACAGGAGCTGGAGGGCTCGTGCGAAGGCACCTGCACCCATGTGTGGAGCTATGCCTACGCGCTCTGCTTCCTATTCCCGGAGCTCGAGCGCAGCCTCAGAAATACGGAGTTCACGTTCGATACCGACGAACACGGCAGAATGTATTTCAGAACGGCCCTGCCGCTTGGCAGAGGTCATGTGGTACAGCCGCCCTGTGTGGACGGACAGATGGCCACCGTTATGAAGATCTACCGCGACTGGAAGATCACCGGAAACAATGAATGGCTCCGCGAAAACTGGGAGAATATCAAAAAGATCCTGGAGTTTGCGTGGAGCGAACAGAATACCTATGAGTGGGACAGAGATAAAGACGGCGTGCTCGAGGGCAGACAGCACCACACGCTCGATATGGAGCTTTTCGGCCCGTCCTCGTGGCTTGAGGGCATGTACCTCGGTGCGCTGAAAGCGGCAGCCGAAATGGCAGCGTTTTTGGATGACACCGAAAAAGCAGCGGAATACACCGAAATTTTCGAAAAGGGCCGCGCATGGACGAAGGAAAACCTCTTTAACGGAGAGTACTTCTTCCACAAGGTAGACCTCTATAACAAAAACTACACAGAGCATTTCAACTGCCCCGAATACTGGAACGAAGAAAAAGCGCAGCTTAAGTACCAGATCGGCGACGGCTGCGAGATCGACCAGATGCTCGGTCAGTGGCACGCGAACATCTGCGGCCTCGGCGATATTTTCGATAAAGCGCAGAGAAAAACCGCGCTTCAGAGCATGCTGAAAAATAATTTCAAGAAAACACTGCGCGATTTCGCGAACATGTGGCGCGTCTTTGCCCTGAACGGTGAGGGCGGCACCGTGATGTGCGATTATCCCGCGGGGACTCAGAAACCCATTATCCCGATCCCGTACTGCGAAGAGTGCATGACCGGCTTCGAATACGCATTTGCGGGACTCCTCATCAGCGAAGGCTTTACGGAAGAAGGACTCGAGGTCGTGCGTGCGATCCGAAACCGTTACGACGGCGAAAAGCGCAACCCGTGGAACGAGATCGAGTGCGGCAGCAACTATGCAAGACCCATGGCAAGCTTCGCGCTCCTGCCCATTTTCAGCGGCTTCACATTCGATATGCCGAATAAGCACATCGGCTTCTCGCCGCGACTTTCGGGCGACTTTAAGTGTATGTGGAACCTCGGCTGCGGCTGGGGCGACTTCATCCGCACGAAGGACGGCTGCAAGCTCACCGTGCAGGACGGTGCGCTCGAGCTTCAGAGCATCACACTCGGCGGCGTGGGGGAAGTAAAACGCCTTACGTTCGACGGAAAAGCCGTGCCCTTTAAACAGGAAGGCGACACGCTCTTCTTCGAAAGCACAAAAGCGCACCGCGAGATTTTTGCCGAGGTGTGAGAGAATAGATAATAAATAAAAGGCGGCAGCGGAGAAATTTCCGTTGCCGTCTTTTTGGCGTTTGGATTTAATTTCAGTTTGTCCCTCTGCGCTTTTTGTGAACGAGCAGAGCAGTGAGTGCAGAGAGGCCCAGGGCAAACACAGCGCCGTAGAGCGCGATGTTCGAGTTATCGCCGGTTGGCGGGGTGTTCGGCTTATCTGTGCCTGTTGTACCGCCTGTTTCGGTGTTTGTATCCGGCTTCTCGGGGACTTTTGGAGTATCCGGTACGGGGGTCGGCTCAATTTCAGGAGCCGCGCCTTCGCCGGAAGGGCCTCCGGCGGTATCCGAAACGTAGAATGTACCGTTTGCTTTGCCGTCCCTGTAGAAGACGATCACATCGTGTGCTCCGTTATCGAGTGTTCCAAGGAAGCTTTCCTTCAGCGTAATGATCGTACTGCCGGACTTTGCATCGTAGTGCTCGATGGGAACGATCTTTTTATCGATGACGAGCATGGAGTACTTCTCCATTGGGCCGTCTGCCGTAAAGCTGAACGGCTTACCGCTGTTACGTATCCACGTTTCACCGTTGCCCTTGATGATGGCGTACTCCACGTCCTCATCCTGATCAAGCAGGGCAGAGAGATGACCCACGAGCACATCGGGCAGAAGCGTCTTCTCGTATGCGGTCAGGTTGTCGTAGGCCTGCTTTGCGGCTGCGATCTTTGCGGCGGCCTCTTCGCTTTTGTCACCCCATTGCGGCAGATCGGAAAGCAGGAGGGAGACTGCATCGACATTATCGAGAATCGTAAGTGCCGCTTCAATGCGCTCTATCTCCTCCGAAACAGCGGCTTTTTCCTCTTCGGTAAAGTTGCCGGGGTAGGTTTCAAGCGCTTCTTCGAGGTCGGCCTTTGCATCGAGAAGTGTTTCTTTATCTTCGGCCTTTACATTTTCAGCCGTTACATCGAGTGTGCTTTCCACGTTTTCCGTATAGATCTGCTCGAGTGCAGCATTGTGTGCGGCAATGAGTGCTTCGCACTTTTCGCGGAGTGCCTCGAGTGTTTCGTCTTCGTACTCGGCGTTATCGAGCATCTCGAGCATATCGTCGATCGCGTCTAAATCGTCGGAGGTCACCGTTTCTTCGGTCAGACCCACAAGACCGTCTACAGGCTCGATGATAAGCGGTGCCGGAGCTGCGAAGGAAATGTAGTAATTCTCTGTGATATCGCGGCCTGCCGCATCGAAGATCTTCACGCCTGTGACCGAGACCGTGCCGGTCTTCGTCACGTTCTTCGTGGAGGCCGTGGGCTCTACCTGTGCGGTATCGCCTTCAATGAGATTCGTGATTTCGAACGCGGTGGGGTCGATCTCCTCACCGTACTTTATAGTCTGTCCGCTCGGCATGACGAGCACGCTGCGCGGCAGAACGGTGAGCTTTGCACCCACAAAATGCAGAATATAGTTCGGGTTATTTTCTTCAGTGAGCGTGCCGGGCAGCAGGGCATAAGCGCCTGCGTCTTCGCCGGGCTCACGGGAGAGCTTGCCTGTGAGCATATCGGTTGAAGCAAGGCCGTCTGCGGTGTAGCTGAAAGCCGGGTCAGCGTCGCCATACGTTTTCGCATTGCTGTTCACAGTGATCTCAACGGGCTTTTTCTCTACGGTGAAGGCCCAGCTTTCGTCCGTGAGGCCTGTTGCGCTCTTGTAGGTATCGCTTTCTGCCACATCGATCAAGACGGTGTAGTTTCCGGCATTCTCAGCGTATGTTGCTTCTCCGTTTTCATCGAGGATCTTCACGGTGATCTCGCCGATGCCGCTGTACTCCGCCTTTGCGGCGATATCCGCATAGTTCGGCTCGCCGTCGTACACGGGATCCGTCGGCGGGGTAAACTCAAAATGCTTTGCCTGCGGTGTGGTTTTTCCGATGGAAGCCCTGACCGTCATGCTTTCGGAATCCTCGTGGTTCTCGTCACCGGCAAAGTAATAATAGACGGTGTACCCGCCGATCTCTGTGGCCGTCGGGATCGTTTCGCTCCAGCTCTCGTTCTCGCTTAGGCGGTACATCGGCGTGCCGCCCTCTGCGGTCGCGGGCGTGACGAGTGCCTGCGCCTCGCCGGTATACTCGGGGTCGATCGCTGTGGGTGCGGTGAACTCCCTGATGTGTGTAAGGTCTGTTCTGACTGCGCAATTCTGATACTGCACGTTACCGGCCATGTCCTTCACACCGACTTTGACGGTGTAGGCGGTGTTCGGTGTAAGGCCCGTGATCGGGAAGCCCATAACATCTTCGCCTTCATTATTTTTGCCGGTGCCGTATTGGCCGAGCGCAGCGCCCTCGTTCGGTTCCGTTCCCCATTCGATCGTGAAGCTGCTTTCATCGATGCCGGAGAGTGTGTCCTCCGCTGTAATTTCGATAAACGCGGAGATATCTTTTGTGATTGACTCCACTGTAATGGGGGCGAGCCAGCCATCCACCTTAATGGGTGCGGTATTCATCTTCGCGCGAACACCGTTTTCTGCTACGAGGTAATAGGTAAAGCCATCGGGGTAGCTGCCATCTTCGAGTGTGAACGACTGTACACATTCGCCTGTGCTGCTCTTTGAGATCGTATAGCCGTTCGGCGCATAGATCGAGGCAAATCTGTACCAGCCGTTTTCGCCCAAAATGCCGTCGATCTGCGCCGGTGTGGCTGTAATTTCATAGGAGACCTCGGCGGTCGCATTGCCGAGGGTGATCTTCGCCTTGTATTTACCGGGCAGCGAGCGTGCGGTGTTGCTTGTGCCGCCGTTTACAAGCGCTGCGAACGAGAAAAGCTGGCCTGCGTTGCCGATCTCATACTTTCCGCTCTCTTCGTTGAGCACGGCGGGCTCGAAGGCGTCGCAGCTTTCGCAGAAGCCGTTCACGTAGGCATCATGCGCACACGGCTCTTCCGCCGCTGCCGTAAACGGTATAGATAAAAGAAGTGTGCAGATGCACAGCAGCATACATAATGCTCTTTTCATAGTAAACCCTCCCCGGGGATAAATTCATAACAATTATAACAAAATTTAAGGTGTTTTTCAATTTTTTATCGGATTTTTTGGGGTAAAAAAAGCGGATGAATTCCGCCTTTTTCTGTTTATGCTTTTGTTACCGATTTTGTTGTGTTTTTCGAAATCGCGGTGATCCACGCCGCAACGGTCTCTTCCGCCGGGAACGTGAGCGCGTCTAACGCGTAGGTTTCGCCGAGGCTTTCGCTTTTCGGCTTTCCCAAGGGGTGGTACGGCTCGATATCCACTCGCATCACGGAAGAAAGCTCTTCAGAGAGCTGCGCGATCGCCGCAAAATGCTCTTCTCTGTCGTTATACCCCGGGATGATGGGGCAGCGCAGAATGATTTTCGCGCCCGCTTTGTTTAAGCGGTGCAGATTTTCGAGGATCTTTTCATTCGAAACGCCGGTGTAGGCTTTGTGCCGCACGGGGTCGCACTCCTTAAAATCCCACAGGAAAATATCGACATACGGAAGAATCGCTTCGATTTGCTCCCATTTTGCAAAGCCGCAGGTCTCTATGCAGGTGTGAAGCCCCTTTTCCTTTGCGGCTTTTAAGAGGCTAAGGGTGAATTCCGGCTGCATGGGCGGCTCGCCGCCCGAAAGGGTCATGCCGCCGCCCGAGTTTTTGTAAAACAGGGCATCGCGCAGCACTTCCGCGAGGATTTCTTCCACGCCGGCTTCTCTGCCGATAAGCTCGAGCGCACCCGTGCAGACTTCGGCGCATTTGCCGCAGGCCGCACAGTGTTCTCTCGCGATGGTATGCTCCCCGTTTTCCGAAAAGCTGTGGAGATTTTCAGGGCAGGCCGTAACGCATTTGCCGCAGCCGATGCAGCGCCCGCTGTGCAGCATGAGCTGCTTTTTAGGCGATTTCGACTCGGGGTTATGGCACCACAGGCAGTTTAACATACAGCCCTTGAGGAACACCGTTGTGCGGATGCCCGGCCCGTCGTTTATGGAGAATTTCTGAATATTGTAGATCAAACCTGTATCTTTGTTCATAAGCATTATATCGATGTAGAGAAAATTGCGCAGCAGCTGTGCCGCATTCTTGAGATGATTTCGTTTTGAATATCTTCGGAAAGCGTTACAAAGCGGGCGGAATAGCCGCCTACTCTGACGATGAGATTCTTGTGGTCTTCGGGATTTTTCTGCGCTTCGAGCAGCTCTTCCACGGGCGTGGTGTTGCCCTGGAAAATCTGTCCGTTCTTCTCACAGAACGTTTTGATGAGTGCCGAGATCAAGGCTTCGTTTGCCCATGCGCTGTCGAAATCCCACATGGTGGAA
>JAZNMV010000037.1:0-10086 GCA_045579885.1 Acutalibacteraceae bacterium | reverse complement strand
GTTGCAGAGAGCATCGGATATCCCGTGCTTGTTCGTCCCAGTTTCGTTCTCGGAGGACGAGCCATGCAGATCGTAAACAGCGAGGAGCAGATACGTCACTATCTCAGAACTGCTGTTGAGATCGATGAGGACAAGCCTGTTCTGGTCGATAAGTATATCGAAGGCCGGGAAGTGGAGGTTGATGCCATCTGCGACGGTCGGGATGTATTCGTTCCCGGCATCATGGAGCTGGTAGAGCGTACCGGCGTCCACTCCGGTGACTCCATCAGCGTGTATCCTCCCTTCTCCATTTCCAACAAGGTCAAGGGCATTATTCTGCAGTACGCCAAGAAGCTGGGTCTGGGCATCGTCATTGTGGGCCTGTTTAACATCCAGTTCATCGTGGACAAGGATGACAATGTGTTCATCATCGAGGTCAACCCCCGCTCTTCCCGTACCGTTCCCTTCCTTTCCAAGGCTACCGGCTACTCCCTGGCAGATATTGCCACCGAGGTTATCCTGGGTAAGACTCTGAAGGAACAGGGTATCTTCGATATCTACCCCGAGGAGAAGGATCGCTGGTATGTCAAGGCACCTGTATTCTCCTTCAATAAGATCCGTGGCCTGGATGCTTACCTGTCTCCTGAAATGAAGTCCACCGGTGAAGCCATCGGTTACGACCGCACCATGACAAGAGCGGTCTATAAGGCACTGCAGGCTTCCGGTATGCATCTGCAGAATTACGGCACAGTATTCTGCACCATCGCTGACGAAGATAAGGAAGAGGCACTGCCGCTCATCCGCCGCTTCTATCAGCTCGGCTTCAACATTGAGGCAACAACAGGCACAGCAAGCTTCCTCAAGGGGCACGGCATCCGTACACATGCCCTCCAGAAGATCAGCGAAGGCAGCGATGAGATCCCGAACGCACTGCGTCAGGGCCACATCGCATACTTCATCAACACAAAGGCAACGGATTCCGACGGCAACAACGACGGCGCACAGCTTCGTCAGACGGCTACCGAGTATAACGTAACGATGTTCACATCGCTCGACACCGTTCACGCTCTGCTCGATGTTCTCGAGGAGACCACACTCACGATCTCCACGATCGACGCATAACAGAAATTCGTAATAGGGAGGGCAAAACCCTCCCTTTATGATAACGCAGAAAAGTTTCTTTAACGACAAATGTAAGGAGAAGCTATGAAACAAAGTATTTTTGAGATCCGCAGCAACAAAGCGCTGACGGATACCGTCTATGAAATGATCCTCACGGGTGATACATCCGATATCACGAACTGCGGCCAGTTCGTAAACATTCAGCTCGACGGTCTGTTCCTGCGCCGCCCAATCTCCGTCTGCGATTATGACGAAGAGACCCTGACCCTCGTATATAAGGTCGTCGGTAAGGGCACAGAGGCTATGGCTAAGATGCAGCCGGGCACAAAGCTCGATATCCTCACAGGCCTTGGCAACGGCTACGACCTGACTTTGGCAGGTGAAAAGCCTGTGCTGCTCGGCGGCGGTGTAGGCGTACCGCCGATGTTCAATCTCGCTAAGAAGCTGAGAGCAGAGGGCAAAGCGGTTCAGGTCATCCTCGGCTTCAACACAAAGAATGAAGTTTTCTACGAAAACGAGTTCAAGGCACTCGGCTGCGAAGTTACCGTTACAACCGTAGACGGCAGCTATGGCGTGAAGGGCTTTGTTACCACCGTTCTCGAGAATATGGACTACACATATTTCTACACCTGCGGTCCCGAACCCATGCTGAAGGCTGTACATAAAGCATCGAAGACCTCCGGTCAGATGAGCTTTGAGGAGCGTATGGGCTGCGGCTTCGGCGCCTGCATGGGCTGCTCCTGCAAGACTCTCACCGGTTACAAGCGCATCTGCAAGGAAGGCCCGGTTATGAAGAAGGAGGAAATTTTATGGGAAGCTTAAATGTGAATCTCTGCGGCATCGAACTCAGTAATCCTATAATCCCTGCCTCCGGTACATTCGGTTTCGGCTATGAGTTTGCAGAGCTCTATGATATCAACGAGCTCGGTACATTCTCTTTCAAGGGTACAACAAAAGACCCGCGTTTCGGCAACCCGACCCCGAGAATCGCAGAGTGCTACAGCGGTATGATCAATGCCGTCGGTCTGCAGAATCCCGGTGTTGAAAAGGTCATCTCCGAAGAGCTGCCGAAGCTGAAGGCCTGCTTCAATAAGCCGGTCATGGCGAATGTTTCCGGTTTCTCCATTGAAGACTATGCCTACACCTGTGAAAAGCTCGATAAGGAAGAGCAGGTAGGCTGGCTCGAAGTCAATGTTTCCTGCCCGAACGTACACGGCGGCGGCATGAGCTTCGGCACACAGCCGGAAGCTGCAGCGGAAGTTACAAAGGCGGTTAAGGCCGTTACCACAAAGCCGGTCATCATCAAGCTTTCTCCGAACGTTACGGACATCGTATCGATCGCAAAGGCCTGCGAAGAAGCCGGTGCGGACGGCATCAGCCTCATCAATACGCTGCTCGGCATGCGCATTGACCTGCGCACACGCAAGCCGGTCATCGCAAACAAGATGGGCGGTTTCTCCGGCCCCGCAATTTTCCCGGTTGCCGTGAGAATGGTATATCAGGTAGCAAACGCAGTTAAGATCCCCGTCGTCGGTATGGGTGGTGTTTCCACTGCGGAAGACGTAATTGAAATGATGCTGGCAGGTGCAACAGCTGTTGAAGTGGGTGCTGCCAATCTGGTAAATCCCTATGCCTGCCGTGACATTATTCGTGATCTCCCGAAGGTCATGGAAAAATACGGTATTAATAATCTCAGTGAAATTATTGGAGGCGTAAAGTAATGGGTAAAGACGTAATCGTAGCATGTGACTTCGCTTCTGCAGAAGCAACATTCGCATTCCTCGACAAGTTCGCAAATTGCACACGCAAGCCGTTCCTCAAGATCGGTATGGAGCTCTACTATGCAGAGGGTCCGTCCATCGTTAAGGAGATCAAGGCTCGCGGCCACAAGATCTTCCTCGATCTGAAGCTGCACGACATCCCGAACACCGTTAAGAAGGCTATGGCTGTTCTTTCCAACCTCGATGTCGATATTACAAACCTGCATGCAGCAGGTGCTACAGGTATGATGAAGGGCGCTCTCGAGGGTCTCACCCGCGCAGACGGCACACGTCCGCTCCTCATCGCTGTAACACAGCTCACCTCCACCGACCAGGAGACCATGGAGAGAGATATTCTCATCAAGCAGCCGATCGACGAGGTCGTTATGCACTATGCAGAGACCGCGAAGAATGCAGGTCTCGACGGTATCGTTTGCTCTCCGCTCGAGGCCGGCAAGGTACATGACCGCTGCGGCGAGAAGTTCCTCACCATCACTCCGGGCGTCCGTTTTGCAGACGGAGACATCGGCGACCAGAAGCGCGTTATGACTCCGGCAGCAGCTAAGGAGATCGGTTCCGACTACATCGTTGTCGGCCGCCCGATCACAGCAGCAGAAGATCCGGTTGCAGCATACGAGCGCTGCGTAGCAGAGTTCTGCGATTGATCCTAGGTAAATTTAAAGGGACTGCGACATATGCCGCAGTCCCTTTTTGATCGGGTCCTGTTTTTGTGTGCAAATCCTGTCGGAATGAAGCGGGATTTTTTGCTTGCATTTTATTTTGAATTGTGGTATGATAGTCCCCGGTGTTAAAGCCCTGTACGGGCCATTAGCTCAGTTGGTTAGAGCTACCGGCTCATAACCGGTTGGTCCAAGGTTCGAGTCCCTGATGGCCCACCAAGAGAAAAGACAAGTTTCGAAAGAAACTTGTCTTTTTTTGATATCCGTTACTTTTTCACTCGGAGCGCCAGACCGAATGCTACGGCCAGCACACCGCTTGTGAGGACCGTGCCGATCCAGATGGCCGGGTTGCCGTCGCAGAGGATCTGAATGATCGAGAGGACCGAAGCCAGAATGGAAACGATGCCGAATACGGTAATGAGATTCATCACCGCGTCGTTGCGGTTCTGCTCGATCTCGCGCTGCTGCTCGGTGAGAATGTTGAGTTTGCTGCTGATATCCTCCACGGCGTTATTGATGCCGCAGACCTCCTGCAGATAGGAGAAGATCTGGCGGACGTTGTTCCATCTCGAAACATTTGCCGGATTTACGGTACCGAAGGCGCGGAAACGAAGCATCAGCGCTTTGAGCTCACGGAGCTTTGCGGCTTTCTTTCCGTTTTCGGCAATGAGCTCCGTAAAGCGCAGGCAGGTGTATTTTTCATAGAGTGCCAGCACGACGAGCGGCATACCGTCCTTTGCCTGTGTGTCCATTTCTGCGGCAAAGTCCATGTTGGGATCGGCGACGATGTAGTTTATCGTCTGGGACGAAACGCAGATTCCCCAACGGTAATTGCCCTCGGGCTGATTCTTTACGGCGTAGACATAGCGGATGTCCTCTTCGGAGTCGTCTTCATTTTCGGCATCCACGGAGACCATCTGGTGCAGGTTGAAGGTCTTACGCCGCAGCTCTTCGAGACTATCGAAGCGTTTGTCGGCGAGAGCGAGGGTGTAGCAGTAATATTCGAGCAGGATGGAGGAAGAACCCTCAAAGAATTTCTTCAGGCCGAAGGGCTGCAGGAATTCTTCAAGCCAGTGGCCAAGGTCGAAGCTGTGTTCCTGCCCACGGCTGTCCGCATAGCTGTAAGCGGCGGCATTTTCCGCAAAACCGGGGTTGCAGATGGCATAAAGTGCATCCATGTTTTCTACCTCAAGACCGAGGCAAAGAAACGCAACGCTCGTGTGAAAATGATAAATATAGGAAGGCATGAAGCGAAAGCCGTATGTGTGTCCGCTGCTTGTGATGCGGCAGTTTTCGCCGCCGAGACGGGTTTGCAGCGTTTCTTTTTTGAGCGCATACGCCGAGCCCACGCGCATATCGCCGGAACCGTTGAACATGACCCGGATATTTTCGTTGATATCCGTTGTGTCCACGGTAATGGCGGAACATACCTTTTCAAGTTCCTTTGTGTTCAGCTCATCATATTTCAGGGGCAGCACAAGATATGCGCCGTACTTAACATTGCTCATGGCAGCGACCTCCCGCATTTGTTGTTCCGATTGTATCACAAAGAATGATATTTGTCGACAGGAAGCGTGTTTTTTCGACCGGTTTCGACACGGCGCAGCGGCGGGAGTATATTTTAGATTTGTTTTTCTTGCGCGATGCTTTTACGTATGGTAAACTATTATTATGCTCATACATTATTAATATATACGACAGGATGTGCCGATTTTGAAGATCAACACACGCAATCTGCCTTACGAAGAAGTTATGAAGCTGCCGAAGCTGCAGCATAAAAATCCCCGAAAGCCGAGCCGTTTTTTAGCGACAGTCGTGCGTATCGCTTCGCTTCCTACTTTGTGGAAGACGAAGTTTTCCTACACCACAGAGCGCATGGAGCTTGTGGGTGATCAGCCGTGTCTGATCCTGATGAACCACTCGAGCTTTACGGATATGAAACTGGCTTACGGTATTTTTTACCCGAAGCGTTTCGGCATTGTTACTTCCGTGGATGCCATGTCCGGTTTTCTCGGAAAACTCATGCGCTTTTTGGGCTGCACCCCGACGCATAAGTACGTAACGGATATGACGCTCATTCAGGACATTCGCTACATGCTGAATGTGAACAAGACGAGCGTGCTTATGTATCCCGAAGCCGGTTATTCCTTCGACGGCTGCACAACCACGCTGCCGCGCAGAATGGGTACGCTGATGAAGCGTCTCGGTGTGCCGGTCGTGACGGTCATTACGGAAGGCGCATTTTCCCGTGACCCGCTTTATAATATGCTCCAGATCCGCGACGTGAAGGTCAGCGCGCACGTTAAGTGCATCGCAACGGCTGAAGAGCTTAAGGAAAAATCCGTTGAAGAGCTCGATGCGCTCCTTGACGAAGCGTTTTCCTTCGATAACTTCGCATGGCAGCGCGACAATAAAATTTCCATCGATGTACCGTTCCGTGCGGACGGTCTGCACCGTATCCTCTATAAGTGCCCGCACTGCGGCACAGAGTGCAAAACGGAGGGCAAGGGGATTCACCTTACCTGCTATGCCTGCGGTAAAAAATGGGAGATGACAGAATACGGCGAACTCAAAGCACTCGAGGGTGAGACCGAGTTTTCCCATATTCCGGACTGGTACAAGTGGCAGAGAAAATGCGTTAGGGAAGAGATCGAGAACGGGACATATATGCTCGACACAAAGGTCGATATCGCCGTGCAGGTAGATCTCGACGGTGTGTGTATGATCGAACCGGGCAGACTGACCCACAGTGCGGAGGGCTTTCACCTCACGGGCGGTAACGGTAAGCTCGATTATTTCCAGCCGCCGACAATGTCTCACACGCTCTATTCCGACTATTACTGGTACGAGATCGGCGATGTGATCGGCATCGGCAACAACGAGTACTCTTACTTCTGCTTCCCGGAAAGCCACGTCTCCGTGACGAAAGCGCGCCTTGCAACGGAAGAGCTTTACAAGATCGCAAAAGAGAAGAAAAAGAAGAGACCGGTGAAAACGGAAGAATAAAAAGTTATCAACAGCCCACGGTGAGAAAAAGCCGTGGGCTGTTTTTTCGTGCAAAAACTTTTTTGGCTGCTGCGCTGAGCGGTTGATTTTTTGATCATTTAGTGCTATTATAAACAGTAATTCAAATGTTGGGCTCGTGTTTCGGCGTTTGAAATTTAAAGGAAAGGCGTGAGTGAACTGAAAAGTAAGATCACCGTGATCTGCGGCCACTACGGCTGCGGCAAAACAAATCTCGCGCTGAATCTCGCGGTGGAAGCGGCGAAAAGCGGACGCCGCAGCGTTATTGTCGACATGGATATCGTAAATCCGTACTTCCGCTCTTCGGATTATGCGGCGTTTTTGGAGAAGCATAACGTAAAGCTCATCGCGCCCGTGTTTGCGAACACCACGCTCGACACGCCCGTGCTGCCGCCGGAGATCTACTCTGTGTTCAGCATGGAAGATACCGATGTGTTCATCGATGCGGGTGGTGATGATGTAGGTGCAACGGCCCTCGGCAGACTGAGCGCACAGCTCAACGAGCACGGCTATGAGATGATTTACGTTGTGAACCGCTACCGCATTTTGTCCACAAAGCCCGAGGAAACGGTCGCTCTGCTCCATGAGATCGAAGCGGCGTCGCACCTTAAGGCTACGGCGGTTGTGAACAACTCCCACCTCGGCGTGAACACAACGGCGGAAACGGTTTTGGAGGCCAAAGATTTTGCGGAGAAAGCCGCAGAACTTTGCGGCCTGCCGCTCATTTATTCTACAGTCCCCGATTTTGCAGCTGACTTTGAAGGGAAGGATAGCTACAAAATCGTTCGGCGATATGTGCACTTCGTCTGGGAAGACGAACCGGATTTTTAACTTAGGAGGAAACTTTATGGCAAGGATCATCGTGGATGAAAAGGTGTGCAAGGGCTGCTCCATGTGCATCAACGCATGTCCGAAGAATATCATTGCACTGGCTAAGGACCGACTCAACGCGAAGGGTTACCACCCGGCAGAGCTCACCGACGAAGCAGCATGTGTAGGCTGCGCAGCCTGTGCAACTATGTGCCCCGACACGGCAATTACAGTTGAACGCTAACAGGGAAAGGATTGAACATATCATGGCAGAAAAGGTTTTAATGAAAGGAAATGAGGCGCTGGCTGAAGCTGCAATTCAGGCAGGCTGCCACCATTTCTTCGGTTATCCGATCACGCCGCAGACTGAGCTTGCCGCATACATGGCAAAGCGTATGCCGAAGATCGGCGGTACATATCTGCAGGCAGAGTCCGAGATCGCAGCGGTCAACATGGTACTGGGTGCAGCGGCAGCCGGTGTCCGTGCAATGACTTCCTCGAGCTCCCCCGGCATCAGCCTTAAGGGCGAAGGCATCTCCTACATGGCAGGTTCCGACCTTCCGGCTGTTATCATCAACGTACAGCGCGGCGGCCCGGGTCTCGGCGGCATTCAGCCCTCTCAGGCAGACTACTGGCAGGCAACCAAAGCACTCGGCCACGGCGACTTCCAGGTTCTCGTTTACGCACCGTCCACCGTTCAGGAAATGGTAGACCTCGTTGCTACCGCTTTTGATAAGGCAGATGAGTACCGTATGCCGGCAATGATCCTTGCAGACGGTATGCTGGGCCAGATGATGGAGCCGGTCGAGCTGCCCGAGCAGAGCGACAAGGCACCGGTCGAGAAGCCGTGGGCTGCATGCGGCCATAACGGCGAGCGTAAGCATAATATTGTGAACTCCCTGTATCTCACCCCGAACGCACTCGAAAACCTCGTTCGTGAACGCTACGAGCGTTACGAAACGATCAAGGCAAACGAGCAGCTCGCTGAAGAGTACAGATGCGAAGATGCCGACGTGATCGTTGTGGCATACGGCGCATCCAGCCGTGTTGTCCGCAGCGCCGTCAATAAGGCACGCGAAGAAGGCCTCAAGGTCGGTCTTGTGCGTCCCATCACTCTGTGGCCGTTCCCGACGGATGCGGTACAGCGTGCGGCAGCACAGGCAAAGAAGCTTCTCGTTGTTGAGATGAGCATGGGTCAGATGGTGGACGATGTCCGTCTGGCATGCGACTGTAAGGTTCCGGTACAGTTCTACGGCCGTACCGGCGGTATCATCCCGACTCCGAAGGAAGTTCTGGATGAGATCAAGAAGCTTCTGTAATCTGACGAAAGGACTCGATATAAAATGGCAGTTGTATTTAAGAAACCGTCCACTTTGACGGATGCGCCGCTGCATTATTGCCCCGGCTGCACACACGGCATTATTCACCGTCTTGTTGCGGAAGCGATCGAAGAACTCGGCGTGGAAGGCAAGACCGTAGGCGTAGCCTCTGTTGGCTGCTCCGTTATGTGCTATGACTACTTCTCCTGCGATATGGTACAGGCACCGCACGGCCGTGCTCAGGCTGTTGCGACCGGCCTCAAGCGCGCAAAGCCCGAGAACGTTATCTTCACCTATCAGGGCGACGGCGATCTCGCAGCGATCGGTACCGCTGAAACCGTTCATGCGGCTACCCGCGGTGAAAACATCACCGTTATCTTTGTAAACAATGCGATCTACGGCATGACCGGCGGCCAGATGGCACCGACCTCTCTGCCGAACCAGATCACACAGACCACACCGTACGGCCGCGACGTTAACGCTGCAGGCTACCCGGTACGTGTCTGCGAAATGCTCTCCACACTCGACGGCGTTGCACTTGCACAGCGTGTTACCGTCGACAGTGTCAAGAATGTAAACATCGCGAAAAAGGCGATCAAGAAGGCGTTCCAGAATCAGATCGAGGGTAAGGGCTACTCCATCGTAGAAGTGCTCTCCACCTGCCCGACAAACTGGGGCCTCTCTCCGGTAGATTCTCTCAAGTGGCTGCAGGAGAACATGATCCCGTACTATCCGCTCGGTGTATTCAAGGACGGCGAGAAGGGAGACAGACTGAAATGAAAGATTTGAACATGATTTTCGCAGGCTTCGGCGGCCAGGGTGTTCTGTTCGCCGGTAAGGTCGTAGCGTACGCAGGTCTCATCGAGGGCAGAGAGCTTTCCTGGCTCCCGTCCTACGGTCCGGAAATGCGCGGCGGCACAGCAAACTGCAGCATCTGTCTTTCCGATGAGCCGATCGGCTCTCCGCTCGTTACAAATCCGAATGTTCTCGTTGCGATGAACCGCCCGTCTCTCGACAAGTTCATCGGCGATGTTGAACCGGGCGGCACCGTTATTCTCGACAGCAGCCTCATCGATGTGAAGGTTGAGCGCGAGGATATCTCCGTTCACTACGTTCCGGCATCTGCTCTCGCGGAAGAAAACGGCCTCAAGGGTCTCGCAAACATTATTCTCGTCGGCAAGCTTTTCAAGGAAGTCGGTTTCTGCTCCGCTGAAACCCTCGACAAGGCGATCCAGAAGTGTGTTCCGGCAAGAAAGGCAGCTATGCTCGATTTCAACCGCAAGGCAGTAGAGATCGGCAGCAATCTGTAAAAAAGCAAAGAGGATGCTGCAGCTGCAGCATCCTCTTTGCTTTTTTACAGATTGCTGCCGATCTCTACTGCCTTGCGGTTGA
>JAZNMV010000036.1:0-2472 GCA_045579885.1 Acutalibacteraceae bacterium | reverse complement strand
AGTTCTCATGGGCATTACCCCCACCTATCCTTCCGAAAAATACGGCTACATTGTTCCAAAATCCGCTGAACCGGTATCGTTCGTAGATACTTTCAAAGAGAAACCGACCGAACCTGTTGCCCGGGAGTATATTGCGCGCGGTGCACTGTGGAACGGCGGCGTGTTTGCTTTCAAGCTCGGTTACGTACTGAAGCGTGCACATGAACTGATCGATTTCATCGGTTATCAGGATCTTTTCAATAAATATGCTGATCTGCCGAAAATAAGCTTTGACTATGCTGTAGTCGAGCATGAGCCGTCGATCGCTGTGATGCGGTTTAACGGCGAGTGGAAAGACCTCGGTACATGGAACACACTGACGGAAGCTATGGAAGAACCAAGCGTCGGTGAAGCACAACTGAACGAAACCTGTGAGAACGTTCATGTTCTCAATGAAATGGGCGTTCCGATCCTCTGTATGGGGTTAAAAGATATCGTTGTTGCAGCATCACCCGAGGGTATTCTCGTTTCAACAAAGGAGCAGTCTTCCTATATCAAACCTTATGTGGATAAGATCGATCAGGAGATCATGTTTGCTGAAAAGTCATGGGGCAACTACCGCGTACTGGATATTCAGGAAGAAAGTATGACTATCCGCGTTGAGCTGATGCCGGGTCATCGCATGCATTACCACAGCCATCAGCACAGGGATGAGACATGGACCGTTGTTTCCGGCAGAGGCTTTGCCGTAATCGATGATGCCGAGATCCCCGTACATCCGGGAATCATGCTGCGCCTGCCTGCCGGCAGCCGTCACAGCCTGATCGCCGATACGGCGCTGACTGTGATCGAAGTGCAGATGGGAACGGATATTACAGCTGCGGATAAAATCAAATATTCTCTCGCCGATCGTTACGGAGAGCACAAGTAAAAAACTGCTGTCAGGATTTCCTGACAGCAGTTTTCTTTACCATTGCTTACGATATTCTCCGGGGCTTATGCCCTCCACTTTTTTAAACACACGGCTGAAGTAGTTGCTGTCCTCCATGCCGACCGCTTTACCGACCTGTTCGATCGTATCGTCTGAAAAACGAAGCAATTCCTTCGCTTTTGCAACACGCACTCTGTAAATATAGTTCATAACCGACAGATCATACTGTGCTTTAAAGATACGCGCCAAATATGTTTTCTCAAGAAAGAACTGTGCCGCCAAAGACTCAAGCGTCAGCTTCTGTGCAAAATTCATATCGATATACGCCTTGATCACTGCCGGCTGCACACGCTTCGTGTGTTCACGCTTTTTCTGCGGCACCGCATCACGGACGGTCTGCTGCATAATATCGGTCAGCAGCTTTGCAAGCTCCCGATTTAATTCCATATCCCGAATATGACTATGTCCGGAAGCGATTTCATAACATCGGTCCACAGTTTCAACAAACGGAACATATTCTGCCGGATGAAACACGGGCTTTCCGCCGCGTTCCACATATTTTTTATAAATCGCAGGCAATGCAGTGCTCTGAAAATGGACCCACTTCAATGTCCAAAGGGCATTTTCGCTCGGTTGGTGTGCATACGGTTTCATACAATCTATAAATACGGCATCTCCGGCACGAAGCTCATACTTTTTTCCTTCGTAATGCAGTTCACCTGCACCGTCCACTACAACAAAAAACAGGAAAGAATCCAGCTTTGTGCGGCGGGAAATATGCGGCTGCAATGCCTGCAGCGTGCCAATTTCCTGTGCATAGATCAGAGAAGCTCTCGCAAATGCGGACGGTGTATACAGTATGCGCGCCGTATTGACCGAGCGGTTCGTAAATAAAGTCGGGTTCAAAGCATTCCCCCCGATCCTTTCTTCCATAAGTACTTATATATCTGCAAGTATATCCTGTGCACCGAGGTACACAGGATATAAAACAGCATAGATTATACGAAACTGCAGGGCCAAACATCCACAGGATTATCCTGGAAAACATCTTTGAGGCGTTCATGGATCTGCTGTACTGTCACGCCCTTCTTCAGGATGACCTGAAGGAATCCGCCGCCTCCCGCACCGCAGACCAGACGTCCGTCGATCAGGTCATCGATGGAACTAAAGATCTGATCGATCAGCGTGTTGGTAGAGCCGGCATCCACCTTTTGGCTCAAAGTCCAGTGATACTCGAGCAGTTTTGCAAATTCATCCACATTGCCGCGCTCGAGTTCAAAACGCATCAAAGCAGCAACACGCTGGATCTCATTAAGCGCAAATAAGCTTTCCGGTTCATTGCCGACATAGCGACCGACAACATCACGCAGCAGATTTCTTGCGAGACGTCTCTGACCGGTATAGATCAGGCAGAATCGGTCGCTCAGCTCACGCACGGTCTCTTCATCGAGTTCCAAATGCTGCACTTTGAGTTTCTGATCAACCCCCGGTTTGGAGGTGATATACTTGATACCGCCGGTAATACCGCCGACCTGATCCTGCCAACCGCCGCCGGTGGACAT
>JAZNMV010000035.1:0-1888 GCA_045579885.1 Acutalibacteraceae bacterium | reverse complement strand
GTATACGCCATGATGATCTCGCCGCCCTCAACCGAGCGGATGTCTTCCGGGCTTTCGAGAATGACGATCAGTTCTCCGGTTTCGTCAAACAGATGCACCCCGTCCGCATACATTTCCGCTCTTTCACAAAAGTGCGGCCCCGAGCCTGTTACTATGTTCATACGCATTCCCCTTTCTTACCATGTTGCAATAGCCTTTTCAGACCACGAACCGTTATAGTTTCTGTAGTAATAGAGCCCGTCGAGCGTGCAGCCGATGAAGTAGCCGTAGTTCGTACCGTACTTCTGCCCGATCGCAAAACGCTGCGGGGTAGTATCGGAAACGCGGATCACATACACTACATTGTTTGACAAGGAACTGAACTGATTTTTAACAGTTTGGAAAAGACCTAACGCAGATGAGTTTGTGACCACTTTCGTTTCGAAAGCAGCTAAGCCTAAGTTCGTTCTCGCATTCGCCGCAGTCGTCGCACCCGTGCCGCCCTGTGCAACGGGAAGTGTACCGAACTTTGCCGCTCCGTTTGCAGCCGTAGCGTAAAGCGCACCGCTTGCCGTTGCGATTTGATTCACCGCACTTGTGGTGTTTCCGGCAAGAACGGCGTTTGCTGTAAGTGTTGCCCTTCCCGTACCGCCGCGTGCAACACCGAGCGTGCCGCTTGTGATGTTCGAGGCGGCGTGGTTATGGGAAGATGCCGCCGCGCCGATGTTCGCCGGAGTTACGGTCTGCCACGTGTTGTCGTTTCTGAGGAACACCTTATTGCTTGCTGTCTGCGTTGTCGGGACATGGTTGCCGTGGCTCGCTGCCGCCGCCCCGATATTCGCCGGGGTCACGGTCTGCCATGTGTTATCGTTTCTGAGAAACACCTTATTGCTTGCTGTCTGCGGGGCAGGCAGAAGATTTTCATGTGCTGCTTCAATGCCCGCCTCCATATGGTTTAAAGCTTCCGGGGTAATGGGCGTGCCGCCCGCTTTGCCCGATTTCCAGCCCTCCGTGTAATACGGTTTATAGCTCATTCTTTATTTCTCCTCTCTCATACGCTTTCCGGGTAGAGCACCGATGTGACCCAGCCGACCGTACTGCCGCACGTCACGTTATTTTGGGAGGCCGCCGTTCTGACGATCTCCGTCACCGTGGCCTGCAGCGTCATATCTTCCCGGGGCTTTTCGCCGAACGCATAAACGGTGATGATGCCGTCCGCATTTTCGGCAGACATCGCCGTCTGCGATTTCTGCAGCGCTAAAAGCTGCTCTGTGTTCGGCTGCAGGTCGATCTTCGAAAACGGGGAAGCCTCCGCAACTTCTACGATCTGCGACCACATACCTGCGCCGCCGTGCCAGCTATCCACCTTCATGACGATATCCGTTACCTTGGTGACCGTACCGCCGGCACCGCCGATGAGCCGCGCTGTAAGTTTTTCTGCCATTTAGATCTCCTTTCTGCTGAGGCTTTCATCCATATAGATGCGCCCTAAAAACACGCCCTCAATTTCGCCCGAAGGCCAGCGCACACGCACCTGTGCTTTCTGCACCGTGGCTTTCATCGCCAAAGTTTCGCTCTGTGTTAAGGGGAAAAACCACACCCCGTCTATGAATGTGAGCTGCCCCTTGCGGTATGTTTTTGTGAGCAGCCCGAGCGTGACCTCCACATCGGCAACGTCTTCCGGCGCAACGGTCACATCGCCCGGCTTTAAAAGCTCTATGTAAAGCGATCTCGCATCGCCCTGCATCAATTCCTGCATTCTATCATCTCCTTTTTGCCAAAAAACTGTGCGAAGCACAATATCGCTCGCCGAAGGCGAATATCGCTTTCGCGAAGCGAAAATATCGCTGCGGCGCAGCCGCAATATCGCTTTTGCGGGCTCTTGGCCCCCTCTGACGAGGGGGCTGTC
>JAZNMV010000034.1:0-5116 GCA_045579885.1 Acutalibacteraceae bacterium | reverse complement strand
AGTCATTGTCTTCCTAAGACCGGCTTGGCCTCCGACTTCGAAGTATTCCTGGAAAGTCAGGCGAGCCTGCATCGGATCAGCACCGACAGCAACGAGCTTCGAGAGGCTTTCTACAACAGCATAAGCTGCGCCGTGGAACGGAGAGAAGCGAGCGATGCCCGGAATGTAACCGTAAGCCATAGCGGTTGCATCGTCTGTTTCACCGGTGAGGAGCGGGATCTTAGCGACCATAGCATCTTCCGGTGTAAGCTGGTACTTACCTGCGAACGGCATCAGAACGGTGCCTGCACCGATGGATGCGTCGAAGCGCTCGGAAAGACCCTTCTGTCCGCAAACCTCAAGGCGGGACAGATTATCTGTAAATGCTGCAGCCAGGCTCTTGCCTTCGAGGCATGCCGGAACAGCGTTTCTGTAGTTCTTGGTTTCGTCGGGAGCTGTGATGTAAGCTTCCGCATTCTGGGTAACACCGTTGGTGTCGAGGAATGCACGGCTCAGGTCAACAACACGGTCACCGCGCCACTCCATCTTGAGTCTCGGCTCTGCTGTAACAACAGCAACAACAGTCGCGTCGAGGTTCTCTTCCTTAGCCTTAGCGCAGAACTTCTCAACGTCCTTAGCGTCGAGAACAACAGCCATACGCTCCTGAGATTCGGAGATCGCAAGCTCTGTGCCGTCGAGGCCTTCGTACTTCTTCGGAACACGGTTCAGGTCGATCTCAAGGCCCGGAGCCAGCTCACCGATAGCAACGCAAACGCCGCCTGCGCCGAAGTCGTTGCAGCGCTTGATGAGTGTGGAAACTTCCGGATCACGGAACAGACGCTGGATCTTACGTTCTGTGGGCGGGTTGCCCTTCTGAACTTCCGCACCGCAAACCTCGATGGACTCGAGTGTATGTGCCTTGGAGGAACCGGTAGCACCGCCGCAGCCGTCACGGCCGGTAGCGCCGCCAAGCAGAACGATGATATCGCCCGGTGCCGGCTCCATACGTACAACGTTGGACTTCGGAGAAGCACCGACAACTGCGCCGATCTCCATACGCTTTGCAACGTAGCCCGGATCGTACAGCTCTGTAACCTGACCGGTAGCCAGACCGATCTGGTTACCGTAGGAGGAATAACCGGCTGCTGCACCGGTTGTGATCTTTCTTGTGGGGAGCTTACCCTTCAGAGTATCCTTGAACGGGATGGTCGGGTCGCCGGAACCGGTAACACGCATTGCCTGATAGACATAAGCACGGCCGGAAAGCGGGTCGCGGATCGCACCGCCGAGGCAGGTAGCTGCACCGCCGAACGGCTCGATCTCTGTCGGGTGGTTATGTGTTTCGTTCTTGAACTGAACGAGCCACTGTTCTGTCTTGCCGTCGATCTCGACCGGAACTTCGATGGAGCAAGCGTTGATCTCGTCACTCTCATCGAGGTTGTTTACAAGGCCCTGCTTCTTCAGCATCTTTGTGCCGATGGTAGCCATATCCATGAGGGAAACGGGCTTATCCTTACCGACATACAGTTCTTCACGTGCTGCAAAGTACTCCTTGAGCGCATTTTCAATAGCAGCGCTCAGCTTACCTTCTTCGATCTCGATCTTGTTCAGACGGGTAAGGAAGGTGGTGTGACGGCAGTGGTCACTCCAGTATGTATCGATTACGCGCAGCTCTGTGACAGTCGGATCACGGTGCTCTTCATCGCGGAAATAGTCGCGGCAGAAAGCGAGGTCCGAGAGTGTCATGGCAAAGCCCATGGTGCCGTAGTAATTTGCAAGCTCTTCGTCAGTCCATGTAATCATGCCGACAACGCGCTTAACGTCTTCCGGAACATCGATCTTCATATCGAGTGTTTCCGGCTTTTCCATGGAAGCCAGACGGGACTCAACCGGGTTAACAACATAGGACTTGATCTTATCCATTTCTTTCTCAGTCAGATCGCCCTTGATCGCAATGACCTTTGCGTAAGCAACCTGCGGACGCTCGCCCTGTGTGAGCAGCTGTACGCACTGGGAAGCGGAGTCGGCACGCTGATCATACTGACCCGGCAGGAACTCCGTAGCAAAAACTTTATATTCTTCGGAAACCTTGTAATTTTCGTCGTACACGTTATCTACGTTCGGCTCGGACAGGATGGTACGGGCTGCTGCCTCGAACTCCTCACCGGAAAGGCCGGAAACATCATAACGGTTCAGGATGCGCAGATCCTCAATTGCCTTGAGGCCGAGATTGCCGCGAAGGTCAGCCATCATGTGACGGGCTTCTACGTCAAACCCCTTTCTTTTCTCCACAAATACGCGTGTGACCATATTTCCTCCATTCTGCCGCAAAACGCGGCAACTGTGACAAAACATTCTGCATTTATTCTACCACACTCCCCCAAAATACGCAAATCATTTTCAGTAAAAACATAAGACTTTATTTTCGCCTGTTTCTATAAGTTCTACACAAAAAATACCGATCAAATAAAAGAAAGCGTCCTGCTTTCCTTAAACCTTGTTTTTTGAAAGGTCTGTCGTTATAATGAAAGCAGAAATATAACGACCTGCCGGTGCATTTACAGGACCGGCGGAAAGGATGTGCCGCATCATGCTGGAAAAAGGAAGCTGGATCTGGCTGCCCGATAGTCAGGAAGAAAAAAACGTTTACGCAGACTTCTGCCAAGCGATCACAACAGATGAAAATACACCGCTGTACCTCGAACTCTCTGCCGACGGCAACTACGCCGTATATCTGAACGGACAGTTCGTAAACAGCGGACAGTACCCCGATTATCCCGAATATAAAGTTTTCGACAAATTGGAGCTTACACCGTGGATAACCGGCGGAGAAAATGAGCTGCTCATTCGCGTGTGGCATCCGGGTGAGGACCATTTCTCCTACCGCAAAGAAGCCCCCGGTCTGCTTTTCTGCGTCTACACGGATAAATCCGTTCTAGCTGTAAGCAGCACCGAAACGCTCTGCGCACAAAACACAGCATTTTTGAACGGAACGATCTGGAACCTAAGCGGTCAGCTTGGCTACGGTTTCGCTTACGATACACGCCGCGAAAACGAGATGTCATTTGTTCCGGCTGCAGTCATCCAAAAAGAGGTTACGCTCTATCCCCGCCCGATCAAAAAGCTCGATATCGGCGAACGTCTGCCGTCGAAGCTCATCAACATCGGCACTTTCCGGGAGCGTCCGTTTGAGCAGATGGGTCAGCGTATGCAAAACGCTGCACTCGCCGCGAAATATTGGGATAATAACTGCATTTGGAACGACACGACCGTCTTTAAAACAGAAAATGACGATGACGGCCTTTACTTTATCTTTGACCTCGGTGCGGAACAAGTCGGCTTTGCGGATATTGAGCTCGAAGTACCGCAGGACACCCTTGTGCTGTGCGGCTGGGGCGAGCATCTCTCTGACCTTCGCGTGCGCAGCTATGTCGGCGGACGAAACTTTATTTTCACTTATCAGGCAAAGGCCGGAAGAAACCATTTCTTTATGCCGCTGCGCCGTCTCGGTCTGCGCTATATGCAGCTGCATGTTTACGCACCGGAAGCGAAAATCCACTATGCAGGCATTCGCCCGACAACATACCCGGTAGAAATTCATCCGCTGCCGATACGCGACCGTCTGCACAGAAAAATTTATGAGACCTGTGTACAGACACTTCGCCACTGTATGCACGACCACTACGAAGATACTCCGTGGCGCGAACAGGGACTCTATACCATGGATTCCCGCAATGAGATCCTCTGCGGCTACGATGTATTCCACGAAACCGAGTTCCCGAAAGCCTGCCTTAGACTCATTGCCCTCGGTATACGCGAAGACGGACTGTGCGAGCTTTGCTCCCCCGCCCGTGCACCGATCACGATCCCGTCTTTCTCTGCGATCTGGCTTTTGGAGCTTTCGGAGTATCTTGCACAGACCGGCGATAAGGCATTTCTCCTTGAAATGCTCCCCTACGCAAAACGCGTTTCGGACGGATTTATAAAGCATATCGATCCCGCGACAGGTCTCCTTACCGCCTACATTGGTGAAAAATACTGGAACTTCTACGAATGGCAGGATGGTCTCAGCGGAAGCATCGTCTACGATGTGTCCGACCTTTCAAAATTAACTTATGATGCGCCGCTCTGCGCAGTGGTTTCCCTTGGCCTGCAGGCTATGGAACAGATATGCACCGTACTTGAAGACCGCGAATATGCTGATTTCTGCTGCACTGCATGGAATAAGCTAAACACCGCTGCCGACGCTGCTTTTTGGAACGGAGAATACTATAATACCTATAAGCTTGTATCCGACGGTACTTTATCCCACGGCGCACAGCTAACTCAGGCACTTATGCTCTGCAGCGGCGCCTGCCCAAAAGAAAAGCAGAACACGGTTCGCACCCTCTTAAAGAGCGATACTTTGCTTCCCGTCACGCTGAGCTACAGTATCTTTAAATACGAAGCACTGATGACCGACCCGCAGAACTTCGAGTGGGTCATGGATGACATCGCGGAAATCTGGGGCAATATGCTGTTCCAGGGTGCCACTACATTCTGGGAAACCGCAGTGGGCCAAAGCGATTTCAGCAATGCCGGAAGCCTTTGCCACGGCTGGTCTGCTGTTCCTCTCCATCTTTATCACAAATACGGTACACCGTAAAATGAAAAGACCTAAAAATAAAGAGGCACTGCCTGACGCAGTGCCTCTTTTCTTTAGGTCTTTTCATTATTTTTTCGCGTGAAGGCTGCGGAGTTCTTCCGCACTGAGTGCCACTGTATGCCGAATCGGCTTCCACTCTACACGGCCGAAAATCGCCGCAAGCATGGAAAGAGCAAATGTGAAAATAAATAAAGGAAATGTAAGAACGCCCAGGAACATTTTTCCTTTGGATGCATGAATATACCGACGCTGTGTCACACAGGTCAAACCGCCGACAAACCACAGTGTACACGATGCAAACAGAATACCGGTCACCATGGAGACCAAACCGGCAGCCATATCGGGTGCACGGCTGATCGCACAGGTCACGACCATCGCTAAATTGGAAAGAAGCGTCAGACAGGTCAGAACCAAACACGGAATATTGTTCATGATCATATCGAAACAGGAAAAATCTCTGTTTTCGATCATTCGCTTCGTCATTTTAATACC
>JAZNMV010000033.1:0-2213 GCA_045579885.1 Acutalibacteraceae bacterium | reverse complement strand
CGACGGCAAGGTTTACGTTTACTACGCTTCTTCCGATACACGCATGCATGTTGCGGAAACCAGCATCGAGCAGCTTCTCGACTACGCATTCGGCACACCGGCCGATCCGCTGCGTTCCGCTGACTGTGTCCTCCAGCGCTGTGAACTGATCAAAAAGAATCTGGAATACCTGAAGAAGAACGGTTAATTCCCCTTTATATGTAAAAACTAAAAAGGCTGAGCGGGTTGAGATATAATCTCTACCGCTCGGCCTTTTTCTCTGTTTTTTGGCAAAAACGCACGCTTTTTTTAGGATTTGTGCAGAATTTTCGTGAATACCTTGACATTTTCACCTATTCCCGATAAACTAAAAAATAGAAAAGTTAGTGCAACAGAAAGGAGTATACCCGTGGCAGCCAAAAAAGAAAAGCAAGTTCACCTCACCAGAGCGGAACTTGCCATCATGCAGATCCTGTGGCGTTCCGAGCGCCCTCTTTGTGGCCCGGAGATCATGGCGATCATTGAAAAGCACCCGGACGGCCCGGCTTTTTCCAGAAGCTCGTACCATGTGCTGATCAACGATCTTTTGGCAAAGGAGTACATTGTTGCTGTCAGCGGACGCGGACACGGTAAGCATCAGGCCCGAGCTTTTGCCCCCACCGTGACACACAACGAGTACCACGCCATCCAGATCACCTCCGCGGAGCTGTACCGCCCCAGCGATATTCCCGACCTTGTCGATTCGCTGATCAAGTACACCGACGATATCGATCTGCCCGAACTCATGGAAAAGATCGACAACGTGATCCGTGAACGCATGAAGACCGATTGATTTTCCCGGCATTCCGTGCAAAAAAGCCACAAAATGGAAAAAATTAACCTCCTGCCGAAGTGCATCGGCAGGAGGTTTTTGTTTTTTATCTTTCGGAATTGGAACTGCGCTTGGTGATCGCTTCCCACAGACCGTTGAGGTATGTAGCACCGAGTGCGCGGTCGTAGAGACCGTAGCCTGCGCGGCCTGTCTCACCCCAGATCATTCTGCCGTGGTCCGGACGAATGTAACCGTTGAAGCCATTCTTTGCAAGGGCATTCAGGATAGAGTACATATCGAGGGAACCGCAGGAAGAAAGGTGTGCACGCTCTTCGAAGCCGTTCTCAAGAACAGCAACGTTGCGGGCATGTACAAAGTGAATGCGGCCCATTGCAGCATATTTGGCAGCCATATGAACAACATCGTTCTGTGCGCTGCAGCCGAGAGAACCGGTGCAGAGTGTTATGCCGTTATGCGGATCATCTACGAGCTTCAGGAAGCGGTCGAGATTCTCTTCGCAGGTGATGATTCTCGGCAGACCGAAAATGCTCCAGCACGGGTCATCCTCATGGATCGCCATGTTGATATCGCATTCAGCTGCTACCGGAATAATCTTCTCGAGGAAATACTGCAGGTTATTCCACAGATCATCCTCTGTCATTGCATTGTATTCCGCAACAACATTCTTAAGCTCTTCTCTGGTGTAGCTTGCATCCCAGCCCGGCAGGGTCAGGTCGCTGTCGCTCTTCAGCGGGTCAACAGCCTCAACCTGCTCCTGATAGTAGACAAGGCTTGTGGAGCCGTCCGGAAGCGGATGATCGAGCTGTGTACGAGTCCAGTCGAAAACAGGCATGAAGTTATAGCAGATGCACTTGATGCCTGCCTCGCCCAGACGGCGGATATTTTCGCAGTAGTTTTCAATGTAGCGGTCACGGGTCGGCTTACCGAGCTTAATATCCTCGTGAACCGGAACGCTTTCGATAACTTCGAACAGGAGACCAGCATCCTCTACCTGCTTCTTGAGGCCCTGAATGCTTTCACGGCTCCATACTTCACCGACCGGAACATCGTAAACAGCGGTTACGATCGCTTCCATACCGGGGATCTGACGGATATTCTGCAGAGTTACTTTATCGTCGCTGCCATACCAGCGAAATGACATTTTCATGCGTACATCGTCCTTCCAAAAGTTCTGTTATTTGTATTAATCGTATCACATCAAATAGAAAAACGCAAGTATTCACCCCTATAACGGCAGGATTTTCAATCACAAAAGCACGAATTTCAAAGAAGTGCGTTTTTCTTACAAAAAGCCGCCGGATCACGGAAACTTTCCGTAACCCGGCGGG
This sequence comes from Acutalibacteraceae bacterium, assembly GCA_045579885.1. GTDB lineage: Bacteria > Bacillota > Clostridia > Oscillospirales > Acutalibacteraceae > Hominenteromicrobium. Next base: position 74 of record JAZNMV010000033.1, on the reverse strand, counting down.
ATAAAAATCAATTATTCGAAGACAAATTCTTCTTCACCGAACAGTTCCGGACGGTGCTTCATGCTGTCCTTATC
>JAZNMV010000032.1:0-7133 GCA_045579885.1 Acutalibacteraceae bacterium | reverse complement strand
CGCAATCGACGAGTAATCCCCAAATACTGCCGAGTCGGAACGTATAATACGTATTGCCGAGATGATTTGGAGTATACTCTGCGAAGCGTTCTGCATATCTGCCGCGCATATCGTGGTTGCCGCGCGAGAATACAACAGGGATCGCGCCGCCGGTCAGAATGGAACATATCTCATAGACATTGGAGAACTTCGACGGATCGCCGCTGTGGTCGATCACATCGCCGTTTAAAATGAGCAGATCAATGTCGCCGAAAGCTCTCGCCGCCTGAACAGGCTGCGACACACGGTTATGTGCATCGGAAATATGGTATGCACGGATATTCTCCTCCGGCACCGGACGAAATGCGTATGTTCTTTCCCACACTTCCGCTGTTTCCGTGAAATACGGCTTGCGTTCAACGATGGGACGGACATACACTGTGTATTCTTTGACGCGGTTCAGTTCCTCCATGGGCACTTTTACGCGGTGAATATCAAGAAGGGAATTCATGATGCCGTTGGATTCATCAAAATATTCCTCATCGCCTACCTTCACCCAGAAAAGCGCTTCCCGCTTCGTTTCAACCATGATCTGATATGTATCGGCAGCTGCAAATACCGCCGGAGCTGTTTTCAGCATGATTTTCCCTCCGTTTTAAAATTCCATGTCGATCCACACCGGGAAATGATCCGATACCGGCATGTAGTAGTCAGGTGCATACCGCTCGAACCGCTGTACAGAACAATTGCCGCGCACCAGAATATGGTCGATAGAATCGTAGAATCCCCCCGCATACGGTGCGGTGTCGAAGCCGTCCGGATAGCAGTAGTGCATACCGTACGTTTCATCGGCGTACTCTTTGGCTTCATCGTGCGCATGGCTGAAACCGCGTTTCAGCGCAGCCTGCACGGCGTTCGAACTGTACACCGCATTCATATCACCGACTACGATCACCGGGCAGTTGTATGTCTTTTCGAGTACGTTAAGCCGCTCGATCAGGCTTGTCATTTGGTGTGCACGTGCCGCATCGGAAAAGAGCTGATAACTCTTCGAAATGGGGTCGCTTGATTTCCACCAGAGATGGGTCGTCGCAAAAATGAGTTTCTTACTGCCAGTCTTTTCGCGCAGAACTGCTATGCAGTACGACTTTGTCAGGCTGTTATTAAAACAGCCCGGAAGGCCGGGGATCATCTCGGGAAAAATGCAAAACTCCGTATGTACAAGTTCAAACTTATCCGTGCGGTAAATGATCGGCGTATCCTTACCCCAAATGAGTGTGTACGGCATATGTTTTTCTGAAAAACGGCGCATCAAAAGATCCGCCATATACGGGCTGCACTCCTGTAAACCGAGAATATCGGGCAGCTTTTCTTGGTAGACACGGAAAAGCCCTTCTACACGAGCTTCCGCCGAGCAATCCGCGCCCATTGCTTCCCATATTTCATTATTCTCATCGCAGCGCCAGATGTTGTTGCTCATGACTCGGTAGGTCTGCATCAGATCATCTCCTTCAGAACGCTGAGTGCTGTCTCATACGAGGCTTTCGTAGAAGCGATCACTGAGCTTCTTGCGGTATACTGTAGAGGCTCGCCGTGATAATCGCTCATCACACCACCGGCTTCCGTTAAAATAAGACCTGCAGCGGCATGATCCCAGGGCGACAGGATCGGCTCACAGTATACATCGGCTTCACCGCAGGCAACACTGCAGATTTCCAAAGCCGCGGAGCCGGTACGGCGCAGATCGGCAAATCGCATGAGAAGCTCATATGCGGTTTCCGCAACAACACGCCCCAGTTTTTCTCTGTCGTACGGTGCTGAGCCGACATACACAATGCCGAAAGACGGATCTCGGTCTGCCGTAAAGATCCGTTTGCCGTTGCAGTATGCGCCCTGCCCCGCCTTCGCGCTGAAGAAACGGTCTGTATACGGGTCATAGACCGCACCGTATATCCGCTGTTTATTATAGAATACACCGACGCAGATGCAGGATGCGCGCCGACCGAACATGAAATTCGTTGTGCCGTCGATAGGATCAATGACAAAGGTATAACCCTCACCGAGCGGATTCTCACTCTCACCCTCTTCTTCAGCTAAAAAGCTGCAGCCGGGAATCAATGCACTGAATTTCTCCTGCAAAAATCGCTGCACCTTAACATCGTATTCCGTAACGAAGTTTGCGGCACCCTCTTTTTTCTCTACGTGCATGCGGTGCTTGTCTGCTTCCAGCATGATCTTCGATGCTTCACGGATAATATCTTCTATTTCTTTTGCCGGAAAAACGGCCAAAATATCCTTCATAGTGCTTTCCTCTCTTTATATTTCGAGCTTGTACATGTCGAGCTGTTCAGTGTACGGTCAGAAACATATCTCCGCCGTATGCGGTCTGTGGTCGGAAGCCACGATTTCCGGAATATCCGCTGTGATTACTTCAACATCCGGCGTCACGAATACAAAGTCGATCTTCCTGTCGGGCAGGTCAGAGGGAAAGCTTAGCTTCTCCCTGTCAAATTGCTCTGCCGTGTCTTTCATGCATGCACGAATGGGCAGCAGGACTTCGTTATCGGGTTCTACGTTAAAATCACCCATAAGAACGCATTTTTCATCTTCCAAAATACCGAGTACGGTTTCCACGGCATTTTTCTGCTCATCGGAATTTAAGCCGAAATGCGTGACAAGCACGGTAAGCCCATTTTCGAGCTTCACTTTCAGAACGCAGCGTGTCTCGTAATTTCTGAAGCCCTCCTGCGGTACAGGGTCGGGAATCGGCACAGTCTCCGCACTGACGATCGGTGATTTCGAAAGAATACCGTTGCCGTACGGCCCCATATTTGGAACATCAATGGCTTTCGCAAAATAATAGTGCTCGATACCGGTCAGCTCGGACAAAATCTCTGTCTGACGGTCATATTCCGGGTCCTCACCCTTACCGCGCATTTCGTTCAGTCCGATCACTTCGGCACCGGAATTTTTGATCACATCCGCCATGATCTGAAAATCGATCTTCTGCTTCAGGTAATTCTTACAGTGCTGTGTATTGAACGTCATAACTTTCATCGTCTGCGCCCTCCGTTTTTTCACAAAACAGCCAAAAAGCTGCGCTAAGTTTCACTTTTTCTTCATTATAGTTCATAAAAACAGAAACTTCAAGACGAAAAAACAATTCACCGGAAGCACTCCATCGCCTGTTATAAAAAGACTGTGTATTTATCCTTGAAAGCGCTTTTCGCTTGCAGTATAATGAGCGCAAGAGGTGAATTTTATGACCATTACAGAACAGCTTCCTCGCTCTATCACTGTTTTCTCTGAACAGGCGGGCGGTCACTTACAAGGCATTGCAATCGATAAATCCCGCGAATACATGTACTTTTCCTTTACGACCTGCCTTGTAAAGGCAGATATTAAAGGCAATATCATTGGTTCCGTTACCGGTCTTGTCGGCCATCTCGGCTGCATTGCCTACAACTACGAAGACGGCCATGTCTATGGCTCGCTCGAATTTAAGCACGACAGCATCGGCACAGGCATCATGAAGCATATCGGCTATGAGAATGATGTGCAGGACGGCTTCTACATGACCTGCTTCGATGTTGAAAAGATCACCCGCATGAATATGAATGCCGAAACAGATGGTGTCATGCGTGCTGTGTTCTTAAAAGAAGTCTTCGATGACTACACCGCAGAGGGGCATCGCTTCGGCTGCAGCGGTATTGACGGTACAACCTTTGCCCCGGCATTCGATAATATAAACCGGCAGGATCTCTATGTTGCATACGGTGTATACGGCGATACCGAACGTGAAGATAACGACCATCAGGTCATTTTACAGTACGATATTTCAGATTGGAACAAATACGCACAGCCGATCAATCAGCTTAATATGCATCGCTGTGGTCCCGAAAAGCCGACAGCCAAGCACTTTGCTTTTACCGGAAACACGACATACGGTATTCAGAACCTGGAATATGACCCCGCAGCCGAAGTGATGCTCGCTGCGGTCTATAAGGGTCAAAAACCACAGTTTCCGAACCCGGATATGTTCTTTATCGACTGTAAGAGCCAGCCCACCATAAAGCCACTCAAGGGTGTTGGTGAAGTCGGTTCCACACTTTCTCTTTCCGACCTAAAAGGTGCAACGGATACCGTTGTCGGCTCCACCTTCCCGCACGGCTCAACAGGCATCGCCGCACTCGGCGACGGCTACTTCTATATTGCACAGCCGCTCAAAAACGAGAACGGTTTCGGCGGGCAGATCGACCTGTACCGTATGGACCGTGAAAACATGACCTTCATTCCCGTACCCTAAAACGGAGGAATTTATGCTTACATACCCTGAGCTGCAGGCACACCGCGGTGTTTCCACCGAATGTCCTGAAAACACGATGGCAGCATTCGAAACAGCTGTACTGCAGAATTACGAATACATTGAGCTCGACCCGAATTACACACTGGACCGCAAAATCGTTGTGCTGCACGATGACACACTGAACCGAACAGCCCGCAATTTTGACGGCTCTCCTCTGTATGATACACAGTGCATTGCCGATATGACCTATGATAAAGCCCTACGCTTTGATTTCGGCATTGGCTTTTCTCTGAAATTTAAAGGAGAACGCATTCCGCTTTTGGAAGATGTACTCGAGCTTGCAAAGAAAAGCGGCGTCAAGGTAAAGCTCGATAATAAAATTGAGAAATTCCCGAAGGATGCACTCGACGTCCTTTACGCACTCATCGAAAAATATGAATCTCTCCTTGCTCTGACGACCACAAAGGAAGAAACCCTTCGGTTTTATGCAGAGCGCTTTCCGAAAGCAGAGCTGCATTATGACGGGCCGGTTTCAGAAGATGTACTACAAAGCCTCTCCCCGTTTTCCGACCGTCTCACGGTCTGGCTGCCTTACATGTCTCCGCTGACTTCCTGGGCAACCGTGCCGTTTGCAGACGAGGCGCTTTGCGCCGCCGTTAAGCAAACCGCAAAGCTCGGTATATGGATCATCAAAGACTACGAAAGTCTTGATGCAATTCTTGAGCAATACGCGCCGGACATTGTAGAAACTACGGGTACGGTCAAACCGATTTCAAACGTCGGCGGTTACTGCGATATGCACGTGCACTCCCACAACTCCCACGACAGCCGCGCTCCAATTGCCGCTACTGCGGAGGAAGCGATCAAAAACGGTGTGAAGATGTTCGCAGTGACGGACCACAGCGACACGCAGTATTATTTCAGCGGCGAGATCCCCCAGCGCATCGCAGCTTCCGTGAAAGAAGTACATGAAACAGCCACGCGCTTTGAGGGCAAAGTGGAAATTCTGACCGGCTGCGAGATCGGCGAAATGGTATGGGATGAGTTTCACGCAGATGAGCTTCTTCATGCCCACGATTACGATGTGATCATCGGCTCCGTACACGCTGTGCGCTATAAAGAATGGTCTGATCCGTATTCTCTCATCGACCTAACGACGATCCCCGCAGAAGAGCTTCCCGGTTTTATGGACAAGTATTTCGATGAAGTACTCGAAACACTCGAGAAGCTGCCGTGCGATATCATGGCCCACCTCACCTGCCCGCTTCGTTATATCAACGGAAAATACAGTCTAAACTTTGATATTCATCCGTACGAAGCGAAGATCGAGCGTATTTTGCAGTTCATCATTGACCATGCAATCGCGATGGAGGTAAACACCTCCGGCAAGGTCGGTGAAAACGGTTATTATATGCCGGATGAGTGGATCATCGAAAAGTATCGAGCTATGGGCGGCTATCTCATTACGCTCGGTTCGGACGCACACGTTTCCGAAAACATCGGCAGAGCCTTCCCCGAGACACTTAAGCTTCTCAAAGAACTCGGTTTCAGAAATTACTACTACTGCAAAAAGCGCAGACTTCTCCCCTGTGCTTTGTAATTTTTACAAACAGAAAAGCCTTGGTCCATTTTGCGGATCAAGGCTTTTGGTTTGCATAACTTTATTCGTTTTCTTCCCGTTTATATTCAAGAATATCGCCGGGCTGACAGTCGAGTACATCACAGATCGCTTCCAATGTAGAAAAACGAATCGCACTGACTTTTCCTGTTTTTAGCTTTGAGAGGTTCACATTTGCAACACCTACACGGGCAGAAAGCTCATTCAGAGAAATTTTTCGGTCCGCCATAACGCGGTCGAGCCGTAAAACAATAGGCATTTCATTTCCTCCTTACAGCGTTTCATCCGCTTGCTTCTGCAGCTCTTCGCCATAACGGAACACATAGGAAAGAAGATACAGCACAGCAAATACTACCAGAAAGCTCATGTCCAAAGTAAATTCCGGTGTACAGGAAACGATTTTATCGTTAAGAAATACATTCTGGAGATCATAAGCGCGATATAATATCATCTCTCCAACCATTTTCGCTACGGAAAGCACACCGCCGCCGATCAGCGCGATCCAGCTGAGTCTGCGCAGCTTATCTGAAACCGAAGCTTCAAACGGTTTTCCCTCTTTCATCGGTTCGATCACATCGCGGATCACACGAATGAAAAGACGGACGAAAATAAGCAGCAGTGCAACGGTCAGCAATCCTGCGATCACACGGATCTTCACCGTTTCGAACTCTATCTGTCCGTCAGCAAACTCAAAGCAAAGCATGCCAAGCGTAACGGTTGAGGTTCCCTCTGCAACAACATTTTCTCCGAAAAGAAGAAGCAGTATTGCACAAATCGGCAGTACCCAAACAAATACGGAACAAACAATATCTGCCGTTCGTACTGCGATATCCAGATTTTTTGCGATCTTACTGATTTTTTCCATAACCTATCCTCGCTTGTCCTTGTTTTCAAGATTATTATAGGCCATACATATATGTTTGTCAACTATTTTTTAATGTTTATCATTAATTATTTTATCTTTTCATGTCAAAAGATATTTTGATTTATATTTTCATTTCGGATTGTAGCCGGCATCAATATATGCTATAGTAAAGAAAAGGAGTGAATGATATGTCAGAACGTAAAATTTGCTTAGCGCTAAGCGGTTCTTTCAAGCTTTCGAATGAAGAGCAGATCCGCCTGTTCAAAAAAATCGGTTTTGACGGATTTTTCACCGGCTGGAAATACAGCGAAGACATCGCCGCTTACCGCAGCTTGGCTGACGAGCTTTCCATGGAGTACCAGTCC
>JAZNMV010000031.1:0-27469 GCA_045579885.1 Acutalibacteraceae bacterium | reverse complement strand
AAGGCCGTTTACTTCGTCCTCAACATCGGAGACCTGTGTGAGAATTGCACCGCAAAGGCCTTTTTCGATAGCCGGTACGATCTCTTCAAGGTACAGCTTTTCAATGCCGTTTTCAAAATCTGCCATTGTGTCAAAATTCTTGTAGCCGTAGGTTTTCTCGAGGTTAAAGGCGTGGCCCTCTACCTTGCAGGAATAGCCGCCGAATTCGGAAAGCAGCACGGGTTTCTTGGCGGGAGAGATCTTAACGGGCTTAAAATAGATGTGCGGGCTGACAACATCGCTCGGTGCACCTGCGAACCAACCGGAAGCCGTATCGATGAAGCGGGTGGTATCGAGTGTTTTCATTTTCTCGTACATCTTTGCGCTGCAGAACTGACCCCAGCCTTCATTGAAAATCGTCCAGTAGCAAATGCAGGGATGATTGTAGAGCTGCTGCACGGTTTTCTCCATGCTTTCCTCGAATACCTGACGTGTTTTCTTATCGGTGTGCATGAAGATATCGGGCAGTGTGCGTACACCGGCTGTGGGGATAGCTGTGTCGCGGACAAAATTGTAGTCGCCGTTATTGACCATATCCTGGAAAACGATCATGCCGAGGCGGTCACAGTCGTAATAGAACTGCTCCGGTTCGATTTTGATATGCTTTCTTAAGGTGTTGAAGCCGAGCTTTTTCATGGCGAGGATATCCTGCGCATAGCCCTCGGGCGTTGCCGGCAGGAAAAGACCGTCGCTCCAGTAGCCCTGGTCCAAAAGACCGTGGAAGAAATACGGTTTGCCGTTCAGGCACAGGCGCTGAATGCCGTCAACTACTTCGGTTGTGAGTGTGCGCAGTGCGAAGTAGGACTCCACTTCGTCGTCGCCTGTATTTACCGTGAATTTGTAGAGGTAGGGGTCTTCGGGAGACCACATGCGCGGCTTCGAAAGTTCAATGCGCACCATACCGTCTTTCAGGTCGAGGGTAAGCTCACTTTCCGGCGCATAAACCGTAACTTCGCCGTCTGTAACACCTTCTGCGGTGATTTCTGCGAAATCGGTGCCGGTTTCAATGCGAAGAGATTTTATGTAGGTTTCCGGTACGCTTTCAAGCCATACGGTCTGCCAGATGCCGGTGACCGGTGTATACCACATACCGCCGCGGTTTTCGCACTGCTTGCCGTAGGGGTAGACAAAGCTGTCGAGTGCATCTGCCGCAACGACTGTAATTTCGTTTTCTTCTTTCAAATGGTCCGTAATATCGAAACAGAACGGTTCGTAGCCGCCGCGGTGCTTGCCGACGACCTTGCCGTTTACGGAAACACTGGCGCTTTGGTCAACTGCGCCGAAATGCAGAAGAACGCGGCCTTTGTTAAAGCCTTCCGGCAAAGAGAATTTCTTCTTGTAGGTGAGCAGCGGGCGGTGACCTAAGCGGCGGTGAATACCGGAGAGTATGGATTCCGGCGGGAACGGCACACGAATTGTTTCGTGGTCTTTTTCGGCAGCGGAAAATTCCCATTCTCCGTTTAAGCAGAAAAATGAATCACGGCGCATCTGCGGACGGGGATAAACGTTCCACGGTTGGCCCGTAAGGCTTTCGCCTTCTGCGGTATAGAGGTCAACAAAGTTTGTGTTTTCCATAAATAGCTTTCCTTTCTCTAAAAAATCTTTTTCATATCCTTTTCGATAAATCTGAATTCATTATAAGTTGTGTGTTTTGCAAAGTCAATCGGTTTCCGTAGTATACGATTTGACAAATTATAAACATACGGATAGAATGAAGTTGGAGGTGAGACAATGCGTATTTTGGTAGATGCCGATGCTTGTCCTGTGGTAAGGCTCATTGAGCAAACGGCGAAGCGATATAAGGCGGAAGTTATCCTGTTCTGCGATACGAACCATGTGCTGTTCTCGGATTACAGTACGGTTCGAACGATCGGTGCCGGCGCGGATGCCGTGGATTTTGCGCTGACGGCGGAATGCAGAAAAGGCGATATCGTTGTAACTCAGGATTACGGCGTTGCGGCTATGATCCTTTCAAAAGGTGCGCACGGTCTGCACCAAAGCGGTATGCGGTATACGAACGAGAATATCGACCGCCTTTTAGCGGAGCGGCACATGGCGAAAAAAGCACGTATGAGCCGCGCCAAACACCATATGAAAGGGCCGAAGAAGCGCACACAGGAGGACGATGTACGCTTTCTGTCTGCACTCGAAGCACTTCTCACAGAGCTTTTTGAGGAAGCTTGATTTCCGTAAAGAAGCATCGTATAATGAAATCACACAGCCGATTAGGGCGAAAAACGGAGGAATTGATTATGGAATACAGAGTATTGGGTAAGACCGGTCTTAAGATCTCCCGTCTGGGTTTTGGCGGCATTCCGATCCAGCGTATTGATGCAGCGGGTACAAAGGTCCTGATGCAGAGACTCATGGAAGCCGGTGTAAACTATATCGATACGGCACGCGGCTATACGGTCAGCGAAAGCTATCTCGGCGAGGCGCTCGAGGGTATCCGCGAGCATTTCGTTCTGGCAACAAAGAGCATGGCGCGAACAAAGGATGCGATGGCTGCAGATATCGAAACCAGCCTTAAGAATCTGCGTACTGATCACATTGAGCTGTATCAGGTACATAATCCGACAGTGGAGCAGCTCGAGCAGGTTATCGCTGAAGGCGGTGCACTCGAAGCGCTGTTTGAAGCAAAGGAAGCCGGTAAGATCGGCCACATCGGTCTGACCGCACATTCCGTAGAAGTTTTTGAGAAGGCACTGGAGCTTGATTGGGTCGAGACCATCATGTTCCCGTACAATATCGTTGAAACACACGGTGAAGATCTCATCAAGGCCTGCACAGAAAAGAACATCGGCTTTGTTGATATGAAGCCGCTTGCCGGCGGTGCGATCGAAGACGCGAAGCTTGCTATGCGTTTTATAGCTGCAAATCCCGATGTTACGGTTATCATCCCGGGTATGGCGGAAGAAAAGGAGATCGCAGAAAACCTCGCTGCTGTAGAAAATACCGCACCGCTCACCGAAGAAGAGTTCGAAGGTGTAAAGAAAGTGCGTGAACAGCTCGGCACACAGTTCTGCCGCCGCTGCAACTACTGCGCACCGTGCACCGTAGGCATCAACATTCCGGGTGTTTTCCTTTTCGAAGGCTATCTGCTGCGCTACGGCCTTGAAGGCTGGGCTCGTGACCGCTACAATTCCATGCCGGTTACAGCTTCCGCCTGTGTAGAGTGCGGTGCGTGTGAACCGCGCTGCCCGTACGGTCTACCCATCCGCGAAATGATGAAGAAAGCTGCCTCTGAGTTTGGCAAATAAGGAGAGTAAGGTATGATTCTCAAAGGTTTTAAGATGAAGCTGTACCCCGGTATGGCAGAAGAATACGAGCGCCGTCATAACCTGCTGTGGCCGGAGATGAAGGAAATGATCCATGCGCACGGCGGACACAACTACAGCATCTATCTCGATGAGGAGACCAATGTGCTGTACGGATATATCGAGATCGACGATCCCGAACTGTGGGCGAAGAGTGCCGACACACCCATTAACCGTAAGTGGTGGGATTTTATGGCGGATATTATGGATACAAATCCGGATAACAGCCCGGTCAGTGTGGACTTAAAGCCGGTATTTCATTTGGATTGATCTGAAAATAAAAATCAGCCGGAAGGGGAATTTCCTCTTCCGGCTTTTGCGTAGTTATATTTTGTGCATCAGTTCGCAGTAATACTGTACGAGCTCGAATTTTGCATCGGGCGCGATGCGGTGGTCGGGGCAGGGGAGATAACCGCCGAGCTTGATGAGCGGCTTGAGTCTTTCAACTTCGGCTTCTATGGCTGCACGGTCTTTTGAAAAGACGGTTTTATTCATGCCGCCTACACCGAGAAGCGTTTTGCCGTATTTCTCGCGCCACGGGGCGATGCTTGCGTTCCATGTGCCGACCTCAATCGGGAACATGGTATTTACGCCGTTTTCGAGCCAAATCGGTAAAAGCGTATCGATGCAGCCGTCGCAGTCGAGCGATACGATATCGATGCCGTACGCGTGTACGAGGTCGGTGATCTTTTTATACCACGGGCCGACCAGCTCTTCGAATACGGAAGGGATAACAAGTGGGCCGTTTTTAAAACAGATATCTTCCCAAAAATGTGCGAAGTCAAACTGAATGCCGGTTTTAAGGATCTCTTCGGCACAGCTGTAACAGAGACCGCACAGCGTATCGATGATCTCGATATACAGATCTTCGTCGTCCGCGTAGAGATAGCTCAGCTGTTCCACACCGAGCATGTTGCGCATGTTGCCCATGAGGGAGCCGAGGTGCAGACCGATTGGGATATCGCGCTCTTCGGGCGGCGGTACATTACGGAGTGCTTCATACGGGATGCGTTCCGCTGCCATCTTAAGACGCGGGAGATACTCCGTTTCCCATGCGTCTCTGTCCGTAAGCGTGGTGCCGATCTCGGACGGGATGCTGACGATGCCCGGCTTTTCGAGACAGATGAGCCCGAGACTGTCTCGAATGACACGGCTGCCGTCCGGCTTTTCTTCGAGGATCTTTTTCTCGAAAGAAGGATGCAGAAGAACATTTGCACCGATACAGGACTGCCAGTTGAAATCGAACCCCAGCTTTTTCATAATGCTGCGGTCGCCTTCGCCATTGTCGCCGTTTTTTATATAGTCTTCAGCCTCTTCCTGTGTGATATGGCCTTCTGCTGCCCATTTCTGCACGGTTTCAGCCCAATAGCCGAAAGCGACAACCGGAAGACGTTCATACGGTTCATTACGCAGAACCGCCAATACATTTTCACGAATATTCATAAGCGCTCACATCCTAAAGTATTTACCCAAAGTATAGCATCTTGAAAATTCGCTGTAAATGATTAAATTCGGTTTTTCGCGTTGACAGCAGATAAAAGATAAATCTATAATAAAAACAGACAGATGAAAGGGCGGGAACGATGATGCGCTATCAGGTCATACGTCATGAACATATTTTTACACCGGAAGAGTGGTTTAAGCAGTGCCATGCATCGACACTGTGCATACTGCCCGACGGCGCACTTGCCGCTGCGTGGTTTGGCGGAGACTATGAAAAAGCACCGAACGTGGCGATATGGTTTTCGAAATGCCCGAAAGACGGAAAATGGAGCGATCCCGTTAAGGTGGCAGACCGGGAAGATATCCCGCTTTGGAATCCGGTTTTGTATGCGGACGGAGACCGCCTGCTGCTGTTTTACAAGGTCGGCAAGGAGATTCCAACCTGGCAGACTATGGTGAAGGAATCTTTCGACGGCGGCGAAACATGGAGTGATGAAGAGGAAGCTGTACCGGGCGATATCGGCGGCAGAGGTCCGGTGAAGAATAAGTGTATTCGGCTTTCGGACGGCACGATATTGGCACCGGCTTCTACAGAACTGAACGGCTGGAATGCATTTGTAGACCGCTCTGTGGATGGCTGTAAGACGTGGGAGAGAAGTGCGGACATACAGATAGACCGCACGGAAAATAAAGATGCCGGCATCATTCAGCCGACTTTATGGCAGGATGACACCGGAACGGTACACATGCTTCTGCGCAGCAATACGGGCGATATTTATGAAAGCTGTTCCGAGGACGACGGCAGAACGTGGAGCGAAGCCAAGAAGACAGGACTTCCGAACAACAACTGCGGTATCGATGTTGTACGCATGGAAAACGGCAATCTGGTGCTCGTCTATAATCCGGTGCGCGGAAACTGGGCGGCAAGAACGCCTATTGCATTTTCCGTCTCTGAAGACAACGGTGAAACATGGAGTGAGCCGCAGATTTTAGATCATCAGCCGTGCGATGAAAACAACGTGAATAAAGAATTTTCCTACCCGGCAGTATTGACCGAAGGGCAGGATGTGTTCATTACCTATACATGGAAACGTCAGACAATCGCATTCTGGCAGATCCGTTTTCTTTAACTTAAGAATATCCAGCGGGGAGGCAGTTATATGGAAAAATACGCAGTACCTTATAAGGTACAGGTGCCGATGGGCAATGTCCGTCTGACGGACGGAAGACTGAAAAAGGCCTTTGAAAACAATCTCGAATTTCTGAAAGGATTCGATGTAGACCGTATGCTGTACTGGTACCGCGTGCATGCAGGAAAGAAGGCACCCGGTGTGCCGTATGCTGCCAGTGACGGCCATTTCGAGAACAATCTGCACGGGCAGACTGCCGGTACGTTTATGATGGGTGCGGGTACGGCGCTCTTGTGGCACGAGGATGAGACCCTGCGCGCCATGGTGCGGGATATCCTCGCAGAGCTTTCCGAAGATCAGGAAGAGGACGGTTTCCTGCTGCCCATAGACCGCGAGACCTTCAAAACGAAGGAGTACCCGAACTATACCCGTGCATGGGTGACCTTCGGCCTTTTGGATGCCGGTTATGCCGGAGAAGAGAAAGCTTTTCATATGGCGCGCAGAATGACCGATCATTTTAACCACAGCGAGGTTTTGCCGTACGTTAAGGATATGAACCTCGGTTTTCAGGGCATTCTAGCCTCGACCCGTATGTATGATGCGCCGTGCGGCAAAGAGGAAGATATTGAAGTGGCGCAGAAGTATTACGAAGAGGCTTGGTGGCTGCGGCAGCTCATCGAAAAGGATCACCGCGCGATCTACGCGCACCCGGGCAATCATCCGCATTCCACACTGCTGACAACGCTCGAGGGATATCTCGACCTCTACCGTGTGACCGGTGAAAACCGATACATAGAAGCGGTAAAGTCTGCACTTCAGATGTATGAGGACAAGTGGCAGCATGTTGGCGGCGGCATCGCCATGTGCGAGGGAGATACGTATTATCCGGGCTGCCTGTGGCTCAGCCCGAAGCACAATTACAATGAGCTGTGTTCCACAAACTTCTGGATCCTCTTAAATCAGCGCATGCACCGGCTCGATCCCGATAACGCGCATTATGCAGATGAGATCGAAAATTCAATCTATAACGTGCTATTGGCTTCGCAGGTGGACAGCACAGGCTTCCATTACCTCAATTTCCTCGAACGCACAAAGGACTGGCGTTATCTTGACCGTGCGACCTGCTGTGCGGCTCTCGGTACACGTCTTTGCGGTCTGCTCCCGCAGTTCCTCTATTCCTACAGCGAGAACGATGTGTATGTTGATCTCTACGCTTCGAGCGAAGCGGAGCTGCCGAACGGTGTCTCTCTGCGGTGTGAGACCGGACTGCCCGATAACGGAAGTATTAAGCTTACAGTGACGAAAGCCGAGCGTCCGTTTACACTGCATCTGCGTGTGCCGCGCTGGGCTGCGGAAGACGGAAAGTCGTTTTACGATGTACATACCGAAGTGACTTCGGGTGCTGTGTTTGAAGTCGAGTTCCCGTTTAATTTCCGTGTTACACGGTATACGGGCGGCGAACGAATTCCGGATAAGGAACGCTATGCACTCGAGTATGGCCCGCTTCTGTATGCGGCTATGGGCGCACCGTCTCCGGTTGAGGTGGCATTTGATCCCGAGAAGCCGGAAGAATGGTTCACGGCAGACGGCGGTAAATTATTCTTAAAAGACGATGACCGTCATGAATACTGGCCGTACTGTGATATTCATGACGAGCCGTTCAGTGTTTATCCGGTAGTGGATACAGTAAAATAAACGGAGGAATGATTATGTATCGTACGGCAGGCGAGCTTGTTCTCTATCTGAGAAATCTGTGCGGCGGATATGTGGAAGAAAAAGATACGGTCGATAAGATCATCATAGGCAATCCGGATACGGAAATAAAAAAAGTCGGCACATGCTGGATGCCGTACTTTGAGGTGATCAAGGAAGCTTACGAAGCGGGTGTGAATGTGCTTATTTGCCACGAGCCTACTTTTTATGCACACCACGACCTTGAAGAAGAGAACACACAGCGCGAGTACGCGAAATATTATCGCTGGCGCGGATTTACCGCAGGCTTTGAAGCCTACGAAAAAATGGTGGAGGAAAAGAAAAAATGGATCCTCGATCACGGTATGGTGATCATCCGCTGCCATGATGCACTGGATGCGGTGAAAGGTTTCGGTATTCCGTTCGGCCTCGGCAAGGCGCTCGGCTTCGGCGATGAGGATCTTATACGCAGTGAGCTGTATTTGAACATTTACCGCATGCCGGAAATGACGGCACTGCAGGCGGCGAAGAACATTGCCAATGCGCTGAAGGTGCTGCATCAGGACGGCGTGCAGTTCTACGGGGATCCGAACCGTTTGGTTTCGAGTGTTGCCGTAGGTACGGGTTGTTACTGTGACCCGATCGAAGTGATGGAGTTCGGCGCAGATATGTATATCGCGATCGATGATACGGT
The DNA here is from genome assembly GCA_045579885.1 of Acutalibacteraceae bacterium. Taxonomy (GTDB): domain Bacteria; phylum Bacillota; class Clostridia; order Oscillospirales; family Acutalibacteraceae; genus Hominenteromicrobium. Next base: position 19,154 of record JAZNMV010000031.1, on the reverse strand, counting down.
ACGCACATGGATCCAAGCGCCGTATTCTGCGGACAGCGGTCTGCCCATGGTCGTGATCCATCACGGTACATCCGAGGAACCCGGCGTGCAGTTGCTGTGTGAGCACCTGAAAACGGTTTTAACACAGCCTGTGGAGCATTTTCTCTGCGGCTGCGGTTATAAGTGGATATCGGCTGAGTAAAATTCAAAGGCTCTGCTGCGGGAGATGCAGCAGAGCCTTTTGTTATGGCTGTTTAGTAATGATATTTCTCTACGGTTTCCAGACCGTGGCGCAGATATACGAGCAGGTTTTCGATATAACCCGGCTCCGGGAACGGGTATTCCATGTAGCCTGCGGATGGACAAAGGATAAAACGTCCGCTCTTACTGCCGGCTTCAACACATTCGTCGATCAGCATTTTTACGCGTTCGGGAGAAGCCTGTAAAAGTTCCTGAATTTCAATGTTGCCCTCTAAACCGATCTGTCTGCCGTGCTTCTTAACCGTTTCGGCAAGGTGAATGTCACCGTTCTTCGGCGGTTCAAGGGGATTCAGAATATCCACGCCCATATCGGTGAACTTATCGATGAACTTGCCGGTCTTGCCGTGGCAGTGTACCCACACGTGACCGCCGCGGTCGTGGATGAGATCACATAGCGGTTTATCAAAGGCAAAAACAAAATCGTCAAAATCTTTCGGTCCCATCAGCGGCGGAATGAAAAGCTCCGGACCGACCCAGGAGAACGGTGCGACGATACCGGCATCCAAAATTGCTTTTGCGTGGTCGTAGAGACGCTTTGAATAGACGGAGATCGCCTCTGTCAGAAGTTCGCGCTCATCCACACTGAAGAATGCAAGCGTTTCCGAACCCATCATGCGGTGAAAAGCATAGCTTGCGTTGTCCAGACCGGCCATGACGACGCCGCGGTCTCCGAGTTTTGCGACTTTTCTATCATAGTCTTTTGTATCGATCGGGAACGGGGTGTACGGCAGAGACAAAAGCGCTTCGAGGTCCTCCGGTTCTTTGATCATATATTCCGTTGTGTAGGAGGGTTCTCCGACCGTGGAAACACGCTCGACCATGTGCAGGTCACCCTTCGGGGTGTGCAGAACCGTGTGTTCATCCTTCCATGTGGGGTAAGCGGTGTCTTCACGCCAGACTTCCCGGTGCTGTTCAAGGTCCATGCCGCCGTAAATGTTGAATCGGAAACCGGCGCCGATGAACAGATCGCTTACTTCATAAGCCAAGTCGCTGACAGGCTGGTATGCAGGATGCAGCTGCGGATCATCGGGGAAACCGGCACCCCAAAGTTTCAGTGCCGGACGGTCAATATCTTCATTTCTGAATATGCGCATAATACGCTCGTGAGAAGTCAGTTTCATAGTCGGTTCCTCCGTCCAATCTTTATACTCAGTATAACGCGTTACGGTGACGGTGTAAATATGTGTTTTTCTTTTTTGATGTATCGACAGACCTGACAAGTTATGCAAATATCAGACTTATAGGTAATTGAAAGGGGTCGGATGCTGTCCGACCCCTTTTTGCGTGTTTTTGTAATCTGTGGGAGATAATGTGCAATTATTATTCCATCCAGACTTCGATGGCGTCGACCTTACCTGCACGCACAGCAAGAGAAAGTGCTTCGGGCAGATTATCACCATCCACAGCGGTCTCACAGCCGTCTGCACGAACGAGCATGCGAACGGGCTTTACGCCGTCTGCACCGTAGGTATTTGCCTTCTTCGGGTTGTGATAGGTGACACGGCATTTGCCGCAGAGCATGAAGGAAGCGTCGCCGTTGTCGTCAAACATATGGCCCGCGAGCAGCGGCTCAAGATGCAGCTTTACTTCGCCGCCATCCAAGATGAAACCGCCGTTGCCGAGGAACATGCCGAGCCACATCGAAATGGTTTCTACCGTGGAGCCGGAAAGTCTGCCGACAAAGCCTTGACCGTGCACGGACGGATCGGGGTTAGCGCTGGATGCGAGGAAAGAAGAGTTTTCGAGAATGCTGCGTCCGTAGACTGCGGGATCCTGATACGGGATCAGTGCATCGCCGACTGCTTCATAGAATTCCTCGTACAGACCGGCTTTCAGAAGGCCGTAGATGTATTTATACTCCATGTGCAGGAACACGCTCTCTCGCTCGAGCCAGCCGGGTGTGAATGCACGTACACGGCCGTTTTCCATGGAGAGACCTTCGATGGAAGCGGAGGTCTTATACATCTTCAGCTTCTTATCGTAAACATCGGTCTCTTTCAGGCGGCGTGCCATTTCCTTTGCATATTCGCGGTCTTCTTCCTTTGTGGCTGCCAGCATTCTTGCCGGACCTTCAAGGAAGAAGGGAAGGTTATTTCGTGTGAAATGGGTTACCTTAACGCTGGGCAGGCCGTAGGGGCTGATGCGTTCGGTACCGTCCTCATTTCGAACGACTTCATATTCATCTGCTTCATAAGTGAAGTATGTCGGCATGATGCCGCCGCCGATCTCGAGTGCTTTTTCGAGGGCTGTGTGCAGCTTGTCGGCATAGGAAGTAAGGATCTGTTCGATCTCCGTGAAGGAAACGAGTGCTTTCTTGCCGCTGACGGAGAACTTTGTCTTCTCACGGAAAACTTCGCGCAGCGTAGCGACCTTATCCCAGTAATCAAAGTCGGAGAGGTCTTCATCCATGGCTTTGCTGATATCACCCATAAACGCGGCAAGCTCTTCGCACAGTACAAGACCTGTATCGCTGCCCTTTGCGAGCTGTTCACGTACAGCGTTCAGCATGAAATCGACCATACGCTTCAGCTCCATGGTCTCCGGCATACTGCTGCCGAACAGACCCGGAAGGCCGTTCATTGCATCGTTCCAGCCGGGCTTGCCGCCGTCCATCTCAATACCGAGACCGCAGGAATCGAGCAGAGCAAATTTGTTGACTGCGAGCGTCATCATCTTACCGAAAAGTGTTGTCGTAACTTCGTTGCCTGTAGAATCTTTCAACCAGTTTGTGCCGTTTGCGATAAATCCGGGGCGCTGTTCCTTTTCGGTGCAGTGCTCCATGGAGCCGTACTGGCGAACCTTGCCGTGGCTCAGCACATAGGTGTCGCTGCGCGGGCGGATGACGCCGGCGCTGTCATAATAACGGTAGCTGTCGTCACCGAAGAGCAGGCGTTCCTTGTCTTCGGGATAGATCAGCAGATAGTTTTCGATGAGATCGAGGTTGTAATCCCAGTGGTCACACCAGTAACCTTCGCCGAAGCCGGCTTCCTGGCGCTGCTCGGAGAGCATCAGAAGCTCTTCAACAAGCTTTTCCTCGTCGCCCTGAACGGTGAGGTCATGTGCGGCGATTGCGTTGGATATCTGACCGGGTGTGAACGGTACGGAAATCACCTTTGAAAGTACATCGGTCTGATCCGGAACATAATTTTTCAAAACAACCTGGGCATCCGCAGATTTGTTTTCGCCGATCACAAAGGTGTTCGGGCGGATCTCAAGCGGATTATAGCCATCCATCTGGACGAGGTTATAGAACTGGTGCACATTGAGATCGCCGAGTTCCGGTGTGAAGAATACGTCGTTGCGGCGGTTCTGGCAGACATCGCGATAGTTGCCGTTGCCCTGCGAGTAATATTCACCCGCAATGGAGAAGAAGTTGTAGTCGCGCTCGGGGTCACCGTGCTTACGGCTGAACAGGTGAATAACTTTTTTGTTTTCTCCGCTGCCGATGACAAACGGATAGCCGCCGCGCAGGAAATTATCGAGATAACACTGCTCAACGTATTTGTCGAACAGCGGGTCGGAAGACTTTGTCCAGACATCGTCCGTAAAGTTCTTCACGAGAGAACGTGCATCGGCAAGCTTTTCTTCGGCATAACCTTCAGCACAGAAGCCCGCAGTCTTTTTATTCAAAAGTTCAATGGACGGTGCGAAACCGGCGTAAGCTTCAAAAGTAAGTTTTTCGTTTTCGCCGAGTGTCTGCTTTACGGAAGCGAATGCGCAGGGAACCTTATTTGCGAAGCACTGCTCCTGCTCGAGAACTGCATCGAGACCCTTTTCCATAAAGGTAACGGGCCACTGCAGGGAACTGTTATACGAGAAGATGACGCTCTTATCGTATACGATCGGCTGCAGCTTGCCGTCTGCGACGACACAGTAGAAATAACCGCCTTCTATCTCGGAAACTTCGGCAGAGTCATCACCGGAAGCACGCATCTTGAAGACCGGTGCGTTGTTTTCTATATTGGTGATATCCGCCCAGCTTTTGAAAAGGTTGGACATTTCTTTGTAGAGGCTGTTTGTAAGACCGTAGATGATGATCTGCGGCATACCGTCGAGAATCTCAAGTTCACAGGCGGCACCGAGATTTTCGACAGTGACTTTACGTACCAGTGCACCGATATTTTCGTGCGGAAGGATCATGTATTCCACGGTAAAACGCAGACCGTGGCTTTCCTCGGAGACGGTCAGTACGTTCTTTTCGATCTCCATACGGCGCTTTGCTGCGGGATCATAGCTGCAGAAAGGCTCAAAATACGCGCCGTCCTTGCGGACAAAAGTGCGGAAGCCTTTGAGATTGGCGGTTTCGTAGCCTGTGATGGCGGAGTTGAACTCCATCATAGCATTGGCTTTATTGTGGATACCGAAGCTGTTGATGCCCTGACCGCGATTGGTGTAGAAGGACCATACAGGGATACCTTTTACACCGGCCAGGCCGGGAAGAAAGCTGGAAAATGCGGCCTTGCGGTCGTAATCTTCAATGATGAACTTATCGCCCACCAGACGGAACGGGTTGCTGCTCATAAAATACGCTCCTTTCGCATTTCGGATATTGTATTGCTGTTCTGTAGATTCGATTTGCTCGGTTTATATACTAAAATTATACGGAACGAAATCGTGTTCGTCAATATTGAAACCGGGCAGAATCATGATGTTAGATGTAAAAAAGGCCGGGGATACGTCCCGGCCTTTTACAATTTTTTTATACAGAGCAGTATGCTTATTTGAGCATGAGTACATTGCTCCAGGCGTACTGCCCGTCTTTGTCGCACACTTCAACGCGCACCCATTTGTCGTGCGGTTTGATCTTATATTCGGCATGTGTGAGATTCTCGCCGCGTGTAATGCGGTCGGGGCCCCATGCGGCATTTGAAAGAAAATCGATTTTCGCGCAGGGAGAGCAGTCGGCAACGATTTTATCGTCCTCGCGGCGGATGTGCAGCTCGGGTCCCTGTGTGGCGTAGAAATCACCGCTGCGGATGGCGTCGAGCAGATCGTTTTTCTCCGCGCTTTTCGCCCTAACCATAATGTAGGATTTTGTTTCATCCGAGCCGTCGTAATAATGTGTATCGTCGGTCGCGATGAGCGGATAAGCTGTACCGCGGTTTGCGAGAAGGTCGACAAAATAACCGGAATACGGTCGGCTGCTCTGGTGTGCATCGGATACGGTGTTGTAAATTTCGGTTGCGGCAAATCCGTTTAGAGTTTCTGCGTGTTCCGGTGTGTTCAAAGACCATGCCGGATGTGCCAAAATGGCAATACCACCGTGTGCGTTGATCGCGTCGATCACTTCCTGACGGCTGTTTTGCTTTGAGAGTGCGGGTTCTGTGTCCATACCGACACCGACGATATGCATAACGTCCACGGAAGTATCGGAAGCACCGAGGTTATACTCGCAGCCCGGAAGGATCATGAGACCGGAGATGTTATCCGCGCCGTGATATTTCCAGTGGTCGGTAATAGCGATCGCATCAAAACCGGCTTCTTTGTAAATACGTGCGGATTCTTCGGCAGATACCTGTCCATCGGAACGTGTGGTGTGAATGTGCAGCCCGAGCTTATATCGGATTTCTCCGAACATATCCGTAAACATAGAGTTGCCTCCCAAAATAAATTTATATATAACCAAAAACTTTGATGTTAATCCGGTTCAACAATACTCTTAATTTTCCGTTTTGTCAATTCAGAAAACAAAAAGCCATGTATGCGCTGTGTTGTTTCGGATAAACTGTCATAGAGATGCCGTTCGAGTTTGACGGCGGTTTTCAGGAGGTTATACGTATGAAGGATAAAATCTTCGGCGTTTTGCAGCGCGTAGGGCGGTCTTTCATGCTGCCGATCGCACTGCTGCCGGCGGCGGGACTGCTGCTTGGTGTGGGCGGCTCGTTTACAAATCAGACCATGCTCGAGACGTACGGACTGACAGGTATTATTTATCCGGGCAGTCTGCTCTATACGGTGCTGGATATCATGAATCAGTGCGGCAGTGCCGTATTCAACAATTTACCGCTGCTGTTTGCGATGGGTGTTGCCATTGGCATGGCAAAAAAGGAAAAGGAGGTCGCAGCCCTTTCCGGTGCGATCGCTTATCTTGTCATGAACACGGCGATCAGTGCGATGATCCGTGCAGCGGGCGGTGCAGAAGCCATGGCAGAAAATGCCGTGACGGAAAGCCTCGGCATCACTACATTACAGATGGGCGTATTCGGCGGTATCATAGTCGGGTTGGGTGTTGCAGCACTGCACAACCGGTTTTATAAGATCAACCTGCCGCAGGTGCTCTCCTTTTTTGGCGGCACGCGTTTTGTGCCGATTATTTCCACAGCGGTCTACCTTATCGTAGGCGTCGTTCTGTTCTATGTGTGGCCGCTTGTGCAGAACGGGATTGCACAGCTTGGCGGTCTTGTTATTCGGTCCGGGTATGCCGGGACATGGGTGTACGGTATTATCGAGCGTGCGCTCATTCCGTTCGGTCTGCACCATGTATTCTATATGCCGTTCTGGCAGACGGCTGTCGGCGGCACAGCTATTATCGACGGTGCGGTCGTACAGGGCGCGCAGAATATCTTTTTTGCGGAGCTCGCTTCCCGCGAGACTGAAGTGTTCTCGGTTTCCGCAACGCGATTTATGTCCGGTAAATTCCCGTTTATGATCTTCGGTCTGCCCGGTGCAGCACTTGCCATGTATCGCTGTGCAAGAACCGAGAAAAAGAAGCTTGTGGGCGGTCTGTTGCTCTCCGCAGCGCTGACTTCCATGCTCACAGGTATTACCGAGCCGATCGAGTTTACTTTTCTGTTCGTTGCACCGCTCATGTATGCGGTACACTGTGTCTATGCCGGCCTTTCCTATATGCTCATGCACATTCTGCGTGTCGGTGTCGGTATGACATTTTCGGGCGGTATCATCGATCTGACATTGTTCGGTATTCTGCAGGGTAACGCGAAAACAAACTGGATTTGGATCGTTTTCGTTGGTGTGGTCTATTTCTTCCTTTACTATTTCACCTTTACGTTCCTGATTCGTCGGTTTAACCTAAAAACACCGGGACGGGAAGCAGACGGTGAAGAAACAAGACTGTATACGCGTGCGGACTATAAAGCGAAAACCGGAGCTAAGCCGGATGCGGTGCAGACAACAGATGCTGCTTCCGGGCTAATTATCCGCGGTCTCGGCGGTAAGCGTAATATCGCCGATATAGATTGCTGTGCGACCCGGCTGCGGGTTACGGTTTCAGATGCGGATAAAGTATCGGAGGATGATCTCAAAGCATCGGGTGCATCCGGTGTGATCCGCAAGGGCAACGGGATACAGATCATTTACGGGCCGCAGGTCGCGGTGATCAAATCCAATTTAGTGGATTATATGGAATCTCCCGACGCACAAAGCATGGAAGTATCTGAAGAAAAAGAAGCTCCATCGGTAAAGTCTGCTGTACTCGGTGCACACATGAGCGGTACGATCACAGCACTTGAAGAAGTACCCGATGAAGCATTTTCTACGGGAGCACTCGGCACGGGTATTGCGGTGGAGCCGGTGGAAGGCAAACTGTTTTCTCCGGTAAACGGTACGGTGGAGTCGGTCTTCTCGTCCGGCCATGCGATCAGCATTACGGCAGACGGCGGTGCGGAGCTTTTGCTGCACATCGGCATAGATACCATTGAACTGAACGGCCGGTACTTTGAGCCGCAGGTCAAGGAAGGGCAGCGCGTGAGAAAGGGTGATCTGCTCATTTTGTTTGACGTGGAGTCGATTCGAAATGCAGGCTATAAGACCGTGACGCCGATGGTTATCTGCAACAGTGCATCTTTTTCAAAAGTCGAAATACTGAGAAGCGGCAATGTCAACGCAGGAGAAGATGTTCTTCAGCTTCGTGCCTGAAATTCATGATCTGATAACGGAGGTTCATTTATGAAACAGTTTGAATATACGATTCAGGATCCCCTGGGTATTCATGCCAGACCGGCAGGTCTGCTCTCGAAAGAGGCGAAGCGGTTTTCGTCCGTTTGCACGCTGACAAGGGCGGGACAGACAAGAAAGCTGACACAGCTCATGCTGCTGATGTCCATGGGGATAAAACAGGGAGATACGGTCACGGTATGTGCGGAAGGATCGGATGAAGAAGAGGCGATAAAAGCACTCAAAGCTTTTTTCGAAACACATCTGTAAGGAGACATGTTATGGTCACATTTCAGGGGAAAGGTGTTTCCGAGGGTATCGCACACGGCAGGCTGCACTTTTTTCGAAGATGCGATTCCGCAGTGCCGCAATATGAGGCCAAAAACTTGTCGGTTGAAAGGGAACGCTTTTTTGCGGCACAGGTAAAGTCACAGGAGCAGCTGCAAGTGCTTTCTGAGAAATGCAGAGAAAATGCGGAGGATGCGGCAGCTCTTTTCGAAACACATGCCATGCTTATAGCGGATGAGGATTTTACGCAGGCTGTCCTTGCGCGTATAGACAGAGCGGATAACGCAGAATTTGCGGTGAATGAGGCCGGAAAGCAGTTCGCTTCTATGCTGCAGGAAACGGGTGATCCGTATATGCAGGAACGTGCGGCAGATATCCAGGATATCACGCACCGTATTATAGATAATCTTCTGGGGAAGGATCCGGAAGCGTGTATGATCCACACACCGTGTATAGTCTGTGCCGATGATCTTTCGCCGTCGGAAACAATACAGTTTGACCGGTCAAAGCTGCTCGGTTTCGTTATGCGGCGCGGGTCTGAAAACTCGCATACCGCCATATTGGCCCGTACACTCGGCATACCGGCGATCTGCGCAGCAGGGGATACTCTCACGGAAAACTATGCCGGAAAGGAAGTCTATATGGACGGGGAGTCCGGCGTGTTGGCTGTTGAGCCGGACAAAGTCACCTGCGCGGCGTTTCGTGAAAAGCGGGAAAGGCTGCTCGAAAGGGAAAGCTTGCTGCAAAGTGTGCGCGGCAAGGAAGATATCACGCTCGATGGACATCGCATAGAGGTTTGCTGCAATATCGGCTCGCCGGAAGATCTTCTCGCTGTACAGAAGAATGACGGCAGAGGAATAGGGCTGTTCCGTTCGGAATTCCTCTTTCTGCGTACACAGCACGCTCCGTCTGAAGAAGAACAGTTTGAGGTGTACAGAACGGTCGCGGCAGCCATGCGCGGCGGACAAGTGATATTTCGCACACTGGATATCGGTGCGGATAAGCAGGTGCCGTATTTGAATTTACCGAAGGAAGAAAACCCTGCACTTGGGGTGCGCGGTATTCGGCTCTGTCTGAACCACCCGTCACTGTTTCGCACACAGCTTCGGGCACTGTATCGTGCTTCCGTGTACGGAAAGATCGCAATTATGTTTCCGATGATCACCTCCGTTTGGGAAGTGAAAGAGTGCAAACGCGCCTGTCAAAGTGTTATGACAGAGCTTGCTCGCGAAAATATTCCGTTTGACGGTGACACGGAAATTGGAATCATGCTCGAAACACCGGCGTCTGTTCTGATTGCCGGCACACTGGCACAGGAAGCGGATTTCTTCTCGATCGGTACAAATGATTTGACGCAGTATATGTTGGCCTGCGACAGGCAATCCGATGCGCTCGGCAAGTTTTTCGATCCGCATCACCCGGCTGTACTTGAGGCGGTAAAGCATGCGGCGACAGCTGCGCATGCTGCCGGAATATGGGTCGGCATTTGCGGTGATCTTGCAGCAGACCCGGAACTCCTGCCGCTTTTTCTCTCGCTTCGTATTGATGAGCTGTCCGTATCGCCGTCGGCTGTTTTGCCTTTGCGTGCGGAGATTCGTGAAAGCTATGCGAAAAAAACTCAGTGAACGACCAAAAGAAATAAGAAAAAACACGGGAGCCCGAAAACGGAGCTCCCGTGTTTTATTCGGTATCTTTCTTGTCCGACAAAAAAGTGCCGTACAGATCGATCTCTTCGGTTATCTGTGCGAGAAATTCTCTGCACTCAGGGTCAGCCGCAAGCAGGCGCCCCACTCTTTTCAGTGCGCGGAAAAAGCGTGGGTCAAAGGCGATATCTTCGCTGTGCTGAATGAGCGGGCACAGACGGCCGGCACGGTGGTCGGGTTCTACGAAGACGCGGCCTTTCTCGTCGACCGTCGGGAAGAAGGGGAAAATACGGCACGAAAGCGGTCTCTGTGTTCGATTACAGATGCCGTCACAAACGGCAAGGCGTCCGCCGCTTTCGGATGTAATGACCGAAAGGGTGGTCTCTTCATGCGGAAAAAGCCGCATACCGCAAGCAGCGTCGCCTTTGCAGCATGCACCGCCGCAGAGCTGGCCGCAATCGACGCGAAGCGGTGTTAAATCTCCCAATATCTTAAAAATCTTACCGTACAATTTGCCGTAGTCTGTGTTTTTCATGCCCTCGCCTCCGTTTAAGAAATTATAGCACGTATATCCGGAAAGAACAAGGTGCATGCGCCTTGACATGCTGCAGGGAACAGTCATATAATTTAAGCGTTCCCATTAAGTTTTCGGAGGATGCTATGAAGACGAAAAACCTGACAGCTCATTATGCGTTGATTCAAAGCGTATTCTGGATCAGCGGATGCTGTACATTGACGTATACCACGCCGCTTTTACAGTCGCGCGGCTTTACAAACACGGAAATCGGTGTAACTTTGGCGATAGCAAGCTGCCTGACCATTTTGCTGCAGCCGTTCGTTGCAGCGTTTGCGGACAAATCCCAAAAACTGACGCTGAACCGACTGATCTCGCTCCTTCTTCTGCTGACGGCTGCGTTCAGCCTCATACTTATGCTGATACCGGATATCTTTCTGCCTACGGCAGTTCTTTGTGTACTGCTCAGTACCTTGACCCGTATGCAAAACTCGCTGCTTACAAGCCTTTCTTCGGAACAGGTGCAGGCGGGCGGCAAACTGAATTTCAGCCTGGCACGCGGTTTCGGATCTTTTTCGTTTGCTGTTGCATCCATGATCATCGGTCGTATGACCGACCGTGTCGGTGCGGATGTTATCATACCTATCTGTACCGTCGGTGCCGTTGCAGCTATCGCGGTGGTTCTCGCTTTTCCGAGACCGGCTACTCGTGCGGTTAAAGAGAAAGCTGCGGAAGCACCGGCCTCTCTCCCGGAATTTATTCGAAATAACGGGCGGTTCGTCGGCTTTGCGGTTTGTCTTGTTCTCATCTACCTCTCTCATATCTTTATCAACAGCTTTACGATCCAGATCGTTACAAGCCGCGGCGGCTCCGGTTCAGAAATGGGAATCGCTTCTGCGATCGGCGGATTTTTAGAGCTGCCGGCAATGGCGCTTTTTCCGTTTATTCTGAAAAAAGTTGGCAGTGTTTCGAACATTCTTAAGATGAGTGCCGTGGCAATGGCTGTAAAATCGCTGATCACGTTTATGGCACCGAATCTCGGATGGTTCTATTTTGCACAGGCATTGCAGTTTTTCGCTTACGCTATGCTGATCCCGGCTTGTGTGTACTATGTAAACCGCATGATCGCCTCGAAAGATAAGGTCAAGGGACAGAGCCTTGTGGATATGGCTCAGGTTTCCGCGGCTGTCATCGGCAGCGTTTTGGGCGGTGTGTTCCTGGATCTTAAGGGTGTCGATTTTATGCTTGTGATCGGCACAGCCGTTTCGGCTGTTGGTGCACTTCTGTTGTTCTTCATCATTCAGAAAGATCATCCCACAGCAGAATAAAATTAAAAAAAGCTCGGTTCGGAGAAATTCGAACCGATTTTTTTATTGACAAATTCGTCGGTTTCGTGTAGACTGAAGATGGAAGTTTATAGAGAGTAAACACACAGCGTTCTAACAAGTGAAGTTGTGTCGGTAATAAAGGAAATTTATTGAAGACTCTATTCTTTTTGTTTGCCGCAAAAATGTGATAGAGGTATCTGTATATTTTGAATTTAAGGAGGAATGAAAATGCGAAAAACCTGGCATGCCTATGTACTCATAGCACCGCTTATAGCGGGCTGTCTGCTCTTTACGGTGATACCGTTTGCCCTTGTGCTGCGGTACTCGTTCATGCGCGGCAGCGGACGCTCAGCACAGTTTTTGGGGCTTGAGAACTACATTAAGGTTATCGGCAATGAGGAATTTATGTTAGCGTTCGGAAACTCCATGAAATTCCTCTTAGTCGGTCTGCCGCTTATCATGTGTTTGGCGTATATCATCGCTCTTCTCATGCAGCAGCAGGCAGAAAAGCATAAGCTTTTAAAGTCCGTGTTTCTGTTCCCGTACATCATGCCGGTCGCAGGCACGGTGCTGCTTATAAATCTACTCTGCAGTGAGATGGGACTTCTGAACGAGCTCATGATGAAGCTTGGTTTTCCCGTACAGGAATGGCTTTCGGGACAGAATGCATTTTGGGTCATGATCCTTATGTATCTGTGGAAGAGCACCGGCTACAGTGTTATCCTGCTTCTTGCCGGTCTTGTCACGATTCCGGAAGATCAGTTTGAGTCGGCAGACCTGGACGGTGCTTCCGGATGGCAGAAGTTTATCTATATCACCACCCCGCAGATGTGGTATTCGGTGTTCTTTGCGCTGATCTTCGCTGTGATCAATGCATTTAAGTGTTTCAGAGAGATCTTCCTCATCGGCGGTGAGCACCCTTCGAGTGAGCTTTACATGCTGCAGCATTTTATTAATAACAGCTTCAATAACTTAAACTACCCGAAGCTTTCGGTTGCTTCCGTGCTGTTGCTCGTCATCATCGTTGTGTTCTTCGGTCTCTTCTATGTGTTCATCCGTAGAAAGGAGGCGTTCCGTGAATGAAAAAGTTTAAGTTCAGAAATATCTTTACAGGCGCTTTCGCACTCATCCTCGTCGTGATCTGTATTCTGCCGTTCGCGTATATCTTTTTCAGAAGCTTTGTCGTTTTTGAAAAGGTTACGTTCCAGTCTTATTACGATGTTTTCCTTGGTTCTCCGAAATTCCTTTTCCGTTTTTGGAAGAGCATGGGCATGTCAGTCGCAATTGCTGCGGGGCAGCTCTTAGTTTCCGTTATGGCGGGCTACGGATTTGGCAGATATAAATTTAAGGGAAGAGATACACTGTTCTTCTTACTTATGATTCTCATGACGCTGCCGGTACAGGTTACACTGGTTCCAAACTTTATAATGCTGAATAACCTCGGGTTGCTCGATACATACGCTGCGCTGATTTTGCCCAGCATCTTTGTTCCGCTTGGTACATTTATCCTGACGCAGAGTTTTAAATCGATCTCCGATTCCGTAATCGATGCCGCCATGATCGACGGCTGCGGTGTACCAAAGATCATTGCACTCATTGCGGTACCGATGAATAAGAGCGGACTCGTCTGCGTGCTGCTGCTTTCGTTCCTCGACGCCTGGAATATGGTCGAGCAGCCGGTCGCGTACCTCAAGGAGTTCATGCAGTACCCGATTTCCGTAGCGCTCGCATATACGCCGCCGGCAGACCCGTCCATTCAGATGGTGTGCTGCATTCTCGTCGTTATCCCGGCGCTGTTCCTGTTTACGCTGTTTAACAAGGAATTGGTTGAAGGTATTGTATTAGCTGAAATAAAATAACGAGAAAGGAATGGTGATTTATGAAACGTAGAGTTCTGTTTATATTCATTTTGATTTTCTGGATGATCACGCTCAGCACCTTCCTTTCAATCCGAATTGAGGAGTGGATGATGCCGTTTGTCAGCATGACTTCGACGAATCCAAAGGATGTAAATAAGGAGATCCCCGCGGATTCGCTGTCCTATGACGATATGGGTATGCACATCTACAGTACCCGTAACGGTCAGGGGTGGGAACCCGGTGTGCGCGTTTGGGAAGTAGATCAGTCAAGCTATTTCATCATTGACGGTAAGGTTCGTTTTGACCAGTCTGACGGTGAATTTATTCAGTACGCATCGCGTACTCTACGTGTCGGCGAAGAGGTCAGAAAGCCGGAGAATCCTTTTCTTACTGAAGCTGATAACTGGATCGCAGTATTTCGGGAAGGCATTCCGGAATATGAGCTGAAAGATAATAATATGTCAGTTGAAGTGAAAACGGATATGTCGATGGTTGTCTGTGCACCTAAGTCGAATGCTCCGTTTATGGAAGACCGCGCACGCTCCATGGTTATAGTTGAAAAAGAAGATTCCGAATGGTATGAGCCGCATACAAGCAGCTTCTACAGTCTCGGTGACCTCCGAGCTTTTATGAACAATATCATGCTGCTCGGTGTTTTGGCCGCAATGATGATCTTTACAGTGATCCTTTGGGCATGGAGTTTTTGGTTATCCCGTGATTACTTAAAGAACAGGAAACTGCTTATCGTAAACGGTTCTGTTGCAGGTGGGCTTTTGGCGCTGTCGCCGCTACTTTTACACTTCATTAATCTTCCGACCTCTATGCTGCCGCAGTATCACATCACGGACTTCCCGCATTACGGTCGATTTTTCGGTGAACTTTTCGGTGAGTTGAACCGTTTATCGGATGCAGGAAGTGAAATTGCAGCGGCTGCTATCGAACATGCGAAATTAAGCATGACAGTTTTCGTTATTATCACGGTGCTCGGTTTATTATTGGGTGCTGCGGCGATTATTTTGGAAGTTACTTTGAGTAAGCACAAAATTCAGAAAGAAACTCAAAAAGGTGAAAGATAAAAGATTAGGAGGACAAGTAATGAAACACAAAGCGAATAAACCGATCAGTCTTATTCTTGCTGTGCTGATACTTATAATGATGTTTACCGGTTGTGCCGCGGGAGAGACGAGTACGTCTACATTTACCGGTGCTGCCGGGAAAGAAGCGAGTCCGCTGAAAATCTGTGTCGATCTCGGTTCGTTTCGTGAAATCTATGATCCCGCTTGGGCGAATCAAAAGATCAAAGGTGACCAGCATCATGCAATGACGCTGTTTGAAGCAGATTTTAAGTCTTATCTGCAAATGAACAGCTTAGACCCGATAGAACTGGAGATCGAATATATCCCGGAACATACACCGGAGGGGAATCCGGAGCGAGAAACGACGATTGCCCGTCTGCGTACGGAGATCATGTCCGGCGAAGGCCCCGATATCTTTCTTATGGGTTCTAACGACAGCGAAATAGAGCCGTTATTTATAGTCCCAGAGAAGAACATGGCGAATGGTGCTTTTCTGCCGCTTAATGACTACATAGAAAATGCTGAGTTCATGGAGTTTGACAAGCTGGTGCCGGGGATTATGTCCGCAGGACAGTATGATGGTGAGCAATATATTCTGCCCTTATCATACACTATGCCGTTAACATTTTATAACGGGGATGAAGTACAGCATACGGCTTCGAAAACAATGACATGGGAGCAGATGCTGAAGGGTGAAGTCTATTTACGCAATGCGGCTTATGTTTTCTGCGAAAATGGGAACATAAACTTGATGGGTCCTTTTCTGCTGAACTCGCTGGGGAAAATCGCAGATTACGAAAACGACAAGCTGCTCCTGACCGAAGAGGAGCTTTTGAAGCGCACCGAAGAAATGATCGCTCTGGAGCATGACAGATTCTATAGCGAAGATACCGGGCCGGAATTGCCGGAAAATTGCCAGGTCTATCTTCGTTATGGGTTTGAACGGTTTGTAAAGTGGAGAGGTTATCCGCCTGAGAAGCCGAAACATTTGGCAGAGGAGACCGATGCGGAACTTCAGCCTTTGGAAGGTCCGTTTACTATCGTTCCGATGTATTCCGATGACGGCGGCGCAATGGCAACGATACTTACATACGCTGCGATCAACGCCAACACCAATCAGCCGGAGAAAGCCTTTTATGTACTCGATTATATTTTCGGCTTGAAGAGTCAGCAATCCTCCTCTGTTTTCCAATTGACCTGTGACGACGCTACGCCGGTGCACATGGATCTGCTGCAGGAAGCGTATCCGCTAACGTATATCGGAACGTATAATTTGCATGAAAGAACCTATAAAGAATGGCGCGAGATACAGGAGAACATCACAGGTGCAGCCTTCAGTAATGTGTTTTTCTATGAACTTGAGGCTATGTATAATAAATGCGGTTACGCAAAAAGAAAAGGAGAAAGCTATGATGAAATCGTTGCGGAGACTTACAATATGCTGAAGCAGATCATGGCTGAGTAAGAGCTGCTCGTCTATGAGGATCTTTTAGGTGAAAATCCCATTCCATGTAAAGCTTTACCCTTAAACTTATGCTATAATAAAAAGTAAGGAGTGAGGAAAATGGAACTTGGGTTAAAACGCGGTACGGTCGAATTGCAGCCGCATCAGGTGTTCTGGGAAGAAAATGCCGAGCAGACGATTAAGATACTCGAAGATATTCTCGGGTCCGCTGCAGTTGATATTCAGCATATAGGCAGTACATCAATTAAAGGAATTTGTGCGAAACCGATCATCGATCTTGTGATAGGTGTTCGTGTGTTTGAAGATATATTGGCGCTGAAAACTGATCTGGAAGAAAGCGGCGTGATTTACCGCGGTCAGGATCATCCCGGGCAGCACCTTTTTGTTATGGGTGATTTTGAGGCAGATACAAGAACCCACCATATCCACGTCGTAATTTATAAAAGCACAGAGTGGGTCAATTATGTGAATTTCAGGGATTATCTGAATACATATCCTGAAAAGGCACTTGAGTATGATGCATTAAAGCGCAGTTTGCTTGATAGTTTTGCACTTGACAGAGGACGATATACGAGTGGTAAGCAATCACTGATCGATCGATTTTTAGCAGAAGCGAAAGCATGGCGTTGTATATCAGGAAATACAGATTAAAAGAATATTTGTGAATTAGAGGCATACCTTGTGTTTTGGGCAGGGTATGCCATTCTTTTGCACAAAATTTCGTTCAAAGAATATTAAAAATTTTTATTGTGTTTGTTCATCTCTTACAGGGAATTTGTGTTATACTATATACTGTTTAAGTTTTATTTTGAGGAGACTGGATATGCTTCAGATTCAAGATATCCGAAAAAAATATGTAACGGGAGATCTGGTACAGACTGCGCTGGACGGTGTTTCACTGACGCTCAGAGATAACGAATTTGTAGCGATTTTGGGCCCAAGTGGTTCAGGTAAGACAACACTTCTGAATGTGATCGGCGGCCTGGACAGATACGATTCCGGTGATTTGATCATCAACGGTATTTCAACCAAGAATTATTCTGACCGTGACTGGGACTCTTACCGCAATCATACGATCGGCTTTGTTTTCCAAAGTTATAATCTGATCCCGCATCAGACTGTTCTGGCGAACGTTGAGCTCGCGCTGACGATTTCCGGTATTTCCCATGCGGAGCGCCGCCGCAGAGCGATTGAAGCGCTTGGAAAGGTCGGTCTCGGTGAACAGATCCATAAAGGTCCGAGTCAGATGTCCGGCGGTCAGATGCAGCGTGTGGCGATCGCTCGCGCGCTTGTTAACAATCCGGATATTCTTTTAGCGGATGAACCGACGGGTGCTCTCGACAGTGAAACGAGCTTACAGCTTATGGAGCTTCTGAAAGAAGTTTCGATGGACCTTTTGGTCGTTATGGTTACACATAACCCGGAGCTTGCCGAGGCATACGCAAACCGTATTGTGCGTGTAAAAGACGGACAGATCGTGGGTGATACCAACCCTTGTGTACCGCTTGTGGACGAAGAACCGCCTACACATAAGAATATGGGACGTTCCTCCATGTCTCGCTTTACGGCGCTTGCGTTGAGTTTTAATAATCTGCTTACTAAGAAGGGCAGAACACTGCTCACCGCTTTTGCGGGTTCCATCGGCATTATCGGTATTGCGTTGATTCTTTCGCTTTCTACCGGTTTTCAGAGATATATTGATCAGATTCAGGAAGATACGCTTTCTAACTATCCGCTGACGATCACGTCTGAATCAGCAGATATGTCAGCTGCTCTTTCCGCTTTCTCTTCGCTGATGGCTACCGGAGAAGAGAACGGTGAAGGCGTTGTCTCTGAACAGCAGATGATTTCCCAAATGTTTGCTCAGGTCGGTTCAAATGATCTTGGAGCATTCAAAAAACATCTGGATGATAATATGGATGTTATACAGGAGCAGGTCAATTCTGTTCAGTACGGATACGGTATTAAGCCGAGAATTTATGCTGCGGATACTTCGGAGAAAATCGTTCAGGTTAATCCCGGTGTTCTTTTCGGTGAACTGACAGGCAGCTCTATGATGTCTGCGTATATGGATTCCGATGTTTTTCAGGAAATGGTTGATGCACAGGAACTGATTCAGGCACAGTATGAAGTGATCGAAGGCCGCTGGCCCGAAAAGTATGATGAAATGATCCTTGTGCTGTCTGACCCGCATACAATGACGGACTATATGTCTTATACACTCGGTATTCGTGATTCTGATGATCTTAAAGGCATGATTGAGCAGGTCATGAACGGCGAAGAGGTTGAGGCAGATATCGAAGCGATGTCCTGGACATACGAGCAGCTCATGAATCTTGATTTCAGACTCGTTGCAGCATCCGATGTATATAAGCATAATAAGCAGTATGATGTATGGGAAGATATGTCGGATAACAAGCCCTATATGCGCAAACTGATAGAAGAGGGCGAACGGCTGAAGATCGTTGGCATTGTTTGTCCTAAGGACGGTGTTTCCGCAACGATGCTGATGCCGGGTATAGCTTATACTACGGCGTTAACGGAACACATTATCGATGTGTCCGAAGAAAAGGAAATCGTTAAAGCACAGCTTAAAGATCGTGATACAGATGTCTTTACCGGAAATGAGTTCGGTGCTGAAGAAGACGGAAAAGAACTCAACTTCGAAGATATGATCTCTGTCGATGAAGAACAGCTGAAAAATGCTTTTGGCGGGATTGATGAATATGCGATCAGCTCTGTTGCCGAACAATATATGACAGAGATCGCGGCATCTTTCATGCTTGATCCTACGGTACCGCAGAATGATTTTCTCGACGTGTTTAAGAAGCTTGCCGAAGATATGCTT
>JAZNMV010000030.1:0-4363 GCA_045579885.1 Acutalibacteraceae bacterium | reverse complement strand
ACAAGGGGCACACGGTGCGATACCGTGTGCCCCTGAAATTTTAACTGAAATTAAGAGTTAAGTTTCTACAGCTTCTGCTGCCGCTGCTTCGGCTTTTGCCTTTTCAGCAGCTTCCTTTTCCATGATCTTCTTCAATGCTTTCTTCCAGAAGCCGCCGTAGTAGTAAATGGCATTCGGAAGGATACCGAGTACCCAGCCAATCGGTGCGGCATACCAGATGCCGACATAGCTGCCGAGGAGGATCGGGAGCAGGATGGAAAGACCAATCTTACTGCCGAGTTCAACGAAGGAAGAAATCGTTGTGATGGTGATCTTACCCATGCCTCTCATGGTGCTGTTATACATCCAGATCCAGCCGAGGAACGGGAAGAAGCAAGCCTGAATACGGACGAAGCTGAGGGAAGCCTCAACAACTTCGAGCTCTTCTGCCTTGATATACAGGCCAACGAGGAAGTCTGCGAAAATGAGTGTCAGTGTGGTTGCAACGAGGGTCAGACCGCCGATGAGCAGGAAGATGCGGCGAACACCGAGCTGGATACGCTCGACATTGCGTGCGCCGTAGTTTTGGCCGACATAGACGGAGAAACCGAATGCAAAGTTACTGAACAGCATTGCAGCGAGACCCTGAACATTGCTGCCGACGGTGAACGCTGCAACAACATTGGAACCGTAACCGTTGATAACACCGGTGATGACCATCATACCGACGGAGAGCAGTGCACTCTGCAGAGCCATCTGCAAACCCATGAAGAAGATTTCTTTTGTAACCTTCATGTCAGGCTTCATATCTTTAAGGGTGATACGCAGCATCGGGTATTTTTTGAACATGTAGGCAATGCAGAACACTGCGGAGATCGCCTGAGAGATCAAAGTTGCAACTGCAACACCGGCAACAGCCATATTGAGCCAGATAACTGCGATCAGGTCGAAGATAACATTCAAAATAGAGCAGATGATCAGGCAGATTAAGGGTGTTTTACTGTCGCCGATCGCACGCATAATGGACGATGCGGAGTTATATGTAAAGGTAATGATGCAAAGACCGCAAATCAGCTTAATGTATGTTACGGAACCGTCAATAACGTTTGCCGGGGTATCCAGCAGCTGCATTAGCGGACGTGCAATGAAAAACGACAAAACGCCGAGGGAAATACTGACGATAGCGGTCAGGTAGATCGTACTGACCATACCGGCACGGATCTTGTCCTGATTACCGGATCCGATCTGATGCGAAATAACGATGGAGACCGCACTTGTGATGCTGGTGGCGAGCATCAGCAGCATGTTAATGGTGGAGGAAGACGAGCCGATCGAAGCCAGTGCTTCAGAACCGACATAACGGCCGAGCACAGCAGAGTCGACCATGTGGTAGAGCGACTGGAAGACGCCGCCGATCATCATGGGCAGAGCAAAGCGCAGCATCAAGGTGATCGGATTACCCTGCGTCATGTCAATCGCATTGGTTTTTTTAGCCATAGAAATATACCCCTTTTCCCAAGAAAAGATAAAAATAAAGGTGAGTTGATAAAACTCACCCCTATTATAGTACTCGATTTGTTGAAAAGCAATATGTTAAGCGCTTAAACAAAAAACTTTTTTGTAGAAAAGAAATACGGTCGAGTTATACGATCGTATAGCTGAACATTTCGTAGTGCAGCTGTGTGCCGATATCGATTGCCTCAGGGAGCAGTGCACGAGCAACAAGGATCTCATCCTTGGTGTCAACGTCGGTACGCTGCAAAATAGCATAATCTCCGTCTATGCGGGCTACGATATACTCATACGGTCCCATGAAATCGGCTCCTTCCTTACACTTCGCGAACGAGTGTTGCAGCGTACTCACGGCTGCGTTCATAGTCGAACTTATCGATGAGATACGGCTTTGTGAAGCGTTCTGCGTTCGGGTCATCCTGCTCAATAGCGCGTTCCATCAGCAGAACGCCGTCTTTTTCTTCCACCGCGGTAAAGCCCATTTTTTCATGGAAAGCAACAGCGGCATCGTTCGGCAGGTTGATGTGTGCGGTAACACGGCGATAGTTGCCGTAGTGCATGATATTCAGCATAAGGCTGTACAGGGAGGTACCGACGCCGCGGCGCAGATACTTCGGAGAAACATAAAGCTGGATATCTGCTGTGAACCAGTCGCCCTTTTCAACATCGCGGTCGGTCAGCAGTGCGAAACCGGCGGTAACACCGTCGATCTCGGTCATGATCCAGCCGCGGCCGTAGGTGTATGTATCAATGCGCTGCACGTACTCGGCGAGAGTCGGAACAGTGGTGTCCGGTGTATAATGTGTATTCTCAATGTAAGGAGCATAGACCTTCAGCATGGACGGTGCGTCCCACTCGTTGATTCTTCGAACAGCTACTCTCATAAATGATAACTCCTTCAGGATATGATGATTTGATATGAAGATTTATATTCAGGGGTTGACCTCTTGATAGGTTGGAATAGACGGAGAAGCGCCCGGGCGGCTCACCGTGATCGCCGCAGCTTTCGCAGCGAGATGCAGAGCCTCTTTGGGAGAAAGGCCGTCCAGCATACCGCGCAGGAAATAGCCTGTAAAGGTATCACCGGCAGCGGTGGTATCAACAGCATCGGCTTTTTCTGCAGGGCAGAAAGCACGCGTTTTAGAGTCTGAATACCATGCACCGTTTTCACCGAGTGTCAGTACAACAGAGGCATCCGGATATTTTTCTGTGATAAGATCGAGGATCGTTTCCGGATCGGACGAACCAGTAAGCTGCTCGCCTTCGATCTCATTGAGGAAAAAGCCGGAGACCTTCTTTAAATCGCAGGTAAATATACCGTCATCGAGCGGAGACGGATTCAGCCAGATTTTCATGCCGCGGGAAAAAGCGACATCAATAATATAAGGCAAAGCGCTGATCTCATTTTGTAAAAGCAGCAGATCACCCTCAGAGAAATTTTCGAGAACACTGTCGGCATATTCCGGTGTTACGGCACGGTTGGAACCGCCAAACAGCAAAATGGCATTCTGTGCGTTTTTATCGACCTGGATGACTGTATGTCCACCGCGTCCGGGAATTTTTCCGACGAACTGTGTATCGACATTGTTTTCATTCAGTGTTTCCAAAAGCAGGTCGCCGTCATCGCCGATGAGACCGGCATGGCACACGGGAAGTCCGGCACGGGAAAGCGCGATGGATTGATTCAAACCCTTGCCGCCGGGAAAAATCTCCATATGATGGCTGGCAGTGGTCTCGCCGCCGCGTACAATATGGTCCGTAGTATAGACGTAGTCAACATTCAGCGAACCGAAGTTCAGAATTTTTTTCATATGTATCAATCCTTTATCCTGTGCCTTTGCTTTTGCGTAATAAGAATACCATGTTCTGCAGGGTACGTCAAGAAAAGGAAAACAAAAGTAAAGCCCGAGAATCGCCGGATTTTTATAGGAATAACCAAAGGGCAGGGGGTTCACAAAATCACCGGAAAGTAGTATAATGAATCGGATAATGGGAAACCATGATTTGCTTTAATTGGTTTGAACTAAAAATGATATAGAAGCTAAATTTTGAAAGGGAATGGTTAGAGCATGGGTACAAGAGAAAACATTCGTAATGTTGCGATCATCGCGCACGTTGACCACGGTAAAACAACACTGGTCGACCAGCTTCTGCGTCAGAGCGGTATCTTCAGAAGCAATGAAAATGTAGCGGAGCGTGTTATGGACTCCAACGATCTGGAGCGCGAGCGCGGCATCACCATTCTGTCGAAGAATACAGCGGTTATGTACAATGATATCAAGATCAATATCGTCGACACGCCGGGCCACGCCGATTTTGGCGGCGAGGTTGAGCGTATCCTCATGATGGTCGACGGCGTTTTGCTGCTCGTTGATGCATTTGAGGGCTGCATGCCGCAGACACGTTTTGTTTTGAAAAAGGCACTGGGCCTCGGCAAGAAGCCCGTTGTTGTTGTAAATAAGGTAGACCGTCCCGGCGCACGTCCTCTGGAGGTTATCGACGAAGTGCTCGATCTGTTTATTGAGCTCGGTGCTGATGAAGATCAGCTCGAGTTCCCGGTCGTTTATGCTTCCGGCCGCGACGGTTACGCTATGAATACACCGGACGAAGAAGGCAAGGACATGAAGCCGCTCTTTGAAGCGATCGTCAATGAAGTACCGGCACCGCAGGGCGACCTCGAAGGCCCGACACAGGTCCTTTTCTCCAATGTTGACTACGATGAGTATGTCGGCAGAATCGGTATCGGCCGTGTTGAGCGCGGTACGGTGAAGGTCGGTCAGGTCGTTACGGTTTGTAACAGTCTCAACGACCAGCGCCGCAACGCACGCGTCACAAAGCTCTATCAGTTTGAAGGCCTTAAGCGTGAAGTCGG
>JAZNMV010000029.1:0-4655 GCA_045579885.1 Acutalibacteraceae bacterium | reverse complement strand
TCCTAAGACCGCTTGGCCTCCGACTTAATCAAGCCAGTTGCCGATTTGAATCATCGACGCCATGTTCGCGTGGTATGTGGTCATCTGATTCACTTCGGACATATTCATGGTTTTTCCGTCCACTGTAAATCGATCTGCATGCTCAAGGTCATACTGCGTGTTGTCCACTATTTCAGCCGGAACATAATCCGGTTCCTGCAGCAGCATAGGCTCATGTGTTGTTTTGTTGCTCATGAGCAGGAAGTTTTTACTGTTTCCCTCATCGATTTGCGTAATTTCATGCAGACTGTTCAGTACCTTATAGTTACTGAGAAACTCATACGCCATACCCTGTGAAGTAGAAATACTCGATATAGTCTGTATATAGCTTCTGTTGGCCAAATTGACCGCAGCCTGATTATACTGGCCGTTATCATAGATGGCCGACTGCAGGAAGACGGGCATCGTCTTCATAACACTGAAACAGAAGAAGTTTCTCTTTTTATTCTCAACAAGTGTCTCCCTGTCTACGCCAACATCAAAAGTGCCTATCGTGTTATGTGCATTGATCTCCGGATACTCATCATAGATCGAAAGATCCGGGATCCACTGGTAGTTCGCATACGGCGGATCCAAAACGGTTACATCGTATCCGTTTTCGGAAAACAGTACCGGCATAACCTTCAAGGCCTCATTCTGCTTCGAGACCAGAGATTCCGTATCACGCTTGTTGAGTTCGACCGGTGTATATTCGTAACCGCCAAGGAGAGCAGGCGAACCGAAATTGGTATATCCGCCAAACGAAATAGTATTCGAGTAATATGTAAAGCCTGCAAACTGTTCAAGAAGCTCCGGCTTTTCATTGAAAATATACGGAACGAATTGTCCCATTGCGCGATCCAACATGATCACAACAACATTTTCGCCTTCCGTCGAAAGGGAGAAGAGCGCATCCGAACGCTGATCAAGAACCCCCTGCTCGCTCGCTTCATTTACCGAAGTTACGGTTTTCACTATGTTTATCGCAGACATGCTGCTAAGAACAATGGCACCCGTGAGCAATACCGCACCGACAGAGCGCGGCCAACGGATATGGATAAAGCTCATCACAGCAGCGAGTGCAAGGATCACACCGATATTCAGCAGCGTTTCGGTCGAAGAAAACTGCATTCCCGATTCGTATTTCAGATTTGACGAAATAAGGCCGAGCTTAGTACCGAAGAACATGTAGTTCACTAACAGAATACCGCACAGGATCCAGACAAATCTGCAGAACAGTCTCTTTCCGCCCGGGCTTGCAAGCCAGTAAAACACGCTCATCCAAACTAAGAATGTACCTACTGCCATACAGGCTGTTCTCACAATATACCACGCCGGATGATAGAAACAGAATACATCCACAAATTCAAGCGGAGATGCTGCAATAAAGGTACTCGGGATCAAAAGACCTACGAGCGCGGTCAGAAACAGCGCGCCGCATACATACATACCCGTGCTCGGTTTCTGCACTTCTTTCTCTTTGCCTTTGGGCAGGAAGCGCTTCAGCACCATGAAGATCATCGGCAGCAGCATAACGGCGCCCAAAACAAGCAAAAGGCGACGATGTGCTCCGTCGAAAAGTCTATCCTTCAGCACAACGCAGACCGCGCCGCAGGCACCGAGCAAAACAGACAGGATCTTCCCCGCATGCGGAATACGGGCATACAGTGTTTTTCCCAACGAATAGGTATTGTTCAGAGTCCAGTAGAATACGAGGGCCGCGGGAGACTTGTACAAAAGCACAAGGAACGCGAGCGCCATGCCGTAAAGCTGGATCTTGGTCTTGAGCGGAAAGCCCTTCAGGTACAGCGTACTCGAGATGACATTGATCAGTGTCATCAGGATCGGCAGGAAGTTGACCGTGACCGCACCGAGCTTTATCAGCCCGTCCGGCTGACTCAGGTCCGTGATCGGGCCGAACGCAACGCCGTCGAGTACATCCAGATTCGAAAGGAACTGATACGCCGCCATGAAAAACGGGATCTCCAGCAGCAGCGAGACCGAACCGTTCAAAGCGGAAAGCGGACTGTAATTATTCTGGCGGTAATGGGTCTGCATGAGCATCATGCGCTCATCACCGGTAAATGTCTTTTTTATGTGATCCGCTACCGGCTTCATTTTCGCATCCAGATCTCTCGCCTCGATCTGGATCGCATCCGCTCTTTTATAAAGCGGCATAAGGAGCGTGTTCATGCACAGGCTCAATACAATGATCGCAAGGCCGGGATTGCCTACCACACCCCATGCTACGGAAAAGATCATCTCAAAGACAAGCTTCAAAGGACCAAGCAGAACAGTGCCGAGTATTTCAAAAAAAGTCATTGTCCATATCCCTTCTCTCTGTTAGTCTGAAATAATTGTTGATTCATCAAAAGCGAGCAGCCGCATCAGGGAGCCGCATGCTCCTGCAGCACGGCTTTTGTGTCATAAAATTCCCAGTTTTCTCTGTTCCACAAATCCTCGCTGATACTTGCCCAATAGGACGGCAGATAGGTATTACCGTTGTTTTCGTACGTATTCCATTTGTTGGAAATGATCACGAACTGATCATGCGCGTTTTTTTCCGCGTTTGTGATCTTGTTTCCGGAGAACGGATTTACAGGATCGTCGATCACACCGTCGACCGCTAAGGTCGGCACATCCGCGTTCGTCATGAATTCGTCGGAAACAGAAAATGTGTCGCTGTTAAAATCCTTCACCATCAAAAGCGGATAGTACAGTTCCACCGTCGAAAGATCGTCACTGGCGCGCCATTCCTTTCTGAAATCCAGCTCATCAAAATTAAAAAGCTGTCTTCCGTGGTCCGAGACCAGAATGATCCTTGTGTTATCATATACACCGTTTTCCCGCAGATAGTCAAACCATTTTCCAAGCTGCAGCATAGCCGCCATATTGGCATGATAACTGATCATCTGATCCGGTTCGGACATATCCATCGTTCTGCCGGAAAGTGTAAAACGGTCTGCATGCGCCGCATCGTACGCCGTGTTGTCCACCGTGCCGGCGGGCACGTAGTCGGGCATTTGCAGCAGCATGGGTTCATGTGTTGTTTTGTTGCTCATGAGCAGGAAATTCTTCTCTGCCCCGTCTTCGATCTCCGTGATATTCGGAAGATTCAAAAGTACATTGTAATTTTTCAAAAAGGAAGCTTCCATGCCCTCCGCTTTTGAAACACCGTCCATCGCCTGTACGCTCGGTGTATTTTTCGCAAGGTCGGACACTTGCCGGTACCGGCCCTCATTGTAAAGCAGCGGCTGCAGGAATACGGGCATCGTCTTCATAAGGCTGAAGCAGAAGAAATTCCGGTTGTTGTTTGCGATGATGCTTTCCTTATCCAAAGGCCCGTCATACGCGCCGATCGTGATATAGGCATCGATTTCCGGATATTCATCATAGACGGAAAGCTCCGGGATCCACTCATAATTCGCATACGGCGGATCGAACACCGTTGTGTCGTATCCGTTCTCCGAAAACAGCACGGGCATGACCTTCAGCGCTTCATTATGCTTTGACTCCAGCGTTTCGGTATCGCGCTTATTCATCTCGACGGGCGTATATTCGTAACCGCCGAACAGCGCCGGTGTACCGAAATTGGTATAGCCGCCGAAGGAGACTGTGTTCGAATAGTATGTAAAGCCTGCAAACTGATCTTTCAGCTCCGGCTTTTCGTTAAATAAATACGGGACAAATTGCCCCATCGCACGGTCGAGCATGATGACGACGACATTCTCGCCTTCCTTCGAAAGCGTAAAATGCGGGTCGTCTCCAACCCATACCTCGCCCTCTTCAAAGGCTTTCTGCACCGGGCCGACGGTCTTAGCGATGTTCACCGCAGACAGGCCGCTGAGCACGATAACACCGGTGAGCAGCACAGTACCGACAGCGCGGGAACGACGCTGATAAATCAGGCTGAAGAGCACGATGACCGCAGCGGTCACAACAATATTTAGGATGATCTCCTGTGCGGTAAAGAACAGACCGGACTCGTACTTCAAAGAAGAGGAAAGAATACCGAGATCCGTGCCGAAGAACATATAGTTTATGAGCATAAGCCCGCAGAGGATCCATACGATCCCTCTGAACAGGCGCTTGCCCTTTTCACTTGCGAGCCAGTAGAATACGCTCATCCACACCGTAAAGGTACCCACCGCAAAGCATGCGCTGCGCAGCACGTACAGGAGCGGATCGTAGCCGTTTTCCACGTCAATAAATTCAAGGGGCGACGATGCAACATACGTGCCCGGGATCAAAAGGCCGGTGAGTATCGTTAGAAACAGTGCACCGCATACGTACATGCCGGTGCCCGCTTTCGGCCCTTTTTCCGCTTCCTTCGACTGCAGCCATTTCGGAAGACGCAGTTTGCGCTGTCTCTTTTCTTTTCTCGGAATACGGCTCACGAGCGTTTTGACGAGTGAGTACGTATTGTTCAGGGTCCAGTAGAATACGAGGGCCGCAGGAGACCTGTACAAAAGCACAAGGAACGCGAGCGCCATGCCGTAAAGCTGGATCTTGGTCTTCAGCGGAAAGCCCTTCAGATACAGCGTACTCGAGATGACATTGATCAAGGTCATCAGGATCGGCAGGAAGTTGACCGTGACCGCACCGAGCTTTATCAGCCCGTCCGGCTGACTCAGGTC
>JAZNMV010000028.1:0-2039 GCA_045579885.1 Acutalibacteraceae bacterium | reverse complement strand
TCTACCGGAATGGACTTCGCGATTGTCTCGCCTGCCATTAATTTGATCGCATTGTCAACTGCTGTGCTACCGATCAGTGCCGGCTGCTGAGCAATTGTACCGTGCATACGGCCTGCTTTAATTGCTTCGATCGCGTCATCTGTTGCGTCAAAGCCCATTACCATGATGTCTTTGCCTGCACCTGCGATCGCCTCGAGTGCGCCGAGAGCCATCTCATCGTTTGCTGCGAATACAGCCTGGATGTCGCCGTTAGCCTGAAGCATGTTCTCCATTACGCTCATACCTTCAGCACGGTCGAAGTTTGCTGTCTGTTTTGCTACTACGTCAAGTTTCTCGTCAGCTACGTTGTGGAAACCTGTGGAGCGCTCGATAGCTGCGGATGCACCCGGAACACCTTCGAGCTCTACAACCTTCACGCCTTCACCAAGTTTGTCTACAATGTACTGTGTTGCCAGTTCTGCACCGAGTATGTTATCGGATGCGATCTGACAGTCGATCTCTACGCCGTTTACCGCACGGTCAACTGCGATTACTTTTACACCCTTCGCTTTCGCCGCTTCAACAGCACCTGTTACAGCGTCGGAGTCACACGGGTTAACGATAAGAACACTGATTCCCTTGGAAACAAGGTCCTCGATATCACTTACCTGTTTTGTCACATCATCGCCTGCGTCAACGACAGAAATCTGAACGCCGGCTTTTTCTGCTGCCTTCTCTGCACCCTCTGCGAGTGTTACGAAGAACGGGTTGTTTAATGTGGATACAGAAAGACCGATCGTGCCGGAAGCTGCAGTCGGTTTTTTCACGATATTTTCCTCACCGTCGATTACGATACGGCAGGCTGTAAGGCTCAATGTGAGAATGACGCACATGAGCAAAGCGAAAATTCTTCTAAATTTCTTCATATACTTAATTCTCCATTCTGCTTAACGTTTTCTGTCTGCAAGAACCGCAACGAGGATTACGATCGCTTTGATAACATCCTGATAGTAGGAAGTAACACCAAGGATGTTAAGACCGTTGTTCAGCATAGCGATGATAAGAACGCCTGCGATTGTGCCTGTGATCTTACCACGGCCACCACTCATACTTGTACCACCAAGAGCTACCGCTGCGATCGCATCAAGCTCATAACCGTTACCAAGTGTCGGCTGTGCGGAGTCAACTCGGGAGATCATCATAAGACCAGCCAGAGCAGACAGGAAACCGGAGATTGCATATACATACATTTTTGTCTTCTCAGTGTTTACACCAACAAGCTTCGCACATTTTGCGTTGGAACCTGTCGCATAAATACGGCGGCCAAATGTTGTATGGTTCAGAACGAAATAGAACACGCCAAACATGATCACAAGAATGATCGCCGGAAGCGGGATCTTTACACTTTCGAACAGAAGCAGGTTACCCTTACCTAAAGCCTTGAAGAGGAATGCACCGCCCTCGCTCTCGATAGAGTTTGCAAGACGGGAGATCGGCTTACCATCTGTGATGATCATAGCCATACCACGGTATGCTGTCATTGTGATAAGTGTTGCAATGAACGCCTGAAGACGGAACTTCGCAACCAGGATACCACTTATAAGACCAAGAAGAGTACCAACTGCAAGCGCTGTAAGAATTGCGATCGGAGCTGCGATACCGGAAACCAGCATTTCTGCACAAATGATCGCTGCCAGCGCGAATACAGAACCAACAGAAAGGTCGATACCATCAGAAAGGATAACGCATGTCATACCGATGGCAATAAGACCATTGAATGCTGCCTGACGAAGCAGGTTCAGCAAGTTGCTCACCTGACGGAACTCCGGGCTGATCGCACAAAGTCCGAGCGCAAGCAGAATTAAGGCAATAAATGCAGCATACTCACTGAGCACTGCACTGAGTTTCTTATTATTATACATTATAAACTTCCTCCTGTAGCCAATGTCATTACTTTTGCCTGATCCGCACCGGCTGCATCAATAATACCAGTTACATGTCCTTCATGTACAACCATGATTCTGTCACTCATGCCCAGAACCTCCGGAAGCTCAGAAGAA
>JAZNMV010000027.1:0-10122 GCA_045579885.1 Acutalibacteraceae bacterium | reverse complement strand
AGCTGCAGAAACTGCAGAAGCTTAACTTTTAATTCCTGTTAAAATTTCAGGGGCACACGGTACAACACCGTGTGCCCCTTGTTTATTTCCGTCTTCTGAAATTCGCTTTTTTGTGTTCCTCAACCATCCGGCGTTTTCGCTCTTCCGTACGCTGACGGATATATGCGTTCGGATCGTCGCTGTAACGGGCTTCCTTTTTAAGCTTTCGGTACTGAATGAGCCGAATTTCCGGCAGCTCACCGTTCTCGATCGCCGCACGCACTGCACAGCCGGGTTCTGCCTCATGCTGACAGTCGGAGAATCTGCAATTTTCCGCAAGCCGCGTGATATCGCCGAATGCATCGCCGAGCCCCTCCGTGACATCCCACATGCCGAGCTCTCGCATACCAGGCGTATCAATCACGAGGGCTCCGCTCGGCAAACAAAGCATCTGCCGATGCGTTGTTGTGTGCCTTCCGCGTGCATCATCCTCACGTACCGCACCCGTTTCCATAAGCTTTTTGCCAGCCAAAGCGTTTATAAGGCTTGATTTTCCCGCACCGGATGAACCGAGCAAAGCTGCGGTCTTTCCGGGCTGTAAAAACACCTCAAGCGCATCCAATCCTTCGCCCGTTAATGAGCTCACCGGACAGACCGGCACACCGAATGCAGCATTTTCGGCAGCCATGATCATCTGCTCATACCCCACTTCGTGCAGATCAAGCTTTGTCAAAACAACGACCGGCTGCGCACCGCTCTGCCACGAGAGCGTAAGATAACGGGCAAGTTTTTTATCGTTAAAATCGCGGTTTAAAGACAGTACAATGAACACATAATCAAAATTTGCCGCAACCGCCTGCGGTCTCTGCCGACCGTAAGAGGGATCCGGACGTTCAAACACAGATGTGCGCGGCAGCGTACGCACAATGCGGCTGTCACCTGCTTCATTGTAATCGACGAGAACAAAATCACCGACCGTCGGAAAAACCTCTGCCGCATTCTCGCCGAAATACTCCGCGGTTTTCAGTTTTCCGAAAAACTCGCCCCGCTCTCCGACAAGTGCATATCGCTCTCTATGCTCCGCCGTAACACGCGCCGGTGTGTAGGGGGCATATTCTTTTGCATCCCGAATACTATAAGTTTCCAAAAAATTCAAATAACTTCCTTCTTTCTTCCATGCAGATCATGAATTGGCGTACGGTATTTTTCTCCATAGCACATCATCCTTTCTTCTTTTCGAACGTAAAATGAACGCAAAAAGGGACGCCTAAAGCGTCCCAAAATTTACAGCACGGTTCACTTTACGCAGAAAAATATTGAGTTAGTTTGCAAGAGCCTCCGTTTTCATTGCCATAGTACATACTCCCTTTCTGCGTGGATTACCTATAAACTATAGCATGTAAGAATTGGCCTGTCAATATATAACAGAAAAAACACCGGGCGGCAAAGCCGCCCGGTGCACCCCAAAAGGAACTTTATTTTACGCCTTTTTCTTTGTAAAAGCGCGAACTGCGAAAAGTGTGACCATTGTCAAAACAATACCGATCGGCAGGCAGACCCATGCATTCGGGATGAAGCCCGCAACGAGGTATGTAACGAAGGAAATACCGGCTACTGTAAGTGCATACGGCAGCTGCGTAGATACATGGTTGATATGATTGGACTGCGAACCGGCCGACGCCATGATGGTTGTATCGGAGATCGGAGAGCAGTGGTCACCGCAAACCGCACCAGCCATACATGCAGAGATGGAAACAACACAGATCGGCATATCGAGTGCGCCTGTACCGAACACAGCGAGAACGATCGGAATAAGAATGCCGAAGGTGCCCCAGGATGTACCGGTGGAGAATGCAAGGAAAATAGCGATAACAAACACGATTGCCGGCAGGAAAGAAACGAAGCCGCCCGCATAGTTGCGAACAAACTCAGCAATGAATACCTTTGCACCGAGGCTGTCGGTCATTGCCTTCAGCGTCCATGCACAGGTGAGGATCATAATAGCCGGAACCATTGCCTTGAAGCCTTCCGGAATCGCTTCCATGCACTGCTTGAAGTTCAGAACACGGCGGCACATATAGTAGAGAACAGTAAAGATCAAGCCGCCGAAAGAACCAAATACCAGACCGGTGGAAGCATCTGCCTGAGAGAAAGCAACAATAAAGTTTCTGTAGCCTTCCGTACCTTCGGTAAAGAATCCGCCGGAATAAATGAGACCCAAAACACATGCTGCGATCAGTACAGCTACCGGAGCAACGAGATCCCAAAGACTGCCCTTTTCTTCCGGGTCTGTGCTTTCCAAAGCCTTAAACAGCTCTGCATCCTCGGAAGAGAAAAGGTCGCCGTTTGCGGCATTCAGCTCATGCTGTTTCATCGGACCGAAATCGAACTTCATAAGCGCCATAGCAACCATCGCGAGAATGGTCAGCAGCGCGTAGAAGTTGAACGGGATTGCGCGAATAAACAGTTCGAAGCCGCTCTGTCCTTCCGGCACAAAACCTGCAACGGCTGCAGCCCAGGAAGAAACCGGAGCGATAATGCAGATCGGCGCTGCGGTAGCATCGATCAGGAATGCGAGCTTTGCGCGGGAAACCTTAAACTTATCCGTAACCGGACGCATAACGCTGCCGACGGTCAGGCAGTTGAAATAGTCATCGATAAAGATCAGTACACCGAGTGCAATCGTTGCAAGCTGTGCGCCCACACGGGACTTGATATGCTTTGCTGCCCAACGTCCAAACGCTGCGGAACCGCCTGCACGGTTCATGAGAACCGTGATCGTTCCAAGTACCACGAGGAACAGCAGAATACCGACATTGTATGCATCTGCCAAAGAACCGATAAAACCGTTTACAAACAGATGGTCTATCGTACCGGAGAAGCTGAAATTGGAATACATCAGCGCACCGGACAGAATACCGACAAACAGCGAGGAATATACCTCTTTAGTCAGAAGCGCCAGAGCGATCGCAATGATCGGCGGCAAAAGTGCAAACCATGTACCGTATACTTTGATCTCGGACTGTGCTACGGACAGCGCATTTTTCAGGTTTACGGCAAAATCCGCATCAGAATCAACATTCTCATCGTATGCATCGATATACTCCCATGCATCAAAATCAACAGCAGCAGGAGCAGGTGCTTCCGCGTTAATGTACAGCAGACCGACCACAGCAAGTACCACCGCAATCAGAACTACCGCCACAATGCGGCGTGTCTTTAAGGAACTCATTTAAATCTCTCCTATAAAAAATTCGCGAAAAAAACCGCTCTCTGCAGAACACAGAAAGCGGTTGTACCTCTTTTGTTCGTTCTGACAGCGCAACATACCCGATGGGCAGACAGTTGCATACATCTTCTGCATGCACCCAGCAGCGATACGCTTCGGCATCATACCGCGCTTCGGCGTTCTCCCCTTTCCCGTGTGCCTGCCGCAGCATAAATCACGGTACTCTTGTCGAACGCGCCTCTATCTTGAAACGGTTTATTCAACTTTTCCTATGCTACCATTCCACCGCACGCTTGTCAACAGAAAAATTGCATTTTGGGCAGATTTTCCGCTGCAAAACAAAAAAAACAAACCGGAAAGCCGCAGCTTTCCGGTTTTCTTATATTACTTTGGGATATTTCTTGCAAAATGCTCAAAAGAAGAAGGTTAGTGTACCATCTGCGCAAAATCTTTTTTGCGCTGCTCGTAAGCATCGATCGTTTCCTGCTCAAAGGCCAGCGGTGTATTCTCCGCCCCCATCAGCTTCAAAAGGTACTTTGTAAACGGCGGATTTGCAACTAAGATCGGTGCAACCAAATAGGTACCGAAGAAATTGTGGAAACGGATTCCCTCAAAATCAGCTTTTTGATTCAACCCGACACCACGCGTTTTCTTAAAGAGTGCGAGAGAATCATCCGGTGTATAAGCCATCGTAAACTGTGTCTTAAAGCCCATCACGGTCTGACCTTCGAATGTACCCTCAAACGCACTGTTATGGCGGTGCATCATATCGCGCTTCGCCCACAGGCGGTAAAAGCCAAGTGCCTCTATGCGGCTGCCGTCTTCATTTTCGATGTAATCACCGAAAATCTCAAGCGCATTGCCGGTGAACAGAAAAACTGTTCCGTTCTCAATTGCTTTCAGGATCTTCTCGCGAATCGGCTTAAACTTTTCGATGATCAGCTCCTGTACACGTTCGGACATCGGCCCCATGTACACAAAGTCGATCTTCTCTTCAGTAAAACGGACCGGGTCACCGATCGCGGTGCGGATAAACTCAGCTTCAGGCAGCGTTTTCTGCAGATAGACCATGTTGTAGGCATCGCCGAAAAGATTGCAGAACTCGGGAAAAAGGATCTCTATTTTCATTTTGTATCCTCCTTTTCCTTTGCTTCAAGCTTCTGACGAATGATATTTGCAGAGCGAATTGTGTAAACATCGTGCAAAACAAATACGGTATCTGCCTCATCGGAAATGACTTCGGATGCTTCACATTCATCCTGCATGTGGATAATCTTTTCCTTCGGCACGCCGGCCAAAAGCGCACGGACGTACGTATCGTGATGGCGATTGCCGCCGATAATGAGCTGTACGATGCTCTCGTCGTTCAGGAACTCATAGTCGGTATCGTAGAACCACGCTGTGTTTTCTACGGAATGACGGTCATCGAAATAGTCGTACGGGAAGATGATGACAGACTTTTTACCCGGTGCATTGCGTACGATCTCGTAAACACGGGAGCTTGCGATCGGGTTCTTTGCCTTTGTAAGGTGAAGGATCACACGCTTACCGCCGATCATGGACTCGGAATAACGGGACTCGGTGATCTCCATTTTATCAAAAGATTTCTGAATCTGTTCATCGGTAAGGCCGATCTCGCGCAGAACGGCTACCGCTGCCAAAGAGTTGTAGATATTAATATTGCTTGTGCTTGCAAGCTTGTATTCGTTTGTAATGCCGTCCTTCTCAACATGCATCACACCGTTTTCCTCATCGACATAAGAAGCGCGGTAATCCGGTGTGGGAGAAGCATAGCCGCAGTTTTCGCAGTGCACGCGGCCGATATGATGGTAACGAACGACATCGTGCACGAGCGGACCACTGCAGTTCGGGCAGACAGGCATATCGTTTACGATATTGTCGCACTCGGCTTTATCCGTGCTCAAATGATCAATGCCATAGTAAACACGTTCGTTTTCCGGTGCAATGGAGCAGCACAGCGGATCATCTGCATTGAGGATGAGCTTCGTAGTCTTCGGGATCTCCTTATTGAGGATACCGAGGATGAATTCCGCATGCGCATTACGCTTATAAGAATCGCGGAAAATATTTGTACACAGCAGCATATCGGGCTGCATATACGGGTAGAGCTTCGGAGAAGAACGCTCGTCGAGCTCGAAAACAGCTACATCGTGCTTCGGCTTACCGAAGAACTTGCTGTTGTTAATGAGTGCAGAGGCAATGCCGGTATTAACATTTGTACCGGCACGGTTGCACATGAAGGAAACACCGTTATCCTCCAGTACATCTTCGATCATATTGGAAACCGTTGTTTTACCGTTTGTACCGGTAATACCAATGATTTTTTTCGGTTTGGGCATGCGGCCGATGAAGTCCGGGCAGAGAATGATAGCCCAGGAGCCGGGCATGGAAGTACCCTTTCGACCGATCAGCTTCAGCACGAGCTTAGTGCCGCGTGCAAACATCAGCGCAAAATAAAAGCGCAGATTACGTTTCATACAGAAGCCTCCTATCGTTTCACGGAGAAACACCTCCGCATCTTAACTATCCTGTAAAGTTTAGTATACCCCAAGTCCAAATAATAGTCAACACTTCGAACGGGCACATTGCGTCGTATCTTTTGCAAAAAAATATACGAAATCTGCCCTAAAAACATCTTCCGAGATTGATTTTTCCTTTCAAATCCGCTAAAATAGAAATAGCCTATAATTAGGTACACTTATTTACATACAGGAGGAGTTCACTATGAAGACTTTACCCGTAGCAGTGCAGGTCTATTCCGTTCGTGACGATGCTGCACGCGATTTTAAGGGCACCATGCTGAAGCTGAAGGAAATCGGCTATGACGGCGTTGAGCTGGCAGGTCTCTACGGCATGAAGCCGGCAGAGGTCAAGGCTATCCTTGAGGAAGTCGGCCTTGTTCCGGTTTCCGCACACGTTCCGTTTGCAGAGCTCGAAGCTGACATCGAAGGTACTGTTGCTCAGTACGCAGAGATCGGCATGAAGTACATTGCTATCCCGTACCTCACAGAGGAAGACCGTCCGGGTCAGCCGAAGTTCCTCGAGAACATCGAGACCTTCAAGAAGATCGGCGAAGCTTGCAATAAGGTCGGCATCACTCTGCTGTACCACAACCATGACTTCGAATTCGTTAAGATGGAGAACGGTCAGTACGCTCTCGATTACATGTACGATGAGATCCCGGCTTCCCTGCTCCAGACAGAGCTCGATATCTGCTGGGTAAAGGTTGCTGGCGAAGAGCCGGTTGAGTACATCAACAAGTATGCAGGCCGTGCACCGGTCGTTCATCTGAAGGACTTCTACAAGGAAGGCAAGCCGGCTAACATGTATGAGCTCATCGGCATCGAGACCGAGAAGGTTGAAGAGACCGGTAAGTTCGAGTTCCGTCCGGTTGGCTACGGCATGCAGAACATCCCGCCGGTTCTTGAGGCTGCTGTTGCTGCAGGCGCAAACTGGGTTGTTGTTGAGCAGGACCAGGCTTACGAGCGTGCTCCGATCGACGCTGTTACCCTTAGCCGCGAGTACCTGAAGACTCTGGGCTGGTAAGCTGAATATTCCGCCAATATTTTTGGGGACGAGCCTTAAGGCCCGTCCCCATTTTTGGTTTTAAAAAACGCGCTGCAGCCAAAAACCGCAGCGCGTTCATTTATTTCAGTATGTAAAAATTATTCCTCTTCCGGCAGGTCGGATGCGCAGTGCGGGCACTTAACAGCGCCGATCTTAACATCGTCAGAGAGGCAGTACGGGCAAGTCTTTGTGGTCGGAGCTGCCGGTACTTCCGGTTCGGGCTTTTTCTTCATATCGCGGGCCTTATTAACGACCTTCATAACGCTGAATACAACCACAGCTGTAATGAAGAATGTGATGACAGCGTTAATGAATGCACCAAGACCAAAGCCGCCCGGCGCCCACTCGGCAAAGGAAGCTGTATCCGGAATGAACAGACCGATGATCGGTGTGACTAAGCCGGCAACCGCAGCGTTAACAATTGCTGTAAAAGAAGAAGCAATAACAACACCGACTGCCATGTCGAGTACATTGCCGCGAGAGATGAATGTCTTAAATTCCTGAAGAAGTTTTTTCATGTTGACCCTTTCCTTTCGTGACCTGCAAGCGTACAGGCTCCACAAACTTAAATATCTATATTAGAGTACCACAAAATGTATGTGTTTTCAACACCTGTTTTACCGCAGATCACAGTCGTTTTGTCAAACGGCATGCAGCAGAGCATAAGTACGCAATGTTTCTCTCATCGAATACGGTATCACGCTTTGTATGGATCTTATCCATATAAAGGCCAATACCTTTTTTTCGGTTCAGTGCCGCCACACCGACGCCTAAGGGAAACTGTGACTGATCCGACGGATAGATCGCACGGGAAGATTTTACGATTTGCACTTCCTTGTCCGCAACAGGGCCGAACGCTTCCTGCATTGCATTAAGTGCAGCTGCACTTACCTTTTTGCTGTAGATCACAAGAAAATGATCGCCGTCCGACACACAGTCAAAATTAAGAAGCAATTTTTCCTTCATCGCCTTTTTATGCTTCTTTGCAAACCGGGAGGAACCAAACAAACCGGCCTCCTCCAGATCAAAGAAAACAAACGCCGCTTTTTCTCGCTCTTCGGGGGACATCGCCGCCATGATCTCACAAAGTGTGATCACACCCGAGGTATTGTCGTTTGCTGTATGCCGATTTGCTTTACCGCCGATCAGCATCCACATAAACAAAGCGAAAACTGCCCACATGGCAATATAACTCACCAAAAAATCTCCGGACCACTTCATGCCAAAATGCATAGCCGCAAACATAAGCACAACGACCGGTGCAGCGATCAAAATATTCCACAGTAAATAGAGTGGAATATTCATCGGTGTAATGAAATTCGGAAACGGCAGCTCTGCACAGGTATCGTAATGTGCGGTGTAGACAACCTTTGCATTTTCGACATTACCGATCACAATATTGCGCGTAGGAACAAGACCGCCTGTTTCTTCCACCTGCAATTCGGGATAATTCTCTTTCAGCAGATCGATGAATGCAGTTTTCTGTTTTTTAGTCTTTCGTACCTGAAAGCTTTCTAGAATCTTCTGCGATAACGGTGTCATAGCAACGCCTCATTTACAGGTCAATCTGGCTGAGCACATACTGGATGTGTGTATCCCAGAACTCCCAGCTGTGAATGCCCGGGAACTCCGCATAATCGTTTTCAATGCCGAGAGCATCGAGATGCTTTTTAAAGCGGCGGTTCGGCTCGATTGCAAGCTTATCTTCTGTACCGCAGCGGATAATGAGCTTCGGCAGCTCTTTGCCGGACTTCTTCGCTTTTTCGGCAACAAGGAACAGGTTATCTTCCTCGCTCTTCTCAAACTCGGCGGGAGAGCCGAAATTCAGGAAGAAATTCATTGCACCGCTGTATGTTCTCGCATCAAACTGTTCTTTCTTTTCGCGCAGTTCTTCGATGCTCTTAATTTTGCGCACAGCTTCGGAGAGATGACCGAGACGGTCACAGCCTGCAGAAAGTCCGCCTACAACGGAGAATTCATCCGGCAGTGCGAGACCGATCTTCAGTGCACCGTAGCCACCCATGGAAAGACCGGCAATAAACTTTTCTTCTCTCTTTCTCGAGAGGTTGAAGTAACGTGCACAGATTTCCGGAACTTCCTTTGCAACGTAGTCGAAATAACGGAAACCGTATTTCTGATTGGTGTAAGCGCCGAGGTGTGTGGTCATCATAACGACCGCAAGACGTTTGTCGGAAACATAGCGCTCGATCGATGTGCGGCGGTGCCAGATGGTCTGGTCATCACTTGTGCCGTGCAGCAGGTACAAAGTCGGAATGGGCGCGTTGTTTTCCTTTGCGGCACCCTCCACACCGATTCCCTGCATGACTTCCGGCAGAATAATGCCGATGTTCATCTGCATACCCATTACCGGCGAAAAATACTTAAAATCCACAAATGCCATAATAAATTCCTCCCACTGAATTCTATACGAGTGCTTGCGGCCTTTCCGCACGCACCAAGCGACATAGGTTAGATCGTTTCAATAAACTTACGGAATGCAGCTCTGCCTTCCGGCGTGCACTTATAAACACCGGCAGCCTCAAGAACCTTTACGAAGACCGCACCGACTTCTGCCTGAAGAATCGCTTCGGCATTCTCCGCACAGAATTCGGGACGGCGTGCCATAAACTCTTCAGCCCAATCGGCATGCTTTTCGAGGACTGCATCGGCACGAAGGTCTGCACCGCTCAGAAGTGCTTCCTCCAAAGCCTTCAGCTCATCCTTCAAACGGGACGGCAGCACGGCAAGACCCATAACCTCGATGAGACCGATATTTTCTTTCTTAATATGATGCAGCTCATCGTGCGGATGGTAGACACCGAGCGGATGCTGCTCCGTTGTAATGTTGTTTCGAAGCGCGAGATCGAGTTCAAATATGCCGTCGACACAACGTGCGATCGGCGTGACCGTATTGTGCGGCTCACCGTCAGTCTCGGCAAAGATGAATGCCTCTTCATCGGTATAACCGCGCCATGTAGTTAATACACGGGTCGCAAGCTCGATAAGACGCTTCGGTTCCTTATGTCTCAAACGCAGAACAGATACCGGCCAGTTAAGGATTCCGGCTTCTATATCCTCAAAACCCTTGATCTCAACATGTTCTTCGATGTTGGCCTTTGCCATAGCAAAAGTATAGTGACCGCCCTGATAGTGGTCGTGTGTCAGAATGGAACCGCCGACAATGGGCAGGTCCGCATTCGAGCCGAGGAAATAGTGCGGGAACTGCTCGACAAAATCAAACAGTTTTTTGAATGTACTCTCATCTATCTTCATCGGTACATGCTCACCGCAGAAAACAATGCAGTGCTCGTTGTAGTACACATAGG
>JAZNMV010000026.1:0-2851 GCA_045579885.1 Acutalibacteraceae bacterium | reverse complement strand
ATATTCCACAAAACTTTCAACAGAATTTCGTGATGTCGGAGTCGAAAAAAGAGAGAACCTCAAAGAAGTTCTCTCCCAATTGAATTTAATATTCATTAGCGCTTTGCGCGCCTTCCGCAACTTATGCAAAGGCGAATCAGTTATTTCCTCTGTTTCCGCGGCTTCTGGAATATCCGCCGCCGCGCTTATTTTCAGCACGCTTTAAGTCGGAGATCTTCTCATCGCTCATCTGCTTGAAGCGGGACATCATATCTTCAA
Source organism: Acutalibacteraceae bacterium (assembly GCA_045579885.1). Taxonomy (GTDB): domain Bacteria; phylum Bacillota; class Clostridia; order Oscillospirales; family Acutalibacteraceae; genus Hominenteromicrobium. The sequence continues at coordinate 2,593 of JAZNMV010000026.1, read as the reverse complement.
AAGAACCGGAGTTCTCACGGGCGCGCCACTCGTAGTCGCCCGGGCGTGCGGGACTCTGTACCGGCGGAGTCGGTTCACGGCGCGTGTAGTTGCTGCGTCTCTGCGGTCTCTCGCCACCCTCGTCACGGCGGCGCGGCGGACGGGACTGCTGCGCGTTCTCATCGGCCTTCTTCATGGAAAGGCTTACCTTGCCATCTTCGGTGATGCCGATGACCTTAACCTTAACGGCCTGGCCCTCTGTGACGAAGTCGCGGATCTCCTTAACGAAAACCGGTGCCACTTCGGAAATGTGCACCATACCGGTCTTGCCGCCGCCGATATCGACGAATGCGCCAAACTTTGTGATGCCTGTTACCTTGCCTTCAAAAATTGCTCCTACCTCAAGCTTTGTTTCCTGCATACCCTGTTCATTTCCTCCGGGAGTTTGAATTAGATTTAATCGTTGCCGCCAATGTTGTAGAACACACGCTCACCCGGCTTAACATAGTCGAGCTCACGGCGTGCCACCTTTTCCGCATATTCATCGGTACCGGTATCTTCACCCTCAAGGTCGTACCGCAGCTCATCGTTGATCAGCAGCTGCTCGCGAAGCTGTTCCTTGAGATCATTCAGCTCCGTCTGCTTCTTGCCGATTTGGAAAACCTGGCTGATGAGCATCATCAAAAGAAATGCCGCAAAGCAGACGATGGCGATTTTAAGGAGCAGGCTTCCCTTATTCTTTTTTGTTTTAACTTCACGCACAGGGAAACTCTCCTTTCCTTTATACCGCACATTGGCGCATACACTCATGCAATTTATTATATAATAGGGGATACCCCTTGTTCAAGTCTTTTTTTCGTTTTTTTCACGGCTTTTCTGAAAAAAACTTCGGAAACTCGTGCTCTTTTTCTTTTGTTTTCTGTTTTTCGGCCTTCGTTTTGCGCACATTCGCTCTATGAAAAGCCGGAGCTTCTCCGCCCACCGGCACAGAAAATATGTAAATGCCGCGTGCACACAGAAGAACCCGGCGGCTTCAAAAGCAAACCAGTAAAGGCGCAGATATCCGTTCGTTCCGGCGAGCGCGAGCAAAAAGGTGCACACCGCACACAGCGCACAGAACAGGATGTCGAAAAGGAAAACGGTGATTTTGTGAAGCTGAAACAGCAGACGAAAAGCCTCTGAAAACGCGAAGCACACAGAAAGCGCGGCGCCGAGCCAAAACGCGAGAATGAGGAGCTTTACATCGGGCAGGATCATTTCAAAAGCCTTTTGAAAAAGCCCATAGGCTCCACACCGTCCGTGTAGGACATGGCGATGACGCGCCCGCGCACCAGAAGCTCGCCCGTCTCCGCGTTGAGATTCTCCACAAAAAGCCCCTCGCCCTTGATGTTCAGCCTGCCCTGCGCCGTATGCGCGGTGATGAGCTCGCCGCTCAAAAAATCCACACGGTCCACGCCGCTTGCTAAAAGCCTTTCTCTGTTTTCTATCTGTACCGCGTGCTGTTTTCCAACCTGCTGTGCCACGGCTTTCCCTCCTAAAGAGAAAAACCGAAACCTGAGCGGCTTCGGCTTTTTCATATTCGCTCTTTATTAAGGTATGCGGCAGGTCTTTGGAAAATTACTTTTCCTCGATGACCTCGTACATCAGCGCGGCTTCGTCCTTCTTCGCGTACTCGTTAACGGAAACGACGCGGGCCTTGATCACGCGCACGCCAAGCTGCAGCTCGATGACATCGTTCACCTTAACATCGTAGGAAGCACGGGCGACCTTGCCGTTTACGATAACACGGCCTGCATCGCACGCTTCGTTCGCAACGGTGCGGCGCTTGATGATGCGGGAAACCTTCAGGTATTTATCGAGTCTCATACATTACACCTTTCCATAACAAAACACCACCCGAGAAACAAGCGTTTTTTCGGGTGGCGATACTGTTTAATTACTTGTTGACAGCGTCCTTCAGAGCTCTGCCAGCCTTGAATGCCGGAGCCTTGGAAGCCGGAATGGTGATCTCCTGGCTTGTTCTCGGGTCGCGGCCTACGCGCTCGCCTCTTTCGCGAACTTCGAATGTGCCGAAGCCTGCGATCTGAACCTTCTCGCCGTTAGCAAGGGACTCTGTGATGGATGCGATAACTGCTGTAACTGCGGTTTCTGCGTCCTTCTTGGACATGGAAGCAGCCTCTGCGACTGCTGCGATAAGCTGTGTCTTATTCATTATGAATAACCTCCGGTAATTTTAAAATATATCCTGACCCTTCAAATACGGGGTGGAAATCCTGATTTATGTGCTGGGCTGTTATTTTGCTTCGAAGTTCTCGATATAGTCGCGGCAGACTTCATAGAGTGCCTGTTCGGCATCTACACCGATGTGGCGGGCAAGCTCTGTGATATCGAAAAGCGCATTGCCGAGTGTTTCGAAACCGTTTTCTTCAGCGGCGTTCTGCACGTTTTCACAGATTCTGGCGCGGATCTCTTCCACGCTGCCTGCGTCCTCACCCATCTTTGCGGCCTTCTTGCGCACCTTCTGTGCACGCATCAAAGCGGGCATAGCGGGAGACACACTGCGAAGCACCTCGCGGTCGTCCTGCTTCTTCGTTTCGCGCTTGATCAAGTCGGA
>JAZNMV010000025.1:0-2987 GCA_045579885.1 Acutalibacteraceae bacterium | reverse complement strand
GGATCCGATGATCACTGTAAAGCCTACAGACGGACAAATCGATGACTTGATTTCGGAAATCAATGAACGTACAGACCGTAAAGAGAGAGTGCTTGTCACTACACTTACGAAGAAAATGGCAGAAGATTTGACTTCTTACCTCGAAAATTACGGAATCAAGGTACGTTATATGCATCATGATATCGATACGGTAGAGCGTATGGAGATCATTCGCGACCTGCGTCTCGGTGAGTTCGATGTTTTGGTTGGTATTAACCTTTTGCGTGAGGGTCTTGATATACCGGAAGTATCTCTTGTAGCGATCCTTGATGCAGACAAAGAAGGTTTCCTGCGCAGCAGCCGCAGTTTGATCCAGACGATCGGCCGTGCAGCACGAAATTCGAACGGCTCCGTTATTATGTATGCGGATTCGGTTACACCTTCTATGGAGTATGCAATTCGTGAGACGGAGCGCCGCCGCGGCATTCAGGAGCGGTATAACGAAGAGAACGGTATAGTACCGAAGACAATTATTAAAGATGTTTCGGAGATCCTTGAGATTTCGAGCAAAGCGGACGACAAGAAGTCCGGAAAGAAGCGTAAGTATACAGCTGCGGAAAAGCGCATGATGATAGACAAGCTGACAAAGGAAATGAAAGCAGCAGCAAAGCTGCTTGAATTCGAGCATGCAGCATATCTGCGTGACCGCATTAAGGAGCTGCAGAAATAATGAACAGCCAAAAGAAGAAATACTTTCATACAGCTATGGATCAGCTTGCTTTGGAATACAATGCAAAGCCTGAAAACTTTACAGAAGAGGGCCTTACACTGACACTGCCGGTGAAACCGGAAGGCGTGAGGCTCTACTCACTTGATGTGCCGTTTTTCTCTATGGCGACGACCGGAAACAGTGTTGTCATTACGGCTGACGAGAGACTGCATCCGTTTTTTGAAAGACTTGCAGAGGATGCACGGGATCTGCATCGGCTTTATGAGTTTGGAAACTTACAGTGTATCGATACGGAGCTTAGAAAATACGGATATCGAATTTACGGAAGCTTCCATATGTATTTACCCGGAGAAACAATAACTGAAATTCCTCTGCCGCAGGGCTTTACGTACAAGTGGTACGAAACTGAAGAAGAAATAGAAACTTTTTATCCGAATGAATTGTTTACCATGGCATTAAGCTCGGATAAGAATCCGGATCGTCCGGATGTGATCGCTTTGGCAGCGATGGACGGTGAAAAAATCATTGCGGTCGCCGGTGCCTCTGCTGACACGAAGGAAATGTGGCAGGTGGGTATCGATGTTCTGCCGGAGTATCGCGGACGAGGTTTTGGTACGGCACTTGTCGCGGCACTGTGCAGAAGGATAGAGGAAAAAGGAAAGCTTCCGTTTTACGGGGCAGCGGTCGCAAATCTCCATTCACAGAATATAGCTGTCCGGTGCGGATTTTATCCGGCTTGGACGGAGGCAAATGCCGCGAAGCTGTAATAAAAGATAAGAGGCAAATAGTATGAGTTCTAAAAATATCACCGTAACCGGTGCAAGAGAGCATAATCTAAAGAATATAGATGTGGAACTGCCGCGAGATAAGCTTGTTGTGCTGACCGGTTTATCCGGATCGGGTAAATCCTCTCTGGCGTTTGATACAATTTACGCCGAGGGTCAGCGACGCTACATGGAGTCTCTGTCGAGTTATGCACGAATGTTCCTCGGCCAGATGGAAAAGCCCGATGTAGACAATATAGAGGGCCTTTCTCCGGCGATTTCGATCGACCAGAAGACAACGTCTAAGAACCCGCGTTCCACAGTGGGCACGGTAACGGAGATCTATGACTACCTGCGTTTGATGTATGCACGCATCGGCGTGCCGCATTGCCCGATTTGCGGCCGTGAGATCCGCCAGCAGACGGTAGACCAGATCGTTGACCGTGTGCTGACGCTTCCGGAGCGGACAAGAATACAGGTTCTTGCGCCGGTCGTACGTGGACGTAAGGGTGAACATCAAAAAGAATTTGATGCAGCGCGTAAGGGCGGCTTTGTACGTGTTCGTGTAGACGGGATCATTTATGATCTTTCCGAAAGTTTTAAACTGGAAAAGAATAAGAAGCATGATATTGAGATCATTGTCGACAGACTTGTGATCCGCCCTGATATCGGTTCGCGTTTGGCGGACTCCATCGAGATCGCAACGGGACTTTCCGACGGTATCGTGATCATCAATGTGATCGACGGAGAAGATATTCTGTTTTCACAGAACTATGCCTGCCCGGAGCACGGTGTAAGTATAGACGAATTGACACCGAGAATGTTTTCTTTCAACAATCCTGCCGGTGCGTGTCCGAAATGTACGGGCCTCGGTGTGTTCATGCGTATCGACCCGGCACTCATCATTCCCGATGACCGTCTCTCCATTCGAAAAGGCGGTCTTAAGGGCGGCGGCTGGGCTATGGAGGGAAGTACGATCGCTGCCATGTATATGGAAGCGCTTGCAGAACATTATCACTTTTCTCTGGATACACCGATCCGCGATCTGTCTGATGAAATCGTCGACATTCTCCTTTACGGCACCAAGGGTGAAAAAATCACGCTGCGCCGTAAGAGTGAATACGGCAGAGGTACGACACAGGCCGCCTTTGAAGGTATTATCAACAATCTGGAGCGCCGTTTCCGTGATACGCAATCGTCATGGATAAAATCGGAAATCGAATCTTATATGAGTGCGGTTCCGTGTGATGCCTGCGAGGGAAAGCGCCTTTCTCCGGAAAGCCTTGCGGTAACGGTGGGCGGCAAAAATATCAGTGAATTCTGTGATATGTCCGTGACGGATGCGCTTGATTTCGTAAATAATCTGCAGCTGACAGCCCGTGAATCTCAAATTGCCGACGCGATCCTCAAGGAGATCCGTTCCCGACTCGGATTCCTCAGGAATGTCGGTCTTGAGTATCTAACGCTGTCCCGTTCGGCTGCTACGCTTTCCGGCGGTGAAAGCCAGCGTATTC
>JAZNMV010000024.1:0-3622 GCA_045579885.1 Acutalibacteraceae bacterium | reverse complement strand
GGAAGGGACGGGTTTCGATAAGAGAGGTGTTTCCGGGCAGCAGACCTGCAACAGAGTGGATCTCGGTTGTCTCCAGCATTTCTGGAAATTGCATGTCAGGAAGAATAGAGGGAAGACGTTTTGCAAGCATACTTTTACCTGAACCGGGAGAACCGATAAGCAGGACATTGTGCCCGCCGCTTGCCGCAATCTCCAATGCACGTTTTGCTTGCGACTGACCCTTAACATCGGCAAAATCGGAAAGAAGGCGAGAAGCCAACAAATTCGGCTGATAGGCTTCGGCCGGAGCAATCGGTTTTCTTCCGCGCAGATGCTCTAAAAGTGAAAAGATATCTTCTATGGGATATACTGTGAGACCTTCCACCACAGCACCTTCGCGTGCGTTTTGAGCCGGAACAAACATGCTTTTATATCCAAGTCTGGCAGCTTCGATAGCCATAGAGAGTATGCCTCTAACCGGACGCAGAGTACCGGAAAGTGAAAGCTCACCGACGAATATACTGTCGTCCGTATTGACATTAAGCTGTCCGGTAGCTTTGAGCAGTGCAATGAGCAGCGGAAGATCGTAGATCGGGCCCTCTTTCCGTTTGTCAGCCGGAGCAAGATTCATGGTGATGTGGCTGACAGGAAAATCAAATCCGCAATTCTTCAATGCGGAGCGAACGCGGTTGCGGGATTCTTTTACTGCTGTATCGGGTAAACCGACAAGATCGAAGGCCGGAAGGCCTTGTGAAAGATCCGCTTCCACTTCAACTAAAAAAGCATGCATACCGAAAAGGCCCATGCTGAATGCCTTTGAAACCATATATTCGCCGCCTATCATTACGTTATGATTAAATTATATACTTTTCAAAACTCGATAGCAAGATGGAATCCTGTACATTGTGATATTTGATATGAATGAATGGGTATGGTGAAGGTGTCATATAATGTAAAGTTTTGTCGATTTTCATAAATTTTAAAATTCAAGTCAATAAATTTGTGTAGAATGTGAAATCTTTTCTTGACTTTCCGCTCGTGTTCGGTTATGATTAGATAACAGTAGTTATTTGGAGTGTTTTCATGCGTTTTTCATCGGAAACAGAATACAGCAATATGTCCGATGAAAGTCTCGCCTGTGCGTTTCAATCCGGAAATCATGAAGTGTTTTCTGAACTGGTTGCCCGTTATTTGAATTTAGTTCGTCTTAAAGCCCGCAGTTTTCGAGAAATATTTTCTTTAGAACGTGAGGACCTTTATCAAGAAGGTCTTTTGGGGTTGTTTGATGCAGCTAATTCTTATGTTACGGATGGACCTGCTTCTTTTGAAACATATGCCGGACATTGTATCAATAACAGAATCGTCAGTGCTGTGCGTCGTAGTGCAAGCAAAAAGAACGCGTTGTTGAATTTCGCAGTGCCGATTGAAGAGATTGCCGGGTTGAATGCAGATACTGAAACGGATCCGGTTGTTGTGCTTGAAACACGGGATGAGTTAGATCATGTACTGGAAACAATTCATATTTCTCTTTCCGATTTTGAACGAAATGTGCTTTCTCTATATCTTGGCGGCTATAAGCGTTCGGAGATCAAAGACAAGCTCGGTGTTTCGATTCGTGCGGTGGATAACGCCATGGTGCGTGTTCGAAAAAAACTGAGACAGAAATGACAATGTTAAATGTGCCCTGCTGTAGCTTAGCGTTGATAATCAATGAGACGGTGCAATTCCGTGTTGGGGCGAAATTTCTATTTTATTAAGACCAAAGCGAGGTAAATCAAATGTACGAAGACAAGACTCTCATCTGCAAAGAATGCGGCAAGGAATTTGTGTTCACAGCTGGTGAGCAGGAGTTCTATGCATCCAAGGGCTTCGAAAACGAGCCGCAGAGATGCAAGACCTGCCGTCAGAACCGCAAGAATGCTGTAAAGCCGGAGCGTGAGATGTTCACAGCAGTTTGCGCTGCATGTGGCAAGGAAGCTACCGTTCCCTTCAAGCCGCGCGAAGATCGCCCTGTTTATTGCAGTGAGTGCTTTGCAAATATGAAGGAAGCAAGATAAACAAACCGTGCCCGGCTGAAAATGCCGGGCCTTTTTGTTTTTGTACGCTTTATCTTGTCAATCAGCAGTTTTGAATGTATAATATATCAGATATAATGCTTGGGATTATAGAATTGTACGTTTCATTTGGAGGACGCTTTGAATACAGAAAGAATCAGTAAAGGGATACAACTTGACCCACGGCTGAAGAAATGTGCTGAGTTTGTGCGATGTGGTGTGCGCGTTGCCGATGTAGGTACGGATCACGGTTATTTGCCCATCTCTCTTTTACAGAGTGAAAAAGTGACTTATGCTTTGGCGTGTGATATTAATAAAGACCCGTTGGACAGTGCTGTACGAAATGCCGTAAAATACGGAGAAACCGAACGAATGCGTTTTGTCCTTTCGGATGGCTTGCATGGTCTTGGCAGCGATGATGCCGATGATATTGTGATTGCAGGAATGGGCGGAGAACTGATTCTGCGCATCATTTCAGAAGCGCCATGGCTTAAAAGTGCGGATAAGCATCTTGTTTTGCAGCCGATGACAACTGCAGCACAGCTTCGCCATGGTCTTTCGGAACTTGGATTTAAGATCGATCGTGAAGAAACCGTTTATGACGGTAAAAAGATTTATTCTGTTATGTCTGTGTATTATACTGGGGAGTATATCAGAGAAATCGATCCTGTTTTTGAGCAAATGGGTAAGATTATCCCCGGAAGCGAACACAGTGACCGATATGCGCAAAGTGTGCTTCATAATCTCATGAATAAAAAACGCGGTCTGGAACATAAGGGTTCGGATGTATCAAAACTGCAGCAGACGATCCAAAAAATCAGTTGCTTATATTTAGGAGAAGATTTATGAAAGTTGAATCGATTTATGCGGTGCTGAATGAAATTGCACCGTTTTCAACATCGATGGATTTTGATAATACCGGTTTGCTGCTCGGTGATCCGAAAAAGGAAGTCGCCACAGTTCTGTTATGCCTCGATGTAACGCCGGAGGTACTTGAAGAAGCAATAGGGATTGGTGCTGAGCTTATTATCAGCCATCACCCAATCATTTTCAATCCGCTTCGCAGGGTACAGAAGGGTGATCGCGTATATGAAATCGTACGAAGCGGTATATCTGTGATCAGCGCGCACACAAATCTTGATAAAGCATTTCCTTTCGGTGTGAATCATGCGCTTGCATCAGCTTTGCAGCTTCAGAATATATGCGGTGTGATCCCGGATGGGGATGAATTCATCGGATTCATGGGCGAGCTTGAAAAAGAAATGACACCGGAGGACTTTGGTGCAAAGATCAAAGATGCTCTCGGAATTAAATCACTGAAATATGTACCCGCCAAGAAATCTGTACGAAAAGTTTGTGTAGTCGGAGGTGCCGGCGGCGAGTATTTTTCAGAAGCTGCGGACTGCGGTGCAGATGCTTTTGTTACAGGAGAAGTGAAACATCACGAAGCAATTGAAGCCGCTATGTGCGGTCTTGTGCTTTACGAAGCCGGTCATTATCACACGGAGATTCTGTACAGAGAGATGCTGAAAAGCGTTTTGGAAAAGAAATGTCCCGGCGTACAGTTCCTTGTTTCTGTACGTGAGCAG
>JAZNMV010000023.1:0-5812 GCA_045579885.1 Acutalibacteraceae bacterium | reverse complement strand
ACCGCTTGGCCTCCGACTTGTGTTCAATTATCGTTTTCTGCGTCGTGTACGATTTGCCCGGACCGCGGCCGCCGTAAAGCTGGATAAAATGTTCTTTTTGCGTCAGAAGGAATTTTGCGATTTCCGGGCGCAGTTCGTCTTTCAACATGCCTTCGCCCAGGTATTCGCCTTTGCGTGCTGCCATTAGTAAATCACCCCGGAAAGCAGAAGGTTTTTGATCTCGTCGCGTTCAATCTCCGTTGCACTGGTAAAGCCGTCAAGCGTAACGGTTCCCATTTGCGCGTAACCTGTGCCGGCAAGCGACGACAGCGTGCGAAAGGCGCCGTCCGGTTTACCGTATTCCGCGGCGAACGTGGCAGGATCTGTCGAGCTGTTCGACGTCTTTTTATAGAGCTTCGCGTAAATCGGATACGTAACAGATCCGGAAGTATACTTCAGGCAGTTATACGCGCTGCCGCCGTTGCTGCTGCCGTTCATCTTCATTGACGACGCCTTCTGATATTCCAGCTTCTGTTCAGACAGCGCGAAGTTCGCGGCGCCTATTCCCAGCGACGCAATCGTAGCCGGGATCGTGGCGCCTTCAGTTACTATACCTGAAACAATACCGCCGACAGCCGTACCAACCATTGACAAAATTTGCGCGTTCCGCGTTTCCTTTTCCGCGTTGTATGACGCGTCCGTTACAAAGTTAGCTGTGTACGTGTTAGAAAACGCGGTGTACTCTTCCCGTCTGTACGAAACGTCCGCAGCAGACGTCGCGCCCGGAGCTGCCGTTCCCAGTGATACTACGTATTCGTTTCCGCCGAAATCGTAGCTTATTTCTACGCACAAATAAAAGCTTGTTGTTGTCGGAATTCCGAGATTGTCAAGATCCACGTTTACCTGTCCGACGTAAGGTATATCGATCAGACGCTGCGCTTTCCGTTCCGCGTAATTTGTGCATGAATCCAGGAAGGCCAGATAGCGTTTGTTATGGTATTCTTCCGCTGTGATCTGCCAGAAATCCGGGAGAACGCCCGATTCTGTAGCCACTAAAACTTCTTGTGGGTATCTTTCATTTTTAAGTTTGAAAATTTCCGGAGAACCGAAAGAAGCCACGCGCTGCTTCTCAATTCCTGACAGATTCAGCCAGCGGACGACCGTTAATGACACAATCGTATTTGCTACAGCAACGGCGAGCTGTTCATTACTACCAACGAGCGAAAAATACCGGTCTACAAACGCCTGATATGTAACCGGCGTAAAGATCAGATATCGCATTTGGTTATTTGGTGTAAACGTTACGCCCTGCGTGTCAAATGATCTATAATCCATATACCGGCAAGCCATGACTATATACGCGTCGTCCCCGGAGTAATTATATCCCATGCCGCCGACAACAGAAGATTTAACCGGCGGCAGGTTGTACACCAGGCGCGGATCGTAGCGGCGGCTGTCTCCCAGGCCGGAATATATAATGGTTCCGGATTGTGTTTTAATCGTTGAAGCAAACGTCTGGAGCAGATCGCAGCGGAGCGACAGGCGCCAGAGCGAACCGGAAAGCCATGTTGTATTCGTTACGAAATAATACCTGTAGAAGCTGTCAATGTACGCGTACGTCCACAACGGCTTTGTCGTGCTGTTTATGTTAATATAAATCCGGTCTACGTCCTGGTTTCCTTCGAAGCCGTAATCCGCGTTTATAATCAGCCGGTTTGTCGCCGACGTTGGAAGCTGTTTTTCAAGGACATTTGCTTTGCCGCTGTAACGGTACAGTGTCACCTGCATTTGTAATCACTCCTTAAAGTGTCGAGACATTCATAAACGTAAACGGAAGCCCCTTCAGATCAGCGAGAACGGCGCCGCCGGAAATGGTAGTTGCGCCTTCCAGAACGTACGCGCCCTTTGTAAGCGTGATCGTGCCTAAACCGTCTTCGATGATATTCAGCTGCACTTCAGCCCAGACAGGCCACGTTGTGTCGTTTTCGGTATGCAGCCATGAAATAACGGTTTTAATCGTCTTTCCGTCAAGGCCGCCGTAATTCTGGTTATCGGCGTCTTTAAGCCGGACGGAAATAATATTATTGCTGAAAGCGTCCGTGCCGGCAGCATAAGTTATTTCGAAGAAGAACATTCCGTCAACAAGCTTCCACTGTCCGATAGAATATGCACCGACTGTCGCGCTGCCGGCTATACCGGCGTCGCCACCCTGCGGCACGTTGTACGTTGTGCCGGCAACAGTGATCGTTTCCAGGGTACCTTCGGAACCGGTCGCGGAAACTTCGGTTCCCTGCGGTACGTTGTACGTTACGCCGTCAACGGTTATCGTCTGGATCTCACCGCCGGAAGCCGTCGCGGAAACCGTGGATTTCGTCGCGAGCGTGGTTTCGATCTCGTAAACTTTATTTGTCAGTTCGGCCACTTTGTATTCCAGAAGATCGAGCTTCTGAAGAAACGTCAGCGTGTCGGATTCAGACGTCGGAAGAATAGGATAAGGTTTTTTGCCAAACAACATTTTTAAAATCTCCTTTATTTTCATATTATCACCAAACAAGCATGAACAGGCCGTCCGCCTGCATTTTATCGAAGATTTGCGAATTCAGATCCAGGATCAACGCGCGGAACCGTTCGACGGCAGCCGCGACGTCGGAACCGTCCTTGCCGGCTCTGTGTTCCGTGACGTTCTGCGCGTCGATAAGGTTGTTGTATGTGTCCGTGTAACCGTTCGTGTCAGTCCCGGAAGCGACGTTTGTTTCCTGTCCGCTTTCGGCTGTCTGTGACAGCTCGCGTTCCGTGGCCGAAGTTCCCAACGCAACAATTGAATTTTTGTTTACACGTCCCGGCGTGAACGTATCCGTGCGGCCGTAGGTAGTCGTGCCGGCTCTGGAAAGCGAACCTGTCTTTTTCGAAAGTTCGCCCGTTCTTGTCGTCCAGACGTCGATATTGTTTATGACGTCCGCGACGCTCGCTATATCCGACGCATAGAGACGTTCGAAAAATACCATATTCGTACGTAGCCATGCCTTCAGAACGTGCCGGAATCTGCCCATGCTGTCCTGGCCTATTTCGTGGTAAAGGAATTTGTCCGTCCATTCTTCTACAAATTCGGTCTTATCCGCTGCCGTCGTGTTATAGAAGGGCCATTCCGTCGGGAATACGTAATCCGAAACGATCCTGTAATAGTCGCGGTCGTCCATTGTCGTTATAACGTTCCAGGGTTTCGCGTCGGGGTTTATTGACAGCTGCTGCGCCAGGTATACGCTTTCGCAGTATTCTTTTATTGTCGTCGTGTATTTAGCCATTTGACAACACCCCTTCCGCAGGATTCATTCCGGGCAGAATGTAATTGACTACGTCGGAAACGAATTTTGGCTCCACTGGTTCTTTCAGGTAATCGCCGAAGCGGTCGTTAATAAACTTCGCAGCGTTTCTGCGTGGCGCCATAAATGATTCCTGATAGATCAACAGGCCGCCGTTCGAAGCTGCCACTTCGGACGTTATAAGGCGTTCAGCTTTCTGTGTGTTCGCGCTGGCGATTCCGATATTAAGCATGTATTCGTCCAGGATCGACTGCTGGAGCGTCCGCAGCTGCAGGCCCACCCAGTTTGAGCCGTTGCTCGCGCCGGTGTTCAGCACTTCCAGCGCGTCCGGCTGGAAATCTTCCGTAACGGCTATGAATTCTTCGTTGTTGTCAATGGCAGCGTAAGCGTTCCGGATCGACAGTTCGGTTTCCTTCGTCGCTTTGATAATGTACGGCGTTTTCTGCGCGTTCGCGTTCAATTCGATAATACGATCCAGATTTGCAAGACGGATCGCGTAGTCGATCGCCAGCGGCGACGTCGGACGTTTAAGTGTGTTGTTGTACATTATCACGGAATTTTCGTTCGTAAGCTGCGCCGTAAAGCCGTTTTTAGCATTAACCGTGCGTACAAGCGGAATTCCGTATAGATTCGGCTTTGACGATCCGAAGCCCGACAGGGCAACAAGAGAGCCGTCCGCGATAAAGAATATGACGCGACCGTTAAAGAACAGCTCCCTTTCGACGTACAGCGGATCGACCGTATCAGGAAGGTTCCACTGTATCCTGGATACGGCCGCCAGCTGCAAACGTTCAAGCCATGTATCAAACGTTGTAAGGTTGCGCGCAAGTGCGCGCGTTTCTTTGTTCGGGATCATTTTTCGATCTCCTTTTAATTATTTATGATATTGCTATAAAATCATAATATGTAATAAGCGTTGTGCTATCGTTTACAGATTGTATATTAAGTTTAACTATTGCAATACCGGTTCCCAGTTGTGCATCTTCTTTTACAGCAAAATATCCTTTGTAAGTATCTATACCGCCTGAAGATCCGGCATAATTTAAAGTATAGACTTCACCAGCTAAATTTATTAACACTGCTGCATAATGGTTAATATGACTACCGGTAAATATCAATCCAGCGCAAATTTCAGTAGCTGTACCGGTTGTCAATAATGTTTGAATAGTTGCTAATGTCGGAGTATACTGAAGTTCTATATAAGGGAAATCATACCGGACCGCTTCATTTCCGCCGGCTACGGTTGTATTAAAGTTTGCTGAAGGATTTTTTGTATAAGGCCCTAAAGTTTTATTAATAATTGAAGCGACGTATTCATCATATACAACATCTGTGCAGCCGGGAATATAATCATCGTCACCAGCATTTATGATCTTTAGTGCTATCTTATCAGCAGAGCGAATTTTATTAAATTCTATATTAGCGCCTGCTTCTCCCGGAACGATCTTTCCTTCACTGTCGACCACAAGGGCCTTTCCTTCGTCCGCGCTGGTAACAGTCGGAACAGTGCCTGCTTTTGCTACCGCTGCGTCGATCTCTGCGCCTGTGTATTTAGATTTAAAAATTTTTTTCCAGAAAGCCATGATTTTATCTCCTTTCTAAAAAGAGCCGGACCAGAGGCCCGGCCCTTCTGTTAAAGCTTACGGCTGAACGTCGAAGCCTTCGGTGTCGTCAGATCCGGCAACGAACACAACAGCGTTTGCGAACGGTGAGATACCGCAAACCTTCGCCGCGTGCAGCCAATAGTTCAGCTCCGCGTCAGCTCCGTTCTCATTCATCCAGAGTTCCGGTTCGAATGTGTCGTAAAACTGGAAGAGATCGATATCGCAGATCACGCCGAGAACGCCGGCAAGCGCGGTTTCCTGCTCTTCGGTGAACGTCCAGGATTCAAGACCGGCAATCGTCATGATACGTGCCTTTTCTGCGGTCGTGAATGTGAATCGATCAACCGGAAGCCTGCGTCCGATAAACTGGGCGTACTCAAGATTGAAAGCAGCCGCAAGATCCTTGACGTCTACGTGAGCTTCGACGCCTGCCGGCATAATGATATACTCGTTACCGTCGGTCGTTCTGGTAGCAGCTTCAGCGTCGTTGTATTCGTCGCTCATCCATTTGAACAGCTCCGCGTATTCACGGCAGCCGGCAAGGAATCCTGTACCGTCGGACGTTACAGGCGACGGAACGGCGACTGTCTTTGAAGCCGCGATCCTGGAAAGGATCATCTGTGCCATTTTGTACTTTGTGAGAATCTGCGCGTCCCACTCATAGCCGTTGTAAAGCGAATCGACGATCCGCTGCACGAAAGCGTCAAGCGACGCGAAGCTCGCGAAAGCGCGGCGAAGCTGGATTCTTTTTACCTTTGCGCCGTAGACCATTTCCGCATTTGTGACGTGCCATGCGGTTTTTACATCCGGAACGGGAGCGCCGAAGGGATTACGCGGCGACGCCGGGTTCTGGTTCTCCTGCTGAACAGCTGCAGGCGGCACCAGCACTTCTTCGACACCTTCGCCGAT
>JAZNMV010000022.1:0-3950 GCA_045579885.1 Acutalibacteraceae bacterium | reverse complement strand
GCCTTAATTATAGCATATCTAAAGAAAAAGGATAAACGATTTGTAAATCACCGCTTAAGATACATCAACCCCGCCGCATTGCGTGCACTGAAACACGATGCGGCGGGATCGTTAGTTACTGTCGGTCAAATGTTACTGCGCATTTTGCTCCAAAACGGAAGCGATAAAGGCTGCGTATTTCTCTCCGAGCGGCAATTCATAGTCTATCTTCAGTCCGCGACGAATTGCTGTTGTTTCCTGCTGCGTGATCGGGTTAAATCCGGTTTTCTCAACATCTGCCCAGTAAATACCGATTCCGCGCTTTTGCCAAGAGGGGAGCTTATCAAAATTGATTCCACGCGTGAAGAGCAGTTCGTTTTTAAATGCGATGCTTTTTCCTTCCAGCATATCGTTGGCTGTGCGAGCATCCATGCCTTCTCCACGCAGCAGCCAATAGCAGTGTGCGTTCAGTGCATTTCTGTGGGCATCCTCTTGACGCCAAAGAAAATAATCCTGCACTTTTTCTATTGTCGGGAGAGGAACCAGGCGGCAATCCATTGCAATAGCCTGACCCAACTGCAGGGAGAACGTCGCACTTGCCTGACCGGCGAGAATCGAGTTAAACTTTCGGACTTTTCTGCCAAAGGTGTTCTCGTCTTTATGGAACAGCAAGGATATTTCATCACTTTCCGTGAATCCGTAAATGACACGGAAACCGCATTCCATCAACGCTTTTACGGTGTTCACCATCATATCTCTGAACCGAACATCAAAAGGAGCCTCAAAATCACAGATCTCCTTTGTCAGCCGTGAGAAGTTTCTTCCGTCCAATCTGGCTACCAGATACAGCTCCGGCAATATGCTTTGGTCAATGGATTGCTCATAAATTCGCATTTTCTTATCCAGTTCATCAAAATTCACGTTATTCCCTCCATTTCTCTACGGTCATTGTCTGACCGTCGTTTTTTACAAAGTAAAGCGCATCGAACCCCTCGTCATAACTAGGTAATTGCAATTTATTCGATGTCGCGGCAATGGCCATCGAAGGTACTTTGGCTGTTCCGCTTCTCGTGTTATTTCTCGCGATGCAAATCTGCAGCTTGGACTCCATAAAGTAACCGATCACCTTATATCCTGCCTGTTTAGCTATGGGTATATATCGCTGCCGGTCTGCCTTGGTCGGATTGGTATTATCGATAACGAAGCTCTTGCCGTTTTCAAGACAATCTGAGATCAGGAGACTTTCCTGATGGCGGGTCTTCAGTGTATCGAGATTTACCCGGACATGACTGTCCGCAAGAAAGCGATGGTAGAATGTGCTTTTCCCGCTTCCTTGAATACCCATCATAAGTACCATTGTTTTCTCCATACACACCCCTCCTAACTCAGAAAACAATAAAACGTATTGATCCGATGGCAGAAAGATCACTGGTAGTCCGAGGGGGTATGCTGAAAATTCAGATACCTCGAACCCTTCTACGAAGGCTCGGCTCACCGCCGGTGATCTTTCTGAGTTTAGTATATAGGCTGTTTATGGGAAATTCAAGTGTGGATATAAAGTTAAAATTTCTGTAAAGTAGTCAGCTATAAGTTATCGCGGATTTATCTTGATTGTTGTTTTAGATAGCTTTATACTTAAACTGAAGTGCGTACCATTTAACAGCGAGGGCACATGGCTGCCGTAGCTTCCTTGTGGTGCGCCTTTTGCTTTGCTGTTATGCACGGGCAACTTCCCACAAGGTCCTTTTATCAAAGATGCTTATGGTTATGTCTTTTTCGGAATGCAGGATCCCATAGTAGTAATTCCGGTGATTACGCAGCTTCTTTAAATCGAACTTGTTGTCGGTACGATAGTTTTCATATTCTCTATACGTCTCGACGATTGGCTTTTTTCCGGGTACTTCTCCGCCGTAGGCCAGCAAGACCATCCATATATGGATCCAGGAGTCATAGCGCCAACGTGCTTCCTGCTCAACTGCGCCAAACCAAATATCGAAGTCTATTCGTTCAAAAACTGTCTCAATATCTGTCTGAAGATTAGGATTACCTCCATGATCAAGCAGCAGCCGCATGGTATCTGCAGCAACATATTCATTATCGATATACAAAATTAACTGCATGATATTATAGGTGCATCCGTCTACTTCATATACAGCGTTAGGGTCTAATCCGTACTGCAGCAGAAGATCAACAACGTCATAGATATAGGCACTGGGTATTCCCTGCGTTACTCCGGTAGGAAACGGTAAATCCCTTAGGGCACAGTTGTCAGGTAGGTTTTCGTATAGGTAGTCATCATAATCCCAAAAGCATTTATCAGCATAGAGGTTACCGACCCGTGTCACTTCATCGGCAGACAGCTGATGTGCATCAAGGTAATCTTTTGCGGCTTCGAATTGTGGGGGAATAGATGAAAGTAATTCAAACAGGCACTTAGACTTTTCAGAAAGGTTTAAGCCGTTTTCGTCAAACACTGCAGCAGTTCCTCCTTGTTACTTCTTCCTTTTCCACGGTGGTGCTTCTTCGGAGGCCTTGAAGTTATAGACCGGCTTCATGATCTCGACTACATCCACACTGTCGCGGATCACATCGATGATATCTGCGAGAGACTTATATGCCATGGGTGCCTCGTCGATAGTTTCTTTGGATACCGATGTGGTATAGATGCCTTTCATGGCGGTCTTGTACGCTTCCATATCGAGTGTCTCACGTGCCTTGGAGCGGGACATGATACGGCCTGCGCCGTGCGGTGCCGAGTAATTCCATTCCGGATTACCGCGACCGACCGCCAGAACGGAGCCGTCACGCATGTTGAGCGGGATCAGCACGGTTTCTCCGTCATGTGCTGCAATTGCACCCTTACGCAGAATCATTTCCTGCGTATCGATATAGTTGTGTATGGTATGAAAACCCTGGGTGCCGGTAAGTCCGGCCTTTTCAAGCAAAATCTCTGCCATCTTTTCGCGATTTCTGCGTGCAAATTGCTGGCAGATCTCCACGTCGTGCAGATAGTCTTCGAGATACCTCCCATAAAGCCAGCAGAGGTCTGCCGGTACGGAAAGCTGCTGTGATTTGAAAGCCTTTTTCAGTGCCTTCAAATCAGCTTGGATTTCTGAACGGCGCCCCTGCTCCTTATAGGTACGAATGAGTTCTTCCTGCTTTCGGAAGAACTCTTCCTTACCCATATGCAGGTCTACAGCCAACTGTTGATAAATCTCCGCTACCTGCTTGCCGAGATTACGGCTGCCGGAGTGAATGACCAGATAGTAAGTTTCGTCTGAAGCCTGCTCGATCTCAATGAAGTGGTTGCCGCCACCCAGTGTGCCGAGAGAGCGCTCGAGCCGACGGCTGTCGCGCAGGGAGCGATAGCAGCGCAGAGCGGTCAGATCAAAGCGCTCGATTCTGCCCTCCCAAACATGCATGCCCGAGGGGATAAAGTGCGCAGCGGCATCGACCTTTTCGAAGTCGATGCTGCTGTTTGCAAGCTTTACGGTGTACATACCGCAGCCGATGTCCACACCGACAATGTTCGGGCAGACCTTATCGGTCACGGTCATGGTCGTGCCGATGGTGCAGCCCTTTCCGGCGTGCACATCCGGCATAATGCGAATCCGGCTGCTCTCGGTCAGGGCGTAATCACACATCCGACGGATCTGGTCAATGGCTTCGTTTTCGATGACCTTTGCATAGCAGATCGCTGTATTTACCTGTCCTTTGATTTCTAACATGAATTACGCCCCTTTCTGAAGATTTTTTGCCGCGTTATGCGGCGATTTTTGCATAACGCGGATTGTTCAGTACTTCCAGCATGTAGTCAACGGGAGAAAGTTTACCTTCTGTGACCATGCTGAAAATACGCGGTGTGCAGCCGCTGACAAGGACAACACCCTGTTCGTTCTGTGTGACCGGCTGCTGGGGATTACGGCTCTGTACGTTCCAGAAGACTACACGAGGCAGTTCGTAACCGGCTT
>JAZNMV010000021.1:0-11305 GCA_045579885.1 Acutalibacteraceae bacterium | reverse complement strand
AAGAAAAACCGCACAGCTGAAAAACGAGATTTCCCTCGATGATCCTTTGAATGTGGACTGGGACGGGAACGAACTTTTACTCTCCGACCTGCTCGGCAGCGATCCCGATATCGTCCACCGCGACATTGAACAGGAAGCCGAAAAACAGATTTTACTGGAAGCTGTCGGCCGTCTGCAGCCGAGAGAAAGACAGATTATGGAACTGCGTTTCGGACTGCGCGACACAAAGGAACACACGCAAAAAGAAGTTGCCGATGAACTTGGCATCTCACAGTCTTACATCTCACGTCTTGAAAAAAGAATTATCGCACGGCTGAAAAAAGATATGGAAAAAGCCGGATAACAGGATGAACATTACATATAGAATATAATTGCGCCTTGGCAAATGATCTTAACTATGCTAAGATAAAAAAAGAAACTCTTTTGGAAGGAAGTTTATTATGCATACAGAGATCAACAACCAGCTTTTGAATTTTATTGATAACAGCCCGAGCTGCTTTCATGCTGTAGATAGCCTCTGCGCTATGCTGGAAGAAGCCGGTGTCGAGCGCATTTTTGAAAACCGTCCGTGGGCACTCGAAAAAGGCAAGCGTTACTATGTTACCCGTAACGGCTCCTCCGTGCTCGCTTTCTCCGTACCGGAAGAATACACCGGTATGATGATCGTTTCCGCACACAGCGACTCCCCCACTTTCCGTGTTAAGACCGGTGCTGAGATTACCGTAGAGGGTCAGTACAAAAAGCTCAACACAGAAGGTTACGGCGGTATGATCCTCTCCACCTGGTTCGACCGTCCTCTTTCCCTTGCCGGCCGCGCTGTTGTTCGCACCGAAAACGGTGTGCAGACAAAGCTCATCAACATCGACCGTGACCTGCTCGTCATCCCGAGCCTTGCTATCCATATGTCCCGCGGTATGGCAGACCAGAAGCTGAACCCGCAGGTTGACCTGCTGCCGCTCTTCGGCAGCGCAAAAGCCGATTACAAAGCAATGATCGCCGATGCAGCCGGTGTTGAAAAGGATGATCTCCTGCAGAGTGATGTATTCCTGTATCCGCGCCAGAAAGGCACAGTCACCGGTGCGGAAAACGAGTTTATTCATGCGCCGCGCCTTGATGACCTGCAGTGTGCTTTCTCCGGCATGCGTGCATTCCTCGATGCAGAGAACACAAAGAAGCTCACACTCTGCGCTGTATTCGATAACGAAGAAGTCGGTTCCCGCACCAAGCAGGGCGCAGACTCCACCTTCCTTACAGATACCGTTCACCGCATCATGGAAGCGCTCGGTATTTCCGAAAGCGAATGGCTCAGCCATATGCCGGACAGCTTCATGCTCTCCGCAGATAACGCACACGCCGTTCACCCGAACTACGGCGCAAAATGCGATGAAACAAACCGCTGCTATATGAACGGCGGTATTGTCGTAAAATTCAGCGCTAACCAGAAGTATACGACCGATGCAGTCTCCGCTTCCGTTTTTGAGGAGATCTGCCGCCGTGCTGAAGTTCCGGTCATGCACTTCCACAACCGTTCCGATATGGCAGGCGGCTCCACACTCGGCAATATCGCAAATGCGCACCTTTCCCTCAACACCGTGGACATCGGTATCCCGCAGCTTGCTATGCATTCTGCCGTTGAAACCGCCGGTGCACTCGACACCGCCTACATGGTAAAGGCAATGACCGCCTTTTTCGCAACCGATCTTATGCAGACTGAGGACGGCAGCTATAGAATTTAATTTCTCATGATATAAAAAATCCCTTGACCGATTGGCCAAGGGATTTTCATTTTCAGTTAAACTCAGGCATCAAAGACACCGAGGATCGCAATACCGATCACGACAGCGAGGATGCACAGATACTGCTTGCCGCTCAGCTTTTCTTTCAGGAAAATACGGGAAAGCAGAACGGAGAATACGCAATAGGAAGAGATCATCGGCGCTGCAACGATCGCATTGTCGGAGAGTGCATAGATGTAGAAGAACTGACCGGCTGTCTCGCAGATCGCACCGAAGCCCTTCTCCTTTTCCTCAATGAGGCTGAAGCGCTGCTTCTTAACAAACACAAGGAAAATAAAGCAAACGATCGCACAGATCAGGAAAATCAGCTCATAGGAAGTGTTTGCCTGGAACTCTGTGGAAGCACCGTAAGTACCTTCCATTTTCTCGAGTACAAAGGAATCTGCAAATGTGCCGAGACCGTCGATCAGGCAATAGAGGATCGGCAGCAGGATCGCAATAAAACCGATCTGATACTTCTTCTCAATGACTTCACCGCGGTACAGGCGCTCTCTGTCTTCATTCTTTTTCTCAACAACGGACAGAAGGAAGATACCGAGAATAATGAGCACAACAGCGAAGATCTGCGGTACTGCCATTTCCTGCTTCAGAACAAGCCAACAGAGAAGTACAGAAACCGCACCGGAAGAATTACAGATCGGAGAAGAAACCGACAGCTCTATGTAACGCAGACCGGCATAGCCGAGTACCATTGCAAGAATATAAAGTGCGGAGACCGGCAGATAGGTAAGCAAGCTCGAGAGCTCGTAGACCGTACCGTTCACGGCATACTCATAGATCATTGTGCCGATTGCATGGAGACCCATGACCGCACCGACCATGGTAACCATACGCAAATGGCTGTACTTATCACGCGGATTCGTACCGAGCTTCGAGAAGAAGTCTGAGCCGCCCCAGCAGAAGATCGTAAACAGCGCAAAAATAAACCACATAAACATTTTCCTTTCCGGAGGTACATTTCTGCTCACCCGCCGAGTGATTTCCCGGCAAGCGTTTTATCGCAGATGCATATAGAATAACATTTTAGGTTTATTTTGTACATAGCAAATTAAAACAAAAACTATACGGTTTCGTATTGACTGTTTTCAACACATTTCAATATTTTCCTTTTACCACACAGCATGTTTGAACGCCGTAATATTTAAAACACTCTATTACATGCTCTGTGATCTTCTCGCCGCAAACCAAAATTGGAACCGCAGGCGGACATCCCACCGTGGAAACCGCTAAAGTTCGTCCGAGGCACTGCTCAACGGGCAATATTTCCGATGCAGAAAACATAGCCTCACGAATTGAAAGAACCCGCTCACCGCACGAGAATACCGGAGCACGATTTTCTACAGCAGCTTTTTTCGGAATCTGACAGAGAATTTGTTCCAGATACTCTAAAGCTTCCGCAGAAATTTCCGGTGTCAGCATCAAAACGAGATAATCGCGGTCCGAAAATTCCGATTCTATATTTCTATCCCGAAGAAGTTCCGCAAGTTCGAAACCGGTATAACCATATGCACCAACATCTATCGTGATTTTCAGCGGCTCATTGCCGTACAGAACATATCCGTGCTGCAAAAGCCGGTCTTTCAATTCCTGCACCGCAGTGAGAAATTCCCGAAGCCGCTCCGGATAATCTGTCAAATACCGATTCACGGCATCCAAAGATTGCAAAATCAGATAAGACGGACTTGTCGAGCCGAAAAGCGCCATCGCATTTTTCACCTGTGACCCGAGCGCCTGATCCATCTTTCCGGACAAATGCAGGTAGGCCGCCCCCGTCAGTACCGGCAGCGTTTTATGTGCGGAATCACAGCACATATCCGCGCTGAGATCGATCGGATGCAAAGACTCGGGCAAAAATCTGAGATATGCACCGTGGGCATTGTCCACAATGAGCAGAACATCATTCTTATGGCAGACATCGGCTAATGCGGAAATATCTGCAGCTTTGCCCAGATAATCCGGACTCGTCAGATAAACGGCATCCGGTTTCACTTCTGCAGTTTCAAAATGCGTTTCAAGATCTTCCGCCGTTAAATCGCAGGAAAGATAGCTGCTGTTTTTCTTTGGGTACAGCCACTGTACTTCAAAATCGAGCAATGCAGCAGCCGAGAGGAAGGTTTTATGTACATTTCTTCCGGACGCGACCACGGGCTTTCTGCCGGAAACATTCGCATAAAGCTGCACAAGATAAAGCATTGCACGAATGCACTGGGATGAACCTTCGGTAGAATATACCGTTCGGCAGCCAAACAGTTCGGATGCATTTTCCTCGCTCTGTGCAATGATGCCGTCCGCTTCGTACAGGCTGTCTGCACCGGATATCTCCGTAATATCCGCCGGCTCAAACCCCAGCAGCGGAACCCCTTTATGTCCGGGCATATGTAAACGCAAAGTATTGTTTTCTATATAGTTCTGAACAAAATCACAAATCGGTGTATTCATTGTTATTCGCCTAAAGCACGGGCTACCGCCAGCATGATCGCACATTCCATTCTCTTTCGGAAAAGCACACAGCCCGGTTCATACACACCGGTCACACTGCCTGTTGCATGGTATGCATTGGCAGCACAGCCGCCGGAACAGTACAGTCTTGCCCAGCAATCCCTGCATTCGGGATGCGCATATACGTTACATGCTGCAAACTCATCCTGAACCGCGGTATTCTGTACACCGTTCCATACATCGCCCAGTTTAAAACGTTCTTCACCGACAAACTGGTGGCAGGGGTAAAGATCGCCCCACGGGGTTACAGCCATATATTCCGTACCGCTGCCGCAGCCGGAAATTCTCTTGTAAATGCACGGGCCGCCGGTCAGGTCGATCATGTAATGATAGAATGTGAACGGTTTTCCGGCCTTCTCGCGTTCGCGCATCAGTTCTGCCAGCTTTTCGTACTGGTCCATAACGACCGCCATGTCTTCCGCGGTCAAAGCAGACGGATCATCTGCAGCACAGACGACCGGTTCCATACTCAGTTTGTCAAAACCAAGATCCAACATCTGCTGAATATCGTTCAGGAAATCGGGATTTGCGTGCGTAAAAGTTCCGCGCATATAGTATTCTCTGTCGCCGCGGGCCTTTACAAATTTCTGGAACTTCGGAACAATATTGTCCCAGCTGCCTTTTCCGGCATAATCCACTCTGAAGCGGTCGTGTACTTCCTTGCGTCCGTCCAGGCTCAGAACGACATTGCTGCACTCACGGTTCGCCCATTCGATCACATCGTCATCGACCAAAACACCGTTTGTGGTAAGTGTAAAACGGAAGTTCTTTCCTTTCTCCTTTTCCACGCTGCGTGCGTAAGCCACGAGATCTTTTACAACCTGGAAGTTCATCAGCGGTTCACCGCCAAAGAAGTCCACTTCAAGATTTCTTCTTGTGCCTGAATTCTCCATGAGAAAATCCAAAGCGCGCTTTCCGACTTCGTAGGACATGACCGCACGGTCACCGTGGTACTTTCCCTGACTTGCAAAACAGTATGAGCAGTTCAAATTGCAGGTATGTGCCACATGCAGGCACAGCGCTTTTACAACGCCGGCAGATTTTTCTTTGAGCGCACCGGCCATCGGCTCGAAAGTATCCGGAGCAAAAAGCTTACCGGACTGTTTCAGCGCTTCAACCTGTGCATAGCACTCTGCAATATCCGCTTCGGAAATATCCGCACGGTCTGCAAATTTCTCGCGCATAGCAGAAAGGATCTCTTCCCGGCTGTTTTCTTCAAACATACCGATAATTTCATATGCGACTTCATCCACAACGTGAACCGCGCCGGAGCAAACGTCCAACACGATGTTATAGCCACCTAATTTATATTGATGTACCATGTATCTTCTGTCTCCTTTACAAAAAAATGCCGCCGAAAACGGCGGCATTCTGGATATGCAATTACTTGCTCTCCTCAGCGCTTTCGCACTTCTGGTTTGCAATGCCGCAGCTGGTCTTGCAAGCAGACTGGCAAGATGTCTGGCACTCACCGCAGCCGCCGTTCTTAGCACTGTCACACAGATTACGGGTTTCAATCGTCTTGATGTGTTCCATGATTTCACCTTCTGTATAAAAAATTTCATGCAATGATTTTATCACAACGCTTTTTGCGTGTCAATCATATATTTTGTACACTAATTGTAAATTTTAAATTTGTGCCAAACACAAAACATACCGCTAACCGCAGCTATCACTGTATTTTCAGCCTGTATATGTTGAAATCTTCAAAAATCACTGTGCACAAAGCTCTTCAAGCTTTTTATTTACCTGATTTCTGACATTTACAAGATACTCTGCATAACGCGGGTATTCTGCGAATGTCATATCAGCGCCTTCACCCAGATATTTCAGTGTCTCTTCATGACCGATACGGCTTTCGAGCAGCTGCAGTGCACGCATATCAAAGAGGCCCATAGCGAAAATCTTCTGGCGAATCGAGCTGAGCGGACCGTCCTCACCCGGATATACGGTAAATGCGTCACCTGCCGGGAAGCCGCAGCTGCCGTCCGGCAGTGCACCGGCATCCGTTACCTTAAACGGGTCGATCACACCACGGCTGAGCTGCTTGAACCAGAAATTGTAGCCCCAGTGCAGGAAGCCCTTGATGCCGAACTTCCACATCTGTACACCGAGAATTCGGTTTCGGTTATTGGGCATAGCCATAAAGCGGTTACCTACATCCACTGCCTGTCCGCAGCAGGTATAAGTCCAAAGACCCGGAACATCAGCTTCGATGAACGGTTCGATATGGTTGGAAGAAACAACGGGGTTCTTAACGATGCCCATTGTGTAATATTCAAAACCGGAGAGTGCATCGCGCATGGTATAGCCTTCGAGCAGCGGCTCCACGATCTGCTTGGCAGCGAGATAACCGGCCTGATGATCCTTCGAAGGCTCATCAGAAACATGGAACATGAGCGCTTCTTTCTGAATACCCTCTTCTTCAAACACTTTCAGAAGCTCGGGAATAAGCGCTCTGAGCAGCTCTGCATAAGCCGGGTCCAGTGCCGAAACGTGCCAGCCAAACTTCAGTGAACGGACACCGTTTTCTGTAACATAGATATTCGGTGTGCACTCTGCACCCCACTGGGAGAAGAAGTGAGAGATTTCATACTGCTTGAGGCCGCTCTCACGAGCGAGACGGATCCAGCGGCGAACCTTATCAAAGTTGAAAACATAACCGTTTTCGGTCTTTTCAATATCTGTAAGCTGCACACACGGGCGCTCCGTGCCAATGGCTGTATCGAGTGCCGGCGTAAACACAGGTGTCAGGATCATGGTCTGACCGTGCTCTGCGGCACACTTCATATACTTTCCGATGAGCGTCCAGAGCTCTTCGGAGTAGATCTCTACATTGTGCAGTGCTGCGATACAGTCAACATGGAACCACTGTGTAAATTTCAATGTCTGCTCCGGAACATTTACGGCATGAACAGTAAGCATAGCAACCGCGCTCTTTCCGTTTGCGCTGATCTCGACCGGATATGTACCGCCCTTTGCATCTTCATTTACCTTGATATTGACCCAAAGTGTGGTGTTTTCCTCGGCATGCAGTTCACCGTTAAACGGATAAAGTACATCGGGCAGCTCCGCTGTTTCGATCGTGATATAGTCGTCATCATGGCGGTCCGGATAAGCGGTCAGTGTGCAGGGCACAGTGCCGACACGGTATACTTCAACCTTAGCCGGTGCATCTGTACGCACTTCGACGTGCCAATCGCCTGCCGGAAGAACTGTCTGAAATGCAGTTTCCTCACCGCGCAGTGCGCTAAGGGTCTTCAGGGGCTCACCCGCGGGGAGGATCTTTTCCATTGCGGAATAGAGCACGAGGTCTGTCTGATTTGTCATGTAAGCCGTTCCCCTTTCTGTTTGTACAATATCGAACTGGGTAAAATCGGGAACATAGCGTTCCCCCGCTGCACTTCGCTTTTGAAAGAACCCGTCAAGCTCAAGCGCGAGCATATACTCTTGCACCTTTCGGTGCTCCCGTACTGTGATGCGGCGGTTCAGGTCCTTGAACCGTTCGTCCGTTAGTACACGTCCCATCGGCGTGTATTGGCTCATCAAACTCACCGGTACATTTGGAAAGTTCTCGTGGATGAGGTCGAGCACTGCAATGGAATTCCGCGTATGTGCCGGCAGAATCAAATGGCGGATGATCACTCCGCGCTGCAAAAGGCCTTCCGGCGTATATTGATTTTTGCCCGTCTGCCGCACCATCTCGCGAAGAGCAGCCAGGGCGTTTTCTTTATAATTCGGTGCGTTTGAAACACGCAGTGCAAGCGTGTCATCCGCATACTTAAAATCGGGCAAATAAATATCTACAAGCCCATCGAGCAGTTTAGGCGTTTCGGCACTTTCATATCCGCCGCAGTTATAAACAACGGGTATTTTCGGCTTGTATATCCGAAGCGCTTCTGCAATGGCCCCGGCAAAATGCGTCGGTGTCACAAGGTTGATATTATGCGCGCCCTGCGCTTCGAGGTCCTGCATCAAGCTGATAAACTCTTCCACAGTAAACGCGCGTCCGTGCGTGTTGTTCTCGGAAATCACACTGTTCTGGCAAAACGCACAGCGCAGCGAGCAGCCCGTAAAGAATATTGTACCGCTGCCCCGGTTTCCGCTGATGGGCGGTTCTTCCCAGAAGTGGAGCTTCGCGCGCGCAATATGCAGCATATCTCCGCTTTGGCAGTAACCAATATTTTCGCTGCGGTCCACACCGCATTTACGCGGACAAAGTGTGCAGCTCATCGCGTTTTCTCCAACATCAGTATACCGGCATTCGAGCCGCGCTTACCCTTTGTAACACGGTGTGAAAAGATAAGGTCGCTTTCTTTCACGGAACACACACCGCCCACGGTGATATTTTCCGGCTTCATGCCGCTCTGCAGCATAAACTGACGGTTACATTCCCACAAATCGACATGGAACTTACCGTTGCCGTCATCCACAACGAAGTCATGTACCGGCAGCATGAGAAATTCCTCCGCGCACGGCGGGTCAACTTCAAAATTCTCCGGGCCGATGGACGGACCGATCGCTGCCAGAAGCTTAGCGGGATCCGTATTAAACTCTACCTGCATTTTTTCGATTGTGGCTTTTGCCATACCGTTTACCGTGCCTCGCCAACCTGCATGGGAAAGACCGATTGCGTGGTGCTCCGGGTCATAGAAATAGAGCGGAACACAGTCAGAACAGTAGATCATCAGCGGTAATTCCGGCACATCCGTCACAAGGCCGTCTATACTCTCCATATCCGCCGCTTTCCATACACCCACACCCGCATTCTCTGCGGTAACACGGCGAACATTTATATTATGATCCTGCGCACCCGCCGTGATCTGCATAAGCGGTACACCGACCGCCTGAGCAAAACGACGGTAATTTTCGACGACATCGTCGTCTTCATCGCCACGGTTGAACCCGAGATTCATGGCTGCAAATTCCTTGCGGCTCACACCGCCGATACGCGTAGAGAAAGCGTGTTTCACCGGAAGTGCATTCCACTTGTTGAAGCGAAGCAATCCCACGCCGTTTTCTTCTATAAAGAGGTGCATCTCTGCTATATCCGCTTCTTCTGCCTTTCTCGGCTTTTCGATTTTCGGCAGCGGGATCGTCTTTCTTGCAACTGTGATGCCTTCGTATTTCTGTTTTACGCGCAGCTGACCGCAGAACGCATAGCCGCACTGTGTACATTTGAAATTACTGCGGATACTCTTGTTTTTCACAAACCACTTGCCTGTACGTTTGGCTTCGCCTCCGCATTTTTCGCAGGCAAATACAAGATGCTTTCGCTCGATGAGCGGGCTTTCAACGTCACAGATATAGTTCGTTTTAAAAGTGATCCGTCTGTAAAACTCCGGATCCATGCAATCCTGCACGAACGGTGCAAAATTTTCCGCGGTGTAGAGCTTTTTCAAAATAAGCGCTGTTAAAACGCTGTCATCGAGCGCACGGTGATGATCGAGCGCGGTATCATCCGCACCGACCATTTCCGCAGCCTTGGAAAGTCCCAGCTGCTCCTTACCGTCTGTGCCGAGCATTCGCTCCACATACACCTGCAAATCAACATAGCGTTTTAAAAACGGGACTGTATCCATACCGCCGAAATAGCTGCAGTTTTCGATCAGCACCAGAATATCCGAAGTACCCCAGGTTGTGACGGTACAATCCCCGGCCCATTTCCTGAACTGACTCATCACCTGCAGAAACGGCATAGCATCCGAAAGATTATCGTTCGTGATGCTTGTCAGATCCGTGATGACAGAGCTGATCTTCTTTCCAACCTGCGGCTTTACAAAGCACGAAAACCGGTCTGTGATATTCAGTTTTTGATCGAGCTTGACAGCGCCGAACTCGATGATTTCATTGATATATCCGTGGAGACGCTTTGAATACGCGCCGTTCCACTCCAAATCCAAAACAACAATACTCATTTGACTTGTTCCCGCAGCTTGAATATATTTTAAATTACTTCTTATTCTTCGAAGCCTGCTTCATGCGCAGTTCCTTGCTGAGCACCATCTTACGCATACGAATGCTCTTCGGGGTAACTTCGACAAGCTCATCTTCCGCGATGAACTCGAGAGACTGTTCGAGGCTCAGCACAGTATGCGGTGTGAGCTTCAAAGCTTCGTCGGAACCCGATGCACGGGTGTTTGTTGCATGCTTCTTCTTACATACGTTGATAACGATGTCGTCACCCTTCGGGTTGCTGCCGACGATCATACCCTCGTAAACCGGAACACCCGGTCCGATGAACAGACGGCCTCTGTCCTGTGCATAGAACAGACCGTAAGCGGTGGAATCACCAGCCTCATGTACAACGAGAGAGCCGGAGTTTCTCTGCTGGATATCACCCTTATACGGTTCGTAGCCGTCGAAGATATGGTTCATGATACCGTTGCCGTTCGTATCTGTCAGGAATTCGGAACGGTAACCCATGATGCCGCGTGCCGGGATCTTAAACTCCAGATGTGTGGTGCCGCTTTCACGTGTACCCATATTCAGAAGCTCTGCTTTTCTTGTACCGAGCTTTTCCATGACCGCACCGACATAGCTGTCCGGCACTTCGATCATGAGCAGCTCCATCGGCTCCATTTTAACGCCGTTGATTTCCTTATAAATAACGTTCGGTCTGGAAACCTGGAATTCATAGTTCTGGCGACGCATCTGCTCAATGAGGATAGAGAGGTGCAGTTCGCCTCTGCCGGATACCTTAAAGGTATCTGCGGAATCGGTCTCTTCCACGCGCATAGCAACATTCGTTTCCACTTCCTTAAACAGGCGGTCACGAATATTACGGGAAGTAACATACTTGCCTTCCTTACCTGCAAACGGAGAGTTGTTAACGATGAACAGCATGGAAACGGTCGGCTCATCGATCTTTACGAACGGCATGGGCTCTACAAACTCGGGATCACATGCCGTCTCGCCGATGTTGAGGTCTGCCATACCGGAAACAGCGACAATATCGCCGAGAGATGCGCTTTCTGCGTCTACACGCTTAAGGCCTTCAAACTGATAGA
>JAZNMV010000020.1:0-2425 GCA_045579885.1 Acutalibacteraceae bacterium | reverse complement strand
AAACGATAATTGAACACTGCCTGGCAAACAACGTCGAATTCTGCCTGACGGTACCGACAAAAAAGCTTATGGATCGCGGCGCGCTGAAAAAGTGGGTGCGTAAGGTTATGTTTTGCGAATTTCCGCAGCTGCAAACACGATACACAACAGAGTATTTATACGTAAGAAGAAACGAAGAGGAAAGCTGGCAACTGCTCGGACACTGCATAGCGCTTTCCGGAGCGGACGAAGATTCAAAAAACGATTCGTCGCTGTTTAACGTAAGCTGGATGATCTGGGACGAAGCCATGCGCCAGAAGCTCGAAGCAGGCGCTGCGGAAATCCTTATTGATCTATTCCTGACGGCCTACCACACGATAGACCGTGACGAAAACCGCGTAACGGCAATCTTTCTTGGAAATGCCCTAAACAAGCTTGATCCGCTCTATGCGCTGTTCGGCGTCACAATGGGAGATCTTGACAAACCGGGGCTGATAAAACGAACATTTAACCGTGTATCCTGGAACGTCCCTGTGCCACCTGACGTCGTGAACGACGACAACAACGCGTTTCGGAAAATGGTAAAAGGGACGCGCTACGGCGACATAGCTTCAGGACATTTCAACCTGGCTTACGGTGAGCTGATAAAAGAGCCGGCGGCGGACGAAACCGTCAACAGCGTATACGCGATTGAATTTACGGACGACGGATACTTGCTTGTAATGCCGGCTAACGGCGTTATTTATATTGAAGCGTGCAATAAAGAATTCGCGCAGAAATACGCGCAGAAAACGTACACAGCAGTTTTGCGCGAAGCCCGTCGTGATAAGACCGTCGTTCCGATGGGCCTTATACTCTCGATAAGAAAAGCGCTTTCCCTGGGAAAGTGTAAATTTACGGACGAAGAATCACTTTTGACAGGTGCTGCGCGCCTGAAAACGTGCTATAATATAGCTATCCTATAAGGAGAATGAGAAGATGAAACTTCAATTGTTTTTGGAACGAATAAATAAAGCGCTCGACAATCCGTCATGCTATCTTCAAGGCGGGTTCGGCCAGCGCCTGTTGAATCCGGGCGGCGACTGGTACGACAAAAACTACAGCTGGAACAAAGCGAACGCTGCCGTGATCGCAGCGCACACGAACACAAAGCCGGTCAGCTTCGGTTTCGATTGTGTTTGTCTAATAAAGGGCTGTCTGTGGGGCTTCAGCGCAGCGCCTGCGAAAGCTTACGGCGGTGCTAAATACGAATCAAACAAAGTGCCGGATTTCACGATCAGGAAGCTTTACGAAGCGTACAGCTACGATATATCCGAAGATTTCAGCACTGATCCGGAGCCGGGAGAAATCCTTTTCTACGATAAGGAATTCTCCCACGTGGGCGTATCGATCGGCGGCGGCTACGTGATCGAAGCCACGCCGGCCTGGAAGTGCGGCGTCCAGCGTACGCTGATTGCAAACCGTTTGAATCCGGACGCCGTGCCGGTCCGGAAATGGTGGGCGCACGGTAAAACGTCTTTTATTGAATATGAAAACGCACAGCCACCTGTTACGGACTGGGAAAGCGTTTATAAACTGCTTTCCGAAAAATACGGAAAGCTTGAAGCTGAAAATACACAGCTTCGCGTGAAACTGGAACAAATAAAGGAGATTGTCAACAATGGATAGCAGCGCTTATATTTCACTGATAGTGGCCGTTCTCTCATTCCTGGGAACGTTTCTTGGATCTTATTTTGCAAACAGAAAACAGACTGCGCTTCTGGCTTATAGAATGGATCAGATCGAAAAGCGCGTCGATGAACTTTCACGAACAATAGAAAATTTAAGGGGGCATGTAGCATGAAAATTGACTGGAAGAAAAAACTTACTTCAAGGAAATTCTGGCTTGCTGTCGCCGGTTTCGCCGTCGCTGTCGTGGCACTCTTCGCAGGATCTCCGGAGCTGGCGGATAGAATTTCAGCGTTGATCCTTGCTGCCGGTTCTGTTATAGCTTACATTATAGGCGAAGCTATCACGGACGCCGCGGCCGCAAAGCCTGTTGAAGAAAAGAAGGAAATTGAAAACGAACAGAAACCTTCAGGCGGAAATGTTGTTGCGTACAACATGGAAAAGTGATATTATTTAAAGGGAAGCGAAATCCCTTGTGCTTTTAACCTTCAAATCTTTTCATGTACGGGCAGCTCCGGGCTTAACGGCTCGGAGCTGTTCGTATTTGCGCGTATTTGCACGGAAAGGGCCGCCAGGACACGGACAGGAAATCACACGGCATGAAAGCTTGCGTGGCCGTACGTGGCCGTACGCGACGCTCACGGCGTGCTGTGCGTTCAACGCGTTTAACGCGTTGTACGCGTTGGACGTGCTGCTTCGCACGGTACGCGCTGCAGGGCGTGACGAAGCGCCGCGCCGGTCCCTGTGCCAAGTCGGATCGTAGCCATGTCGTTCTGTG
>JAZNMV010000019.1:0-3383 GCA_045579885.1 Acutalibacteraceae bacterium | reverse complement strand
ACAGAACGACATGGCTACGATCCGACTTCTCAACTATGGGCTGGCCGGATAAGACTGCCGACCTTGCCCGCTACTATCCCACCAGCGTTCTCGTAACCGGATACGATATCATATTCTTCTGGGTATCGAGAATGATTTTCTCTGCTTGCGAGCACACAGGAAAAGCCCCGTTCAAGCATGTGTTCATTCACGGACTTGTACGTGATGGAAATGGCGAAAAAATGTCAAAATCAAAGGGTAACGGTGTAGATCCGCTGCAGATTATCGATATGTACGGTGCCGATGCTCTGAGATTTACGCTTGTTACAGGTGTTGCACCGGGTAACGATATGAGATTCCCGGTTACTTATGAACCGCCGGTGGAAAAGGGCAAAAACCCGAATCCTGAAATCAATAAGATTGTCGGTGCTCCCGGTGTTGAAGCAAACCGCAATTTTGCAAACAAGATATGGAACGCATCACGCTTTGTTATGATGAATCTCAATATAGATACTTGTGAACTTCCTGAGTTGTCGGAGCTTGCGCTTGAAGATAAGTGGATTATCTCAAAATATAACACGCTTGTATCCGAGATTACCGATAATCTTGATAAATATGAGCTTGGCATTGCAGCACAGAAACTTCAGGAATTCATCAGAGATAATTATTGTGATTGGTATATTGAGCTTGTTAAGCCGAGGCTCTCTGATGATGCTGATGTAAAGAGCCGCGAAACTGCGGAGAAGGTTCTTTGTTACGTTCTTTCAAATACGCTTAAGCTTTTGCATCCGTTCATGCCGTTTATTACCGAGGAAATATGGCAGACGCTCCCGCATGACGGTGCATCCATCATGATTTCAAACTGGCCTGAGGCAGATGAGAAGCTCAACTTCAAGGCAGAAGAAGATAGCATGGAAGTTCTCATGCAGGCGATTCGCGGAATAAGAAATCGCAGAGCAGAGATGAATGTTGCTCCTTCAAAGAAAGCTCAGCTGTTTGTTATTCCCGATGATGAAAAAGCTCAGGTCATTTTCGAGCTTGGTCGTCCGTTCTTTATGAAGCTTGCTTCTGCATCTGAGGTTATTATGAGCAGCGTCATTGAGGATACATCAAAGATGGTATCTGTTGTCTCTCAGTCTGCAAAGCTGTTTATTCCTATGAACGAGCTTATTGATGCCGAGGCTGAGATAAAGCGTCTTACGAAAGAACGCGAGAAGGCAGAGAAGGATTTCAATATGATAAACGGAAAGTTGAATAACGCAGGTTTTGTCGCAAAAGCTCCTGCAAATGTTGTCGAAGCAGAGAGAGATAAGCTTGCAAAAGTAACAGCTCTCCTTGCAAATATTGATGAAAGCATTGCGAAATTGAAAAACTAAAACAAATATAAAAAAACAGAACCGACTGTCTTTCGATAGTCGGTTCTGTTTTTTTGTGCAGTTTGTCTATTTTGTAAAAAGCGGTCTGGGAAAATTTTAAGAAAAATTGCATTTTGCACAAAAAAAGTACTTGTAATTTTTGGGCGGCTGTTATATAATTAAACAAAATTAATATTTGCTTAATAATTGGCAAGTATTACTACAGGTAAAAAAGGAGAGTAGAAGCACATGAATAGTTATCCGGCTCAAAAAATAAGAAACGTTTGTCTGTTAGGTCACGGTGGAGATGGAAAGACATCTCTTATCGAGAGCTTAATGTTTATGACAAAAAATATAGATCGTCTTGGAAAGATTTCTGACGGAAATACTGTATCAGACTTTGATTCAGAAGAGATCAAGAGACAGTTCAGTATTTCTTCATCGGTAGTTCCTGTTGAATTTTATGATCATAAGTTTAACTTTATCGATACTCCGGGATATTTCGATTTTATCGGTGAAGTATATCAGGCGATGCGCGTTGCTGATGCTGCAATCATCGTATGTACTGCAAAGACAGGTGTTCAGGTTGGTACAGAGCTTGCATGGAAACGTGTAAATGAGAAGAAGATGCCGCGCATGATCTACATCTCGAAGATCGACGAAGAGAACGCACGTTACTATACAGTATACGAGCAGCTTCGTGAGAAGTTCGGCGTTTCGGTTTGCCCAATGGTTATTCCGGCAATTGTTGATGAGAAAATCATTGGTATAATTGACCTTATCCCGATGAAGGCATATGAGCTTAAGAACGGCGCTGCAGTTGAGATGCCGATTCCTCCGGATTGCATGGAGAAAGCTCTTATGGCTCGTTCTCAGATCGCAGAAAGCGTTGCTGAAACCTGCGAAGAGTATATGGAAAAATATTTTGCCGGCGAAGAGTTTACTATCGATGAATACATGGATGGTGTAAAGCGCGGTGTTATGGAAGGTACCCTTGCTCCGGTATTCACAGGTTCTGCATATACAGGTATAGGATCGCTTGCTCTTTTGCGCGGCCTTATCGGCTATTCTCCGTGCCCGATTGATGCACCGAAGGATATGGCTGTAAACGAAGACAACGAGCTTGTTGAGATTACTGTCGGTGATGACGATAGCGCTCTTGCTGTTGTATTTAAAACAGTATCTGACCAGTATGGTAAGTTCTCTTTCTTCAAAGTTCTTTCCGGTAAGGTAACGAGTGATATGAATCTCCTTAACCCGAGAACGGGCGAGCTTGAGAAGATCGGTCATCTTTATCATGTTGTCGGCAAGAAGAGAATTGATGCAAACGAAATATCAACAGGTGATATAGGTGCAGTTGCAAAGCTTTCAATAACACGTACGGGTGATACGCTTTGTGCACCGAACAAGAAGATTCACCTCCACGGAATTAACTTCCCGGTTCCAACATACTCACTCGCGGTTAACCCGAAGGCAAAGGGCGGAGAAGAGAAGATCGCTTCCGGTCTTGCAAAGCTGGCAGAAGAGGATGTTACATTCAAGACGGTCAATAATTCAGAAACACGTCAGTTTGTTGTAACCGGTTACGGTGATATTCATATTGATGTTCTTTGTGCAAAGCTTAAAGCAAGATTCAATGTTGATGTTGACCTTGTAGAGCCGAGAGTTCCGTACCGCGAGAAGATTCGCAAAAAGGTCAAGATTCAGGGAAGACATAAGAAACAGTCCGGCGGTCACGGTCAGTTCGGTGATGTCTGGATCGAGTTCCAGCCCGGTGATGTTGAGGATCTTGTATTTGAAGAGAAGATCGTCGGCGGAGCAGTACCGAAGAACTTCTTCCCGGCTGTTGAAAAGGGACTTCGCGAGTCCATCACAAAGGGTGTTCTTGCGGGATTCCCGGTTGTTTACCTGAAGGCAACTCTCGTAGATGGTTCATATCACGATGTTGACTCATCCGAAATGGCATTTAAGGTCGCTGCAAACCTTGCATATAAAGCAGGTCTTCCGCAGGCAGATCCGGTTCTTCTCGAACCGATCGGAAGCCTTAAG
>JAZNMV010000018.1:0-1546 GCA_045579885.1 Acutalibacteraceae bacterium | reverse complement strand
TTGCAAGCGGTATGTGTATGAAAGATGAAATCTCGCTTCTGTGCGATATCGGCACAAACGGTGAGATGGCACTGTGGAAGGACGGCGTGCTCTATGTTACTTCTACGGCTGCTGGACCGGCCTTTGAAGGTGCGGGTATCTCCTGCGGATGCGGCAGTGTTCGCGGCGCAATCGACCGTGTATGGCTCGAAGACGGGAATATATGCGTGCATACGCTCGGCGAAGCCGAGGCGGTCGGTGTTTGCGGTTCCGGTCTGATCGATGCGATCGCAGCCGGTCTCGAAAGCGAGCAGATCGATGAAACCGGCGCTATGGATGACGACGAACTTGTTTTAAGCGGTGAGGTTGCTTTACAGCCGCAGGATATCCGTGCGGTACAGCTTGCAAAAGCTGCGATCGCAGCCGGTATGGAGATGCTTGCGGAGACCGCAAACGTTTCTATGGATGATATCGAAACACTCTATATTGCGGGTGGCTTCGGCAGTCATCTGAACGTAGAGAGCGCTGTGAAGATCGGCTTGCTGCCGGAGGTGCTTGCCGACAGAGCGAAGATCCTCGGCAATGCTGCTTTGTCCGGTGCCGTACAGGTGCTGCTTGACCGAAATGCACGCGAAACTTTAAGCGGTATTGCAGCGAAGTCTCAGCATGTTAACTTGGGCGGCAACCCGAAGTTCAATGAAAAATATATCGATATGATGTTTTTCGGAGACGATTTCTGAATATAATAAAATGCCTCCTGACCGTGGGGTCGGCACAGTGCCGGCTTTGCGGTCAGGAGGCATTATTTATTTGAGTTTTATGTTAGTCATCGAGCTCCGGTGCATAGACCTTGTTATAGCGGTCGATACGGAGAATGGAGAAGCCGAACGGCGGCAGCTTGAAATCGGCCGGGCCGGGTGTCGTGTTCGTGTACGGTGCACCGAAAACAAACTGTGCACGCCGATAATCGACATCCGGAATAATAACGTTCTTTTCGCTGCGGTTTACGGCAACGAAAAGTGCGGTTTCACCGGTCGGCGTTTCGATATAGCGCTCGAAGGACATGATATGCCCGTGGCTGTAGACATTACGCAGCTTGCCTTCTTTCAGGATATCGCTGTGCTCACGGCGAAGCAGTGCCAGGTAGCGATACCAGGCGATGAGGTCTTCTTCTTCATTGCCCCACGGATAGCAGGCGCGGTTGAACGGATCACGGTAGCCTTCCATGCCGGCTTCGTCACCGTAGTAAATACAGGGAACACCGGGCAGCATAAACTGCAGGAGTGCAGCAAGACGCAGAAGCTCCATAGCAGTCTCGCGCTGTTCGGCAGTCATTTTCTGCTGACTCTGCCAGTCTCGGCCGCGATTGCCTGCGTGTTCACCGCCAAGCAAAGTGAGTGCACGTTCGGTATCGTGTGTGCCGATATGGTTCATCAGAATTCGTAATACCTGCGGCGGATAATGCTCAACGATCGTCTCAATGTGATCCATCATCAGAGAGGAATGGTCACCGGTCAAAAATCCGATGATCGCATCGCTGAACGGGTAGTTCATAACGCTGTCCAGC
>JAZNMV010000017.1:0-30604 GCA_045579885.1 Acutalibacteraceae bacterium | reverse complement strand
TAGACAAGTTCTCCGTCCGTGTCAATTTTCAATGCGCCGCGAAAACGAATACCGCGTTCTGCTTCAGGTTCGTAGTATATGAGACTGCTGCAGGGGTAAATCTTGCTGTTACGGTCAGAATCTCCGGGACATTCACCATCTACGATCAGGAATTCATTTTCAGTGTATACTTCGGAGCGAATCGGGCATGAAAGCTCGGCGTTAAAAGAAAACGGTTTACCGTCTTCAGATTCGATTCTATATACGAGCACATTGTGTGGATGGGATATAAATCCGGTCTTTCGGATTGTATGATCAGCCGAGCTAAACTGACTGGTCAAGAGTGCGTTTGAAATATCAAGTTTCCGCTCGTAATTAAAAATATTATCCGATATCTTAAAGTGAAGTTGAAGTTCACCGAATGTCATATAAGCCTGTGACCAGCAGGACAGAAAATTCTTTTCCAACTCGGTTTGGGCTGCGAGGTAGTTGCCGCTCTGAACCAGCTCCTGTGCTCTTTTATAAGCTTCATATGCACTGGACTTTTCAGTCTGACGCGGATATCCGGTCCACAATGTATCGTGATTCAACACCATTTTATCTACCGATGTGCCGCTGTAGCACATCGCACCCAAAGAACCGTTTCCAAGCGGTAAAGCATCCATCCAGTATTCAGCCGGTTTATTATAATAGAGCATGTTAGCGTTCATAAAAATCCTCCTCACAACGTTTTCAGACACATCATATCCTAATCTAAACTATAGCACATGGAAAAATGGTTTTCCAGTATTTCTTATAGCCAAAAGAAAAATAGTGAGGTATAATCTGTGTAGTACATTCAGTTGAGTTTCAAATATACTTCACACAGTTTTCGTATTAATCAGATATATTTAAACTAATAAGTAAATATAGGAGGGAGTGAGCTGTTTGTCATATCAATCGGTTTTTAAACGGTATGAGATCAAATATATGCTAACATTAGAACAGAAAGAGCGTATTTTGAATGAAATGTCTCCATATATGCGATTGGATGAATACGGCAGAACCACAATTCGAAATATTTATTTTGATACAGATTCCTATAGATTGATTCGTCGTTCCATAGAAAAGCCGACTGTATACAAAGAGAAACTTCGTATTCGAAGCTATCGGAAAGCTTCTCCCGATGACGCTGTTTTTGTTGAACTTAAGAAAAAATATAAATCCGTTGTTTATAAGCGGCGCTTGTCCATGCCGGAAGCACAGGCCATAGAGTGGATAACACAAAAAACGGATTGCGGGCAGAATTCTCAGATTTCCCGAGAGATCAATTATTTTCTTGATTTTTATGAAACTTTACAGCCGCGTGTTTTATTATCCTATGAACGTGAAGCATATTATGCCACAGACGGAAGTGATTTCCGTATAACATTTGATGATAATATTCTTTGCAGAAAAGAGGATATATCTCTTGAATCGGATGTATGGGGTACACCACTCCTGGAAGAAGGCAAAGTTCTTATGGAGATTAAGACTGCAGGCGGCATTCCTCTTTGGATGACGAAGCTCCTGACACAGGAAAGAATCTATAAAACACCCTTTTCCAAATACGGCACAGCATATAGAAAACTAATTTTTCCAAAACTTAAAGGAGGCAATTCTCATGTTTAATTCTCTTTTTCGCGGTCTGTTCGATACTTCTGCTACTTCTGTAATTTCAGTCAGCAGCTTTATACTGTGTATCGTATGTGCGCTTCTTCTTGGTTTGCTGCTTGCATTCGGCTATATGCATAAATCACGTTATACAAAGAGCTTTGTTGTAACATTGGCATTGCTGCCTGCTGTTGTATGTGTCGTTATCATGATGGTCAACGGGAATGTCGGCGCAGGTGTGGCTGTAGCAGGTGCATTCAGTCTTGTGCGTTTCCGTTCTGTACCCGGTACAGCCAAAGAAATCACAATGCTGTTTCTTGCTATGGGTGCAGGTCTCATCTCGGGTATGGGGTATCTTGGTTTTGCAATTGTGTTTACACTTTTAATGTGCCTGATCACGATGCTCTATAACCGCCTGGATTTTGGTGCAAAGAAAAACGCAGCTATCTACAAAACACTAACGATCACTATTCCTGAAGATCTTGACTATACAGGTGTGTTCGATGAGATTTTTGATGAGTACACAACGACTTGCGAACTTGTCCGAGTGAAGACAACGAATCTCGGAAGCCTCTTCCGGCTTACATACAATCTGACATTAAAAAGTGCCGAAAAGGAAAAGGAAATGATCGACGCGCTTCGCTGCCGAAACGGAAACCTTGAAATTTCAGTATCCAAGCAGGAAACTACAGCTGCAGAATTATAAGCTATGAAACGTATTATCTTACCCTTTTTATTAATCGTATTACTATTGATATCAGCCTGTTCGAATGCTTCACCGGCTGAAACAGGAAGTAGTATCGAAGAAGAATTTGGTATATCACATAACGAGCATATTTCTGCGGAAAGTTCTTCCGGTGAAGAGACTACTGCAGTAGCCTCGATGTCTATTCCCATTGATACGCTTTTTTCCGAGCGTGACCTTTCCGGAACATATGACAATGAAAAGGCTGTTAACATCATTTTAAATGCTAATACAATAAGCTGCGGCTCTGACAGCGTAGATGTAATCGACAATTCTGCTGTGATCAAATCCGAAGGAACATATATTGTTTCCGGTGTATTGGAAAACGGTTCATTGATTGTAGATGCATCAAAAGAAGACAAAATACAGATCGTACTTGATAATGCATCTATACACAGTGAGACACAGGCCCCAATCTATATCAAACAGGCTGACAAGGTATTTGTTACACTAGCGCCCGAATCTGAAAATATTGTATCAAACGGCGGTATATACGAAAACGATGATGATACTTCGGTAGATGCCGTGATCTTCTCAAAAGACGATTTAACCTTAAACGGTGAGGGAAGACTGAATATTACTGCTCCTGTTGGCCATGGAATCGTTTCAAAAGATGAGTTGACAGTTTGCGGTGGAAATATAACTATTGATAGTGCTTCACATGGTCTTTCCGGCAAGGACAGCGTCAGTATCGTCAATACAGCTTTGAATATAACTGCAGGAAAAGATGGAATTCATGCTGAGAATAAGGACGACGCAGAACTCGGATATTTGTACATTGAAAGTGGTACTGTTACCGTTAATTCTGACGGCGATTGTATCAGTGCAGCTAACGCCATGCAGATAGACAGCGGTGAGTTTACTCTTGTAGCCGGAGGCGGAAGTGCAAATGCCGAGGAAAAGACAGCTGAATACTTTGGTGGCATGGGTGGAATGGTGCCACCGGGTGGTATGGGCGGAAAGCCGCCTAAAGTGGCCGGTGGCAGAATGATGGCAATTACTCCCACTGCTAATATCAACAACAGCATTTCCGAGACCGACGATACAGTCAGCATGAAAGCCATTAAAAGCGGCGCATCGTTGAGCGTACATGGTGGAAACTTCACTATTGATTCGGCAGATGATGCGGTCCACTCAAATGCAGATCTGTATATTTACTCCGGAAATTTTATTATTAAAACTGGGGACGATGGCTTTCACGCTGACGCTGCTTTAGAAATGCACAACGGGACAATTGATATACAGGAGAGTTACGAGGGAATTGAAGGTAAATCTATCCGTATTATAGGCAGCGACATTGTTTTATCCGCTTCCGATGACGGTTTGAACGCCGCCGGCGGAACGGATCAAAGCGGTTTCGGAGGTATGCACGGAGGGGACAGGTTTGCAGCTGATTCGGATTGTTTTATTGAAATATCCGGTGGCATTCTGCACGTAAGAGCAATGGGAGACGGTATTGACTCCAACGGTTCCTTATCTATTACCGGAGGAGAAACTGTACTCTGCGGCCCAACAGCAGGAGATACTGCTGTTCTCGACTACGCTTCAACCGGTACAATTTCCGGCGGCACGTTTATTGCAACCGGTTCTTCCATGATGGCTCAAGCGTTAAATTCCGAGACGCAGGGGATAATTGCATTGCGTGTAGGAAATCAAACTGCAGGTACAACTGTAACCCTTAGCTATAGCGACGGAACAGAAGTACTGTCGGTTACACCGGAACTCGATTTTGAGGTTGTACTCTTCAGCTGCCCCAAAATGCACAAAGGTGAAAGCTTTACGGTGACGATTGGTTCCGTCTCACAAGTGTTTGATGCACAATAATATTACATATGATCTTAACACAGAAACAGTTTTCCATGACAAGCTGTTTCTGTGTTTTTTAGTTGAATATGCAACTACTTCTTGATATTTTGTAAAAACATGGTATTATATAGAAGTACTATTATAAATTATAGGAGAATGCATATGGATAATACTTCAACGCAGAATAAAGCTTCCAGACAGGCTCAAAGAAAAAATATGATGCTGAATGATCCTGTTTCACGCATTATTCCCAAAATGGCGATTCCAACGATCATTGCTTTCCTGATCAACTCGATTTACAGCTTGGCGGATACATATTTTGTCAGTTCCTTAGGTACAAACGCAACAGCAGCTGTCAGTGTTAACGGCTCTTTGGACCAGCTGATCATGATGGCTGGTTCTTTGCTTGCTGTTGGTGCTGCAAGCTATATTTCCCGATTACTTGGTGCAGGACAGGATAAAAAGGCCAGTCAGGTTCTTTCCACTTCCTTTTTTATCGCTTTTTTCCTTGGCGTAATTCTCATGGTATTCGGCAATATCTTTATGACACCGATGGTTCGTCTTTTAGGCGCTACACCGACATGTGAACAGTACTCCATCGAATATGCAACCTATGTTTTGTTTGCGGCACCGTTTATGGCCGGTAACTTCGTACTGAATCAGAGTCTTCGTTCAGAAGGCAGCGCTACGCTTTCTATGATCGGTATGGGTTTTGGCGGTGTTTTAAACTGTGTTCTGGATCCGATTTTTATTTTTGCTTTGGATATGGGCGTTGCAGGTGCTTCCTTGGCAACAGCAATCTCTAAGCTTGTCAGCTTTGCTATCCTGATTTATCCGTATCTCACTCGCCGCAGTATGCTGAAGCTCTCTATTCGCAATTTCTGCCCGAATAAAGATATTATCGGTAATGTTGTCAGTGTCGGTTCTTCCTCCATGTTCCGTTCCGGTCTGGCAGTTGTTGCCGGTATTCTGCTGAATGATATCGCAGGCAATTATTCTGACTCCGTTCTCGCTGGTATCGGTGTTTCGAACCGCATTATGATGTTCCCGTTCAGCATTATTCTGGGCTTTGGCAACGGTTTCCAGCCGGTTGCCGGATTTAACTGGGGAGCTAAAAAGTACGACCGCGTCATTCAGAGTTATAAGTTTTCCTCCGCAGTTGCTCTTGCAGGTTCCGCAATTATGTCTCTGATCCTGGCAATCTTTTCCAATCAGATCATTGTGCTGTTTGCCGGTACTGACCCTGCAATGCAGGAGATCGGATCTCTGTGCATTCGTCTGCAGTGTATTGCGCTGCCGATTCACGCATGGGTCGCAGTGGTTAATATGCTTTGCTCCGGTTTGGGTAACGCCGGCGGTGCTCTGCTTCTTGCTACAGCTCGCCAGGGCACATGCATGATTCCTATTTTGTTCCCGCTTGCACATTTCTTTGGTGAAAGCGGCGTTGCTTCCGTTCAGGCAGTAGCGGATGTGCTCACACTTGCACTTGCAATTCCGCTCATTATTTATATGACAAAGAAAATTAAGCGAGCACAGGCGGCCTTAGAAAATCCTTCTTTACAAACAGACTAACGCCGCAAACATTCTGTCTCTGTAACGTGTTTTTGGCTCGTTCACTATAAAAATCGAATCAGGGTGTAATATCTTATGAATGAAAAAGAACTTATAAATGAATATTTAGGATGGGCATCTGCTCACATGGTGTATGCTCATCCATCGGATATTGATGCCGCAGTTTCGCTGTCTGAATTTGATATGGAGTCCTCAGAAGGGACATTAACAGGTGTCAGAGTTCTCGCAATAGCAAAGCACAGAAGAGGAAATCTGTACGTTTTCATATTTACACATAAGACTACCTGGCTTTGTGATGATCTCGGCGATATTATATCTGATCGTGTAGTAGATGAGCAGTTTGAAATCTTTTCAGCAAATTAATGCAAGTATATCGTGTATGGAAACTTCAAGTACAGTTCATTGAAACTATTTTCTTTATACTTATACATTCCAAATTTCCGAAAAAAAGGAGATGCTCTTTTGAGCATCTCCTTTTTTTGGTGCGGGTAACAGGAGTTGAACCTGCACACCGAGGTACCAGAACCTAAATCTGGCGCGTCTGCCAATTCCGCCATACCCGCATGGAACTTTTTTATTATACCGCATTTTATGAAAAAATCAAGTCCTGTATAAGACGGATCAAAGAAAAAGGGGCAGCTGTAGCAGCTGCCTCTTTAAGTTTAAATTATGCCAATACAATGCGTATCTGTGTACGATTCAATCTTAAC
Organism: Acutalibacteraceae bacterium; assembly: GCA_045579885.1. Lineage (GTDB taxonomy): Bacteria > Bacillota > Clostridia > Oscillospirales > Acutalibacteraceae > Hominenteromicrobium. The sequence continues at coordinate 24,160 of JAZNMV010000017.1, read as the reverse complement.
GTCCAAAATCTCACCCGAAATATCTCGGCCACTTTTTGCGAGAACCGGCGTGTAGTTCATGGAATAACCTTCATATAAGCCGGGTTCAACCGAACGCTCAAACAGAATTGCTTCGGTTCTTCCGACTTGTTCTTGAAAAAAATGGCGCTGCGTTTCCAAGGTAGCCTTGATCATTTCTCGGCTGCGCTTTTCCTTAACAGCATTGGTTAGCTGATCCGGCATAGAATAAGCCTTTGTACCGGGACGACGGGAATAGGCAAACACGTGAACCTTTGCAAAAGAAATCTCACGGGCAAAGGCGAGAGATGCTTCGAATTCTTCATCTGTTTCACCTGCAAACCCTACCATAATATCGGTTGTGATCGCGACATTTTCGAAGGCTGCACGCAGATTTTTTACGATCGTACGGTAATCGTCTGCCGTGTAATGGCGATTCATTCGTTTCAGCGTTGCATCGCATCCGCTCTGCAGTGACAAGTGAAACTGCGGACAAAGCTTCTTCTGCTTTGCCATACGGAAAATAACCGCTTCTGTAAACTGTTCCGGTTCAAGGGAACCCAGTCGAACACGCTCTATGCCTTCAACAGCACAAGCTGCCTCGATGGCATCGCACAGATGAAGTCCAAACTCCTGTCCGTAAGCAGAAAGATTAATTCCAGTAAGTACAACTTCTTTATAGCCGTGTTCAGCCAATCCGCTGAGCTCTTTTTTGAGATCTTCAATCGGTTTGGAGCGAACTCTACCTCTGGCATAGGGAATAATGCAGTAAGAACAAAAACGATTGCATCCATCCTGAATTTTTACAAAAGCACGTGTTCTGCCTGTAAAGGTATCCACCTGCAAATTTTCAAACTTTTCATCTTTGGTGTGCGGTGCGATATCAATGATACGCTGTCTCGTAGAAAGAAAAGTCATAAGGTGGGGCAGAAGCATTTTTCTGTTAGAGGTTCCAAGTATAATATCAGCTTCTTCAAGACGTTCTGCATCATCCGGGAACGCCTGTGCCATACAGCCGGAAAGAACCATAACAGCATTGGGATTTTCTTTTTTAGCACGTCTGAAAAGTTGACGAACTTTACGGTCGCTCTCAGCAGTTACTGTACAGGAGTTTAAAATAACAACATCAGCTTCTTCATGATCTTCTGCAACAGAAAAACCGTTTTGCATGAGATCGGACAGCATTGCTTCCGATTCATACTGATTTACTTTACAACCAAGTGTAATCACTTTAACTTTCATTTTCGCTGTTTTCCTCCAGCCAGACAGTCAGTTCTGTCCACTCATTCATTAATTCTTCGGATTTTTCTTTGCAAGCATTGATTTGATTGGTAATCTCCAGCGTTTGCTCATAATTACTTGCAATTTCCGGATCAAGCAATTTTTCATTCAGTTCTTCGATTTCAAGCTCAGCATTTTCAATATCCTGTTCACATCGACGTAAAGCTGCTTTTTTCTTTCGAATTTCTGATGCGCGCTCTTTCTTTTGTCTGTAAGCATTCGGCTTCTGCTCAACTTCAGAAACTACAGCCTCAATCTTAGCCTGTTTATCACGTGCTTCGAGATATGCATCATAATTGCCGAGATAAAGAGTAGTACCGTCTTTGTCTAGGTAATAAATCTTATCAGCAAGTTTATTGATCAAATAGCGGTCATGGGATACTACAAAGAGGGTACCGTCATATCCTTGCAATGCATCTTCAAGAGCCTCGCAGGAACCAATATCCAGATGGTTTGTAGGTTCGTCGAGGATCAATAAATTCGCTTTTGAAAGCATGAGTTTTAAAAGCAATACACGTGCGCGCTCACCGCCGCTTAAGCCGCTTACGGGTTTATATACATCCTCACCTTTAAAGAGGAAAACTGCTAGAGCGCTGCGCACCTGTGTTTGTGTCATGTACGGGTGAATATCCCAAATCTCATCAATAACGGTTTTCGAATCATCCAGATTTCCCTGTGCCTGATCATAATAACCGATATCGATATTCGCCCCGAAACGATGTTCACCGAAAGTTTCGGAATATACATCAAGCAAAATCTTCAAAAGAGAAGTTTTACCGCAGCCGTTGGGTCCGATCAGAAATACTTTCTCACCGCGCTTGATATCCAGATTAACATTGCGGAATAACCGATTTGAACCAAATGTTAATGCAAGATCTTCCGCCATCAGAACATCATTTCCGCCGCGCTGGCTTGCTTTAAACTGGAATCGGATCACATCCGGTTCATCTTCCGGCTTCTGAAGTGTAGCCTCCAACCGGTCAATCGATTTCTGTTTGTGAGCGATTGTTATATAATTTCGTTCCTGATTAAAACGTTTCTGCTGTTCAATAATACCTTCAATACGCTTGATTTCTCGCTGTGTATTATCGTACACACGCTGCATAGCAAGTCTGTTTTCTTCTTTCTGATGCAAAAAGCGGGTGTAGTTACCCTTGTACTGCGTGAGACAGGTGTTTTCAATTTCAAAAGTACGGTTCGTTACGGCATCGAGAAAATAGCGGTCGTGAGAAATCACAATATAAGAACCGCTGTAATTTTTCAGGAAATCTTCAAGCCACTCAACAGAAGTAATATCCAAATGGTTTGTCGGTTCGTCCAGGAGAAGAAGATTGGATGAACCAAGCAGCATTTTAGCCAGCTGTATTTTAGCTTTCTGGCCACCGCTGAGCACACCAATCGGATCATATATCTGTTCAGGCTTAAAACCAAGACCGATAAGTGTACTGCGTGCACGGTTACGGCAGGTGAGACCGCCATCAGCGATAAAGCGATCATTCAGCTCAGTTTGTTTAAGAATAAGAGCATCAATATCTTCAGGAACCATGGCGATTTTAGCATGCAGTTCTTCAAGTTCAGCTTCCATTCTCAGCAACGGCTCGAAAACAGTCATAACTTCTTCAAAGGCCGGCTTATCCATATCACGGCATACGTGCTGCTCCATATATCCGATCGTTGTATCTCTGGCAGGCGTAAACGATCCTTCATCGGCAATATATTCGCCGTTCAGTACCTTAAAAAGTGTTGTTTTTCCCGATCCATTAATACCTACTAAACCGATATGATCTCCTTTCTGAACCTCAAACGAAACATCCTGAATGATCACATCGGTACCAAACATCTTTTTTATGTTATTGACCGTAAGAATAGCCATATATGAGTCTCCCTAAATCCATAATCCACTTAATTATACTCGATATATGGTTACAAATCAAGAATACTTCGATATTTGATTGCTAAAATAGAGAATGTGCGATATAATTCGAATAGCATATAACACTATAACATGATCATTTACGATAGAATAGATTTAATACGAAAGGGAAGAAGAAAAGTGATAACCGGTATTTCCGCTGCATCTCTCTATCCGTTGGAAACTGAAAAGGCATTGAGGCAGTTTTCCGAACTGGGCTATAAAAACTTCGAAATATTCATCAATTCATTTTTCGAACTTACGCCGGAATACTGCGCTGAACTGAATAATCTTCAAAAAAACTGTGACTTCAAAATTCTTTCTGTCCATCCGTTTACTTCCGCACTTGAATCTATGCTGCTGTTTGAACGGTATGATCGCAGAACAAAAGAAGGTTTTGATCTTTATAAACGATATATGGAAGCTGCCTGCAGAATCGGCGCAAAGATTCTCGTATTGCACGGTCAAAGAGTCGGCTCAGGCACACTTTCCGATGCCGAATACTATGAGCGTTATCATCAGCTGTACAAAATCGGTGAATCTTTAGGTATAACTGTTGCTCAGGAAAATGTCCGCCAGTTTAGGAGTGCTTCTTCTGAGTTTATTCTTGAAATGCGTAATGCACTTCAAAATGAATGTGCATTTGTTTTAGATATAAAACAAGCACATATGTCGGGAATCAACCCGCTTACCATGTTGGAAGCCATGGGGAAACGGGTATGTCATGTACACCTTAGTGATCACAATACAGAAAAAAATTGCCTGCTGCCCGGCGAAGGAACATATAATTTCTCAGAACTGCGTGAAGCACTGAATCGAATCGATTATTCCGGTGCAATTATAACAGAAGTATATCGTAATGCAATTACCGGAAATGATTCTCTTATTCATTCAAGGCAGTTGGTTGAAAGTATCTTTGAATAAACTATGGTTTCTTCAGTCAATTCAAGAAAAATGGTTGTGTAACACTTGATTTTTCAACACAATATAGTGTATAATATTCCTAATCTATTGATGATAGTTGATTTTGGAGGGGTTTTACATGAAATGTCCGTACTGCGGCCATGACGAGAGTAAAGTTATAGATTCCAGACCTACAGATGAAGGCGAACGTATTCGCCGTCGTCGCGAATGTCTGAAATGTGCTAAGCGCTTTACAACATATGAAATCATCGAAACCGTTCCGGTCGTAGTCGTCAAAAAAGATAAATCACGAGAGACGTTTGACCGCAACAAGCTTCTGAACGGTTTGCTTCGCGCCTGCGAAAAGCGTCCGGTTTCTTTGGAAACATTGGAGCGTATTGTGGATGAGATTGAAGTTTTGCTTCAGAATTCTCTTGACCGTGAAGTTCCTTCCCACATGATCGGTACATATGCTATGGAAAAGCTCAAAACTGTGGATGAAGTAGCTTATGTTCGTTTCGCCTCGGTATATCGTCAGTTTAAAGATATAAATACCTTTATGGAAGAGCTGAACAAGATTATCAACAGCAAAAATTGATTTCAGGCAGACCTTTGGTCTGCCTGTTTTAGTTTACAGTATATTTTCGAGTGTTATTTGCTCGTTTTTTCTTACATGTTCCGTTATACTGATAATTCTGCGGCATTCTGCCTGAGCAGGTATAATCTCTTCTTGTTCAATATAGTACGGAAGTACTGAAAATATATTTTCAAGCGGATCAAGATGCTCATGCTGCAAATACATACATAAAAAGCCATGATGTTTTTCCCATTGCTTCAAAAAATCGTTGCATTCACGGGAAGCTCTCAGCATATCTCCTTCGGAAAGAGCATTATCTATTTTTCCTATGCTCGATTGAATATAGTTGATGCTTTGATTTGTTAACATTTTGCCGGTAAACCCAATTGCGAATATCATGAGCGTTAAAATAATTGCAGCTATAATCCTTTTCATATTATTTTTCTCTCTTTATCAGTGTATAATTCCCATACGGATCTAACGTTAGAATAAAGACCTCATTCATTGAGGTCTTTTCTTTTTTTAGTATCTTTGTCACTCCGTGTTCGTTTTGGCCGGATAACCGTAAAGCGTCCGGTGAAAGTTTTCCATCGCTTATTATAATGAGATCAGGGCCAGCATTCTTTGAAGAAAGACCGATATCAGTCGGACGCAGATAATCGGCTGATGCATTTTTGATTACACTCAGCGATCCGTTGGTTTCAACGATTGCATAAGCAACATCCGAAAGGGTAAAAACATCTTTTTGACGCAGCTGTTCAAACAATTCTTCAATGCTCAAACGAAGAGCTCTCATGTTTTTCTGCTGAATCTTTCCGTTTTCAATGACTACTACCGGATTTCCACTGACAATCCGTCGAACACTTTGGCTCTTAAGCATAATGACTGATAGAAATATCTCTAATGAAATCAACACGAAGATCGGGAGTATACCGCTAAACAGAGGTTGTCCGCCATCCTGCATTGGGATCACTGCGAGATCGGAGATCAACATGGTTACAACCAATTCGCTTGTTTGTAACTGACTGATTTGACGCTTGCCCATTAGCCGAACAGCAAGAATTACAATAGAATAGATAATAACAGTTCGAATTATGAACAAAAACATACGGGCAATCCTTTCGATACAGTTTGCATTCTGTATTATGGTTTTGAATGTGTATAAAATACAAGTCGCTGTAAAATCTATCTTGTATCAATTACCTTCTGCGAAAGGACGAGCTTCGGTGTTAAATATTTCCAGCAAACTAAATGAAAATATTTCCTACTTACAGGGTTTATTCGAGGACGCAATGGATTTTATTTTGCGCAGGCTTTATATTAACAACATTGATGCTGCTATTCTTGCTATTGACGGTCTTGTGAGTAAGGAACAAATCGCTATCAGCATTTTGAACCCTATCATGCAGACAACCGTTTTACAATCTAACGGAAAAAGAGCCATGTCATACGTAGAACAGAAAGTACTGGGATCTGTTGACCAAATGCAGCTGCATACAATGCCGGAAATACTCGATAGACTTATGAACGGGTTCGCTGTTCTTTTGGTTGATGAATGCAGTTATGCATTATGTATCGGCATACAGGGCTTTGATCGAAGGGGAGTATCCGAGCCGGAAAAAGAAGTTATGCAGCGCGGTTCACGCGAGGGATTTATTGAAGCGCTGTTAATCAATGTTTCAATGATCCGTCGCCGCATGAGAACACCGGATCTCAAGATCGAGCGCATGATCATCGGAGAAGAAAGCCACACACCTATAACATTGTGCTATTTAAAAACAGCTGTTGATCCCAATATATTAGCTGATGTAAAAAGCAAACTCCAAAAATGCAGTCTAAAAAATCTTCTTGCAGCCGGATATTTATCGGGATATTTGGAAAGGCCATCCATTTTTGAAAGTGTAGGTATAACAGAACGTCCCGATACTCTTTGCGGAAAATTACATGAAGGACGGATAGGTATTTTAGTCGATGGAACGCCGAGTGCTTTGTTTGTTCCGTATCTGTTTATGGAAAATTTCCAGACCATAGATGACTATGCAAGCAAACCGTTTTTCGCAACTTTTTCCCGATGGCTAAAATACACTGCATTCTTTTTAGCTGTGTTCTTACCCGGTATCTATGTTGGAACGGTTTCTCATAATCCCGAATTGCTGCCGGAACTCTTACTGCGAAAAGTTGCAGATTCAGTAGCAAGCACGCCGTTTCCGATTGTTTTAGAGATTCTTTTACTCTATTTCATGTATGAATTCTTACGTGAAGCAGGCACACGTGTTCCGAAACCGCTTAGCAGTTCAATCGGTATTGTCGGAGGTTTGGTGATCGGCGAGACTGCCGTATCTGCCGGTTTGGTTGGTGCACCGTCTCTCGTAGTAATCGCGCTAACCGTAATAACAGGTTATACAATTCCTAAATTATATGAGCAAATGGCAATTTTACGACTTATCTTTATTGTAGTCGGCGGAATCTGGGGAGTATGGGGAATCCTAGTCGGCATAACTGTTTTACTGTATGACTTGTGCGGAAAAACAAGCTTTTCGGTGCCGTTTATGGCCCCTGTTGCACCGTTTCGGCTGCGGTCTATGAGAGATATTTTTGTTCGTTCCAGTTGGAAAAAACTTTCGCGTCATACCGTAAAGATCCAAAACATGCCCGGCACGAACAGGGGAGGAAACAAAAGTTGAAAACGTATACCAAAATCAGTTCACTCCAGTTTTACCTTCTGCTTTTCTTATCCAGATCTGTTATCGTTTTTTCTATAAATTCTCAAACAGTTGGGGAAGGAAACTTTCTTGATAATATTTTATCCTCAATATTGTTAATGGTAACTCTGTTTGTGCTTGTATTCCCATTCTATAAAATGAGAAAACTTTTTCCCGATCAATCTTTGTTGTCGATTGCCGAAAGCACACTTGGAAATATTGGAAAAGCGGTATCTGTGATTTATGGCATATTCTTTCTTTTGATAAATACAATCAGCCTTTCACTGTTCTTGACATTAATTATCAATACAATGAATCCCTCTGCTTCGAGATGGTCTATTGCGGCAGTGCTCGTTTCAATCGCTCTGTTTGGAGCTATCAAGGGAATTGAGACGATTACTCGTACATCCATCTGTATATTTTTTCTTTTCTTATCAGGATTTATTCTCATTTTTATAACTTTGATACCGCATTTTGAAATGTTGTTCTCCGAACCGCTCTTGCATGACGGAACAGACCACTTAATTCAAGGTTATCTCTACTTCTTTTCTCATTGTTCGTCTGTTGCGGAAATTGCTGTTCTCATTCCATATGTTCGAAATGACAAGTATGTTCACTTCACAATATGGAACACATGCGTTACTCTATTTGTCTCTGCTTTATTGCTGTTTGTTGTGTGTGTACTGGGAGAATATGCATACTTGCAGATTTTTCCGGTGTATACGTTATCGACAATGGCAGAAATCGCCGGCATTCAACGCTTGGATGCACTTGTAATTGGGTTGAGCATGACCGCATTGGTTGTTCGACTTTCTTGTGGATTGTTCGTAATAGGTGAATGCTGTTCTGAAATTAAAAAAATAAAATCAAAAAGGTGGGTGATCAGTGTTTCGAGCTTTATCATTTTCTGCCTCTCTCTTTGGATAACAGGAAATTCTGAGCGAACCGGATTTTTGTTTCATATAGAATATATTTTACCGTTTACTGTTTTGGTAAGTGCAATATTGCCGGTCATAATTATGACTGTTACATCTATGAAAAGGAGAAGAAGCATATGAAACGAAGCTTTTTTACAGCTTTGTCATCGATGATCTTGTTGATAATTTTAAGCGGCTGTTCACCGGAACTTCACGAGCGTTTGCTTGTTCGTGCTATAGGTGTCGACCTTGATACATCCGGTTGGAAAGCAACTGTTTTAGTCTACGAACCGGGGAATGATCAGAAAGAAAAGACGTATACCGGTTATGGCAGCACAGTTGCTGCAGCTTTGGAAGAGATTATGGACAAAACCGGAAAATCTCCAATGTATTCTCACAGTGCGATTGTCATTTTCGGTCGTACTTGTGCAGAACAAGGGTTAAAAAACGGGTTGGATTTTTTTATTCGGCATTATGATTCACGCCCAAATATGAATGTGTTTATTTCTGATACTTCCGCTGAAGAAATTCTTTCAATCGAAAACGATGCAAGCGCTGCCGCACAGATGGATCTTACTGTACTAACGGATATAGAACGATACAGCAGTTCTGCGGTATCTGCAGATCTGATTAAGTTAATTAACGGAACATTCGGTGCTAACAGTGCAGCAATCTTGCCTATTATTCGAAAAAGCGAAGGTTTCGAAATAATCGGCAGCGGTTTGTTTCGAGAGATGAAACTCGTTGGCGAGCTGAATACTGAAACATCTCGCGGCATACTCATATTGACCGGAAAACTGGATTCCGGTGAAACACTTCTTGATGTAGCAGAATGCGGAAAGATTTCTGTTTATAACAGGGACTGTCTCAGTTCAATTAGCTTTGTCGGTACAAAACAAAACCCCCGATTCGAAATAGACGTTCGAATCGAGGGCGAGATTAGTTCTATAGAACACAGTATGCAACCGTTGCCGTCACAAGTATTTTCTGAAATAGAGTATGCATATGCTAACAATATTCTGAAAATAGTAGAGCAGTATTTGCGAACAGCGGTAATCAACAATGGCACTGACGTAACAGGACTCGGTTACACACTTTTACATGAAAATCCGGAATTGTGGAATGAAATACATCGAACCATACCTGAATTTCTGAAAAAATCGGAATATACAGTTTCAGTTAATGCATACATCAACAGAATAGAAGAGGAAGATGTCCCTTATTATTAAAACCTTATGAATATGTTCACTTATTCTTTTGTGTTTTCTTTGTCTTCGCTTCGTTTGTCTGCGGAACTGCGGAAAGCTCCAACAGAATTTTCTCCGCTACCATGCGGCGCGCATTGGCCTCTGCTGCTAAACGCAGTGCAGCAGCGCGAAGCGACTCAGAAGCATTTTCGGCGTAATCTATGGTTGCAAGTGTTTCATGCAATGCGGCATCCTGTGTTTCTTTAAACGCATTATACAAATATGTTGTATCTTTGTTTTCTGCGAATAGTACCGAGATATCCTGAATCGACAGAACTTGCTTCAGCATACCAACCATCACAAGTTTTGCGAGATGCTCTCGACTATATTTCTTTTGAATCGGATGGTCCACTAAACCGTTCTTCACATAATTGTTGACCATGCTATTAGTTAAAATCGGCGTTTTTCCGTCATTTTCAAACAGTCTGAATGTATCGCTCATAAATAACATGACCTGGTCCATATAAAGCGGGATAGATGATAGCTGTTCCCAATTGGGTAAAGTATAGTTCGATGCTGCTTCGGTCCAATCAGTAAATTCATTCAGAAATCTTTCTTTGTTATCCATTTTCAAAATTACTCCTTTTAGTTTTCAAAACCAGTATACAGCATTACAACATATATTTCAAGAATATATATGTGTTCGATTGCCTTTTCAATGAAGATATTGTAGAATAAGACTCGAACAATAGGAAAGGCAGTTTATCATATGAATAAATCGGAAATCCTTGCACTTCGACGTGCAGTACTTGATAAAGAGTTCTCTAAAATGAATGATCGACAGAAAGAAGCGGTTTTCTCTATCAACGGTCCGCATCTGGTTTTAGCCGGTGCCGGAAGCGGAAAGACTACCGTTTTGATCAACCGTATAGCCAATATTCTTCGGTATGGCGATGCGTATAACAGCAGCTTCATTCAATTGGAGTTTGGTGATTCGGATATTGCAGCCTGTCATGCATATCTGGAAAGTGGTGTACCTTTACCGTTGGATACACAAAGACACATGAGTGTTTCCGCTTGCCAGCCATGGAAGATCATGGCTATTACATTTACGAATAAAGCGGCAGGAGAACTCAAAGAACGTCTTTGTAATATGCTTGGAGAAGACGGAAATGAGGTTTGGGCCGCTACATTTCACTCTACTTGCGCACGTATTTTGCGTAGAGACGGTGACCGAATCGGTTATTCTAATCACTTTACAGTATACGATACAGATGATACGCGCCGCTTGATGAAAAACATACTCAAGGAAATGGATATTTCCGAAAAAAGCATGCAGCCTAAAACTGTATTGAATGAAATCTCCCGCGCCAAGGATTCTTTGATTTCACCGGATGACTATGCAAAGACAGCTGGAGATGATTATCGTTTAAAAATTATTTCTCAAGCATATACAATCTATCAAAAGCGTTTGCAGGATGCCGACGCAATGGATTTTGATGATCTGATCAATAAAACTGTAGAGCTGCTTCAGAAATGCCCGGATGTACTCGAATATTATCAGAATCGATTTAAATATCTTATGGTGGATGAGTATCAGGACACAAACCACGCTCAATATATGTTTGTCCGACTTCTTGCCGAAAAGCATCAGAATCTTTGCGTAGTTGGCGACGATGACCAGAGCATATATAAATTCCGCGGTGCTACAATTGAGAATATTCTGAGTTTTGAAAACACATTCCAAAACGCTAAAGTTATTCGACTGGAGCAGAATTACCGTTCAACACAGAATATTCTGGATGCTGCAAATGCTGTTATTGATAATAATACAGAGCGCAAGGGCAAAACACTTTGGACGAATAACGGCAGCGGTGAGAAGATCCGGCTCCATACTGCTGAAAACGAAACGGATGAGGCAGAGCGTATAGCCAAAACTATTCTCGACGGTGTAGCCGGGGGACGTAAATTCTCGGATTATGCAGTTTTGTATCGCATGAATTCACAATCTATGATGTTCGAGCGCAACTTTGCAAAATCAGGTATTCCGCATCGTATTATTGGCGGTACACGCTTCTACGAACGCAGAGAGATTCGTGAAATGATAGCCTATCTGAGTGTTATCAGTAATCCCAGTGACGAGATGCGCTTGCGTCGTATCATCAATGTGCCTAAACGCGGTATTGGTGACCGTTCTGTTGAAACTGCTGCGGAAATCGGTCAGCAAACCGGAGAAAGCTTATTCAGTGTAGTATGTCACGCCAAGGAATATCCGGCGCTTTCCAGAGCTGCAAGCAAAATGCAGTTGTTCGGTGCTCAAATACAGGGGCTGATAGATCTAAATGAAGACGAAGAAGTATCTCTGACTGAGCTTTATACCGAAATGGTTGACCGCATCGGCTATATTGATTTTCTTAAAAATGACGACCCGGAAACAGCTGAAGACAGAGAAGCAAATGTTCAGGAACTTGCCTCTAACTTACGGCGTTTTGAAGAGGAAAATCCAGAATCTACGCTTTCGGATTTCCTTGAAGAAGTGTCTCTTATTACAGATATCGACAATTACGATAATAATGCGGATTCTGTTGTTCTGATGACGGTTCACTCTGCAAAAGGCTTGGAGTTTCCGGTTGTGTTTTTACCGGGTTTGGAAGAAAATATTTTCCCGGGGATGAATAGCATATATATTCCTTCTGAGGTTGAGGAGGAACGCAGACTTGCATATGTTGCGATAACCCGCGCTAAAGAAGAACTGTATATTTATCATGCTGAATCCCGTATGGTATTCGGTATGACAAACCGTAACCGTATTTCGCGTTTTGCTGAAGAAATTCCCACTGATTTAATTGAACGGAGCAAATCCCGCGAATATTCTGTACGTCCAACTGTAATGCCGAGTTTTTCCGGCGCAAAGCCATTTGGTACCGGAACTTCCGTTGCTGAAGCAGGTGGGTTCTCTGCTAAGCCCCGTGTATCAGCAGCGCCTGCCGGAACATACCGCGTTGGTGATACAGTCATGCATAAAACATTCGGCACCGGTATGATCGTTTCTGCAACTCAGATGGCCAATGACACGCTTTTGGAAGTCGCGTTTGACAAAGTTGGCACTAAAAAACTTTTTGCTAATTTTGCCAGATTGACGAAAGTTTAAAACTATATAAATAATTAATAGCAAAGGCAAGCCATGTTGTTCAGCACGGCTTGCCTTTTGACTATTTAGAGCAGCTGCAGCCCGCTTCACCAGATTTTGGCGGGAAAAACTCATCTGTCGGAAATTCAATTTTTCGGAAAAGTTCACACGGATTATCGCTTGCCGAAACACACTCCTTTTCCGGAACACAGAAATCAAACGCCGGTATCAGGATCTGCACATTGCGAATAATCTGTACAATGGTAAACAAACCAATCGTTACATACACAGTATTTTTTTGAGGTGACGGATCGATCGTACCGGGGAACTGTCTCGTAATGCATTCCGGAATAACACAGCAAGGCTCACATCCACATCTGCAGCTGCTGTCACACAATTTAACTGACAAGGCAACCGGCTTTGCAACCTGCACCGTAGCCTTTGGAAGAATACGATTATTCTGTACAAGCACCTCTTCGCATTCATCACTCGAAAATACTTTTGCATTTCCTTCACTTCCATATAATATAGCCTTTTTGTTAAATACGGACACACCTCGGATTCGATCTGTACCCGGAACAGCACTGCTGCAAACTTCCAGACATACATCAAAAAAGAAAGTCATGTCAATTGAATAATATCCTCGATTAAACGGAATCGGCTGCATGTCAATGTAAACTGATAACACATCAATATCTCGAACCCGAACACTAACCGCACTGTCAATTACTGGCTGAATGTCAGAAGAAAAAAGCACCCGAATATCTTCAATACAATCCTTAGCACTGCAGCTGTCATAAATACGCATTGCATCAACACATACTGCCTCTTTGAATACTTCTCCGTTTTCATGTGTATTGATGAAATCATTTTCGGACATTTAATAAACCTCCTTTGGGTTTCTCAATGTCATTCTACGAATTTGAAGCATTCTTGTGCCTGTCCGACGGTCCTGTTTCTTAATTCCTTATGAACAATCGATTTTTCTGTTGTATATTCGCTTTGGGTTTGATATAATAAACAGGAAAATGGGGTAAGAACAGAGAGGCTGATATAATGGCACTGATCGTAATTGAAGGTTTAGACGGCAGCGGAAAAGGAACGCAATCCTCTATGCTCGAAGAATATGCGAAGAAACATGGCGGTGCGCTTAAAATAACCTTTCCGGATTATGAATCTCCGTCATCTGCATTGGTAAAAATGTACTTAGGCGGTGATTTCGGCAAAGATGCAGGATCCGTTAACGCTTATGCCGCCAGCAGTTTCTATGCAGTTGACAGATTTGCCAGCTATCAGACCAAATGGAAAGAGGCATATCTTTCCGGTACAACGATTATTGCCGATCGGTATGTAACGGCCAATATGGTATATCAATTAAGCAAGCTACCTGAAACGGAATGGGATGCTTTTATTCAGTGGCTCGAAGATTTTGAGTACGGAAAACTTGGACTTCCGAAGCCTGATCGTGTTCTTTATTTGGATGTTCCTCCGGAAGTTTCCCAGGAACTTCTGCAGAAACGTTATGCCGGAGATTTGTCTAAAAAAGATATTCACGAAAAGGATCTTGCGTTTTTGCTGCATTGCCGCGAATGTGCTTTGTATGCAGCTAAAAAATTGAACTGGACCGTTTTGAGTTGCGCCAGCGACAACAATTTACGTACAATAGAAGATATACATCACGAAATACTTACTGAATTGGAGGCTCTGTTATGATATATGTTTTTTTAGCTGATGGTTTTGAAGAAGTTGAGGCTCTGGCTCCTGTTGATATCCTCCGCAGAGCAGAACTTGAAGTAAAAACTGTCGGCGTCGGCGGTAAGAATATTACCGGATCTCACGGTATTACAGTTGTTGCTGACATCGAGGAAAAAGATGTTACTACCGATGATATGGATATGATGATCTTACCCGGTGGAATGCCCGGTACGTTGAATCTTGAAAAATCTCCGATCGTAACCACTTGTGCAGAGTACTGTGCTCGTAATAACATTTATCTTGCTGCAATTTGTGCAGCACCGAGTATTCTGGGACATATGGGATTATTGAAGGGGAAAGAGGCTATCTGTTTCCCTGGATTTGAAGGACAGTTAGCAGGCGCAAAGATTTCAGATAAACATGTCTGTGTTGACGGAAATATTATTACTGCCAAGGGTATGGGTGTAGCCGTACAGTTCGGCCTGAAGCTTGCTGCCCTTATGGCCGGAGAAAATGAAGCAGACCACATTCATGCTTCTATTCAGTGTGAAGAATGATCCAAGAAAAGCATTTACTGCGCACTGAGATGCGCCGGCTGCGTCGGGATTTCCAAAAACGTAAAGAACTGGATAACTGTATCGCTGAATCTTTCCTTTGTTCGGAAATCTACAAAGGTGCTGACCAAATTTTATTATATGCAAGCATCAATTCAGAAGCAGACACATATTTGATTTTTGAACAAGCGAGAAAAGATGGGAAATTTGTGTTTTTTCCTCGATGCGTTCCCGATACAAATATTATTCAGTTTTATCGTGCTGATACTATCAGCGAGTTGCATAATGATGCTTTTGGTATTCCTGCACCGTTAGCTTCGGAGGAGAAGGCATTTGAGAACTCCGAGCAAGATCGCGTCGTATGTGTTGTTCCCGGTTTGGCATTTTCGGAAACCGGGAAAAGACTTGGATACGGACGAGGTTATTATGATACGTTCTTAGCAAAATTCAATATATGCACAGTCGGATTCTGTTACGGATTCCAAGTCATACCAAATGTTCCAACTGAATCTCATGACAGGCGTATTGATTATCTTTGCACTGAAAAAGGATTGATCCCCTGCAAATTTTGATGGCATGGGGGAAAGGAAGATATATGAGCGATAACGAAAAAAACTTACAGACCGAAAAAAATGCATCTCAGAATTCCGGCAAGCATTTTCGTGTCAATATAGCCGAAGACAAGCTTAACATCTCAGATGCTGAGAATTTGCAAAGTTATGTTCGTCCTCGTACGCAAATGATTGAAAACCGGTCTGGTGCCAGATCTGCAACAGATGAGCGTACACGCCGCAAAGAGGCACGTGACCACAGAAAGAGAAATCGTGTAAAAGCCAGAAAAAACAAGCGTATTTTTACTGTTACATGGGTTGCAATGGTTGTTTTGCTTTCACTGATGATTTCTTCGTATTTGATCGGTGGATCCAACGATTTTCTTGCCATAGATCGACTGGAAGCGGAAGTTGATATCACAATTCCGGAAAACGTCACGCAGGAACAGTTGACTGATATTCTTAAGCAGAATCACGCTATAGAAAAACCGGAGTTTTTCAGTCTGTATTGCGCTTTAACAACCGATATTGATTATTTTATAGCCGGCGATTATACTGTGCGCACAAATTTAGACTATGAAGAACTCATTAATGAACTTCAGGCAGGTCCGGATCTTGGTGATGAAATTAAGATTATGTTTCCTGAAGGCCTTACTGTCATTGAGTTTGCTGAACTTCTCGAAGAGAACGGAATCAGTTCTTCGGAAGAAATTCTTGAAGCCTGTAACTCAACTTTGTTTGACGAATCTTTTTCTGATGTTGCCGCTATAGACAATGTTGATAAGCGTTATTACAAGTTGGAAGGTTACCTTTTCCCGGATACGTATGAATTTTTTGAAAAAGATACCGCAGAAGCAGTTATCAAACGTTTCCTTCGAAATTTCGAGACACGACTTGACGAAGATATGCGCAGAGATATTAATGCCAGCGGTTATACGTTGGACGAAATAATCGTATTAGCTTCCATTATTCAGGCAGAAGCAGCCAACAGAGATGATATGTATATGATCTCTGCAGTTCTGCACAACCGCTTACAGGACGGTTTCTTGCACTCAATCTATTCCTTAGACTGTGACTCGACATTATTCTATCCCTATGATAATCATAATGAAGCCCCGGAAGGATATTACAGTGATTATTCTACGTATGTTTCGCTCGGTGGTGTAAGAGGTCTACCAAGCGGCGCTATCTGCAACCCCGGATTGGAAGCGATAAAAGCAGCTATTTATCCGGCTGAAGAAGGCAGTGAATATTACTACTTCTGTCACGATGCACAGCGTACACCGTATTATGCTGCTACAATCGAAGAGCACACAGAAAATTTGATTGCTGCCGGTCTGGCTTAAACTGAAAAAATGAAACCTGCCTTTCCGAACTTACCGGAAGGGCATTGTTTCAGTAAGGGAGTCGACAAAATTATGATTAATATTACAAATAAGCCGGAGCTTCTTGCGCCGGTCGGCGATATGGAGCGTTTAATATCCGCCTTGGATTTCGGTGCTGATGCGGTATATCTTGCCGGAAAATCTTTCGGCATGCGATCTGCACCGTCTAATTTTTCCAACGATGAACTTAAGGTGGCAGTTGACACCGCGCATTCTCGAGGCGTAAAGGTATATGTTACCTGTAACATCTTACCGCACAATCACGAATTGGCTGCGCTGCCGGACTTTTTGATGTACTGTCAGGAAATTGGTGTAGATGCATTTATCATGACGGACTTCGGTGTCATGTCTATGGCAAAGAAATATGCCCCGAAAGTACCTGTTCATATTTCTACACAGGCCGGCGTGGTGAATTATGAAGCCGCTAACGCCTTTTATAATCTCGGTGCGGAACGTGTTGTACTTGCACGCGAGCTTTCTTTTCCGGAAATTGCTGAGATCCGCGCAAAAACACCAAAGGAGTTAGAGATCGAAGCCTTTGTTCACGGCGCCATGTGTGTATCGTTTTCCGGAAGATGTTTGCTTTCTAACTATCTTACCGGTCGTGATGCAAATCACGGTGACTGTGCTCAGCCCTGCAGGTGGGATTACTATCTTATCGAACGCACCCGTCCCGATCAGCCGTTTGTAATTCAGCAAGATCAAAAATCTTCGTATATCTTGAATTCGAGAGATATGTGTTTGATCAGACATATTCCGGAACTGATTGAATGTGGTATTTCTAGTTTTAAAATTGAAGGCCGTGCAAAATCCGCATATTATGTAGCTTGCGTAACAAATGCATATCGCAACGCAATTGATATTACCTGTGCCGGGAAAACACTTCCCGAATGGGTAATTGATGAGACTGAACGTATCAGTCACAGAGCTTACAGCACAGGCTTCTACAGTGGTAATGAACCGGGGCAGACAACAGAAAGTGCCGGATATATTCGCAAATGGGATGTCGGCGCTGTATGTCTGGGCGAAGAAAACGGATTCATTAAATTAGCTCAGCGAAACAGATTCTTCCGAGGAGAAACAGTCAGTGTTCTTGAACCGGGAAGAGAGCCTTATGATCTGGTGCTTGAAGAAATCTTTAACGAAAATATGGAACCTATTGATGTTGCACCTCACGCTACTATGACCGTATACCTCAAATGCAATAAGAAAATCAGCAAAGGTGCATATCTGCGAATCCGAAGAGAGAATGAACAATAATCTTCCTGCATGTGATTATATAATATAGGATGCATTATCGTTATTTCTAGACAAGCCTTGTGGTTCTTGCAATTTCTGACCGATTATGCTATAATTTTTATAATTATGTAGCCGTACATCATATATTTATACATGTAGGATTTAATTTTCGGAGGTAATTTATGTCTCGAAAAAGTTATCTGGCGGCCAAAGCACTTAATATCCCTAAGATCATTCTTATTGTGATGCTGGATGTGCTGACTGTTGCATCTTCATACTTTATTGCGCTTTGGTTTCGATTTGACTGTAAATTCTCAGCAATTCCGCAGGAATATCTAAACACATACCTGAAAGTCATTCTTATTTGGTGCGCTATTAGTGTAGTTGTTTTCGCATTGTTTGATTTGTATAACAGCATCTGGCACTTTGTAAGTACCGATGAGGTTATTCGTGTCGGCAGCGCCTACGGTGTGCTCGCAGTTCTTGGCTTAATACTTATTTCGCTCGGACACATAAGTATGCCGCGTTCTTTCTATGCAATTGGCTTTGTTCTCAGCCTCTTTTTAACTACCGGAATTCGCTTTTCTTATCGTCTCACTACAGCAATTCGTGCGCAATTAGTTCATATGCGCAAGGATGTAAAAGATAAAAATAACGTAATGATTATCGGTGCAGGCGATGCTGGCCGCGCTTTAGTAACAGAGTTCAATTACAGCTCTTATATTAGTGATAGTGTAGTTTGCGTTATTGACGATAACCCGGTGAAAAAAGGTAAGCGCCTGTGCGGTATTCCAATTGTCGGCAGCAGAAATGATATTCCGGAAGCTGTTAAGAAATACAACGTAAATAAAATTATTTACGCGATTCCCTCCGCCAGTGCACAGACACGTAAAGACATCCTGAATATTTGTGCTCAAACCAACTGTCAGGTTCAGACCGTTCCGGGTATGTATCAGCTTGTTAATCAGGAAGTCAGTGTCAGCAAGCTCCGCAAAGTAGATGCGCAGGACTTGTTGGGGCGCGACCCCATTAAAGTTAATCTGAACGAAATTTTTAACTATATTTCGGGGAAAGTCGTTATGGTTACCGGCGGTGGTGGTTCTATCGGTAGTGAGCTCTGCCGACAGATTGCCAGCGCACATCCAAAACAGCTGATTATTTTTGAAATTTACGAGAATAATGCATACGATATTCAAATGGAACTGCTGCGCACGCATCCGGATCTCAACCTTGAGGTACTGATCGGTTCTGTACGAAATACTGCCCGTTTGGATTATGTTTTGGGTCACTACCATCCGGAACTCGTTTTCCATGCTGCTGCACACAAACATGTGCCGCTTATGGAAGACAGTCCGAATGAAGCTATTAAGAACAATGTTTTCGGAACATATAAAATGGCTCAAGCAGCGGCAAAATACGGTGTCAAACGTTTTGTCTTGATTTCCACAGATAAAGCTGTTAACCCCACAAATATCATGGGTGCTTCAAAGCGACTCTGTGAAATGGTGGTTCAAATGATGAACCGTGAATCCAACACCGAATTCGTTGCGGTCCGCTTCGGTAATGTTTTAGGCAGTAATGGCAGTGTTATTCCACTGTTTAAAAAGCAAATAGAAGCCGGCGGTCCTGTAACTGTCACACATCCCGATATTATCCGTTATTTCATGACTATTCCTGAAGCTGTAAGCCTTGTGCTTCAGGCAGGTTATTATGCAAAAGGCGGCGAGATTTTTGTCTTGGATATGGGTGAGCCTGTCAAGATTGATACCATGGCAAGAAACCTTATCCGTCTTTCCGGTTATGAACCGGATGTTGATATCGAGGTAAAATATACAGGTCTTCGTCCCGGTGAGAAGCTTTTCGAAGAGCTTCTCATGAAAGAAGAAGGTCTTCAGGATACAGAAAATAAGCTGATACATATCGGAAAACCGATTGTAATGGACGACGAATTATTTAAGCTTCAGCTTCGTCGTCTGGAAAAGGCCTATAAAGAGGAAGCGCCCAATATGAAAGAAATCGTATCCGAAATTGTACCTACGTATAAAATCACTCCCAATAAATAAATTATCTTTTCTGTGTATAACACCTCCAAACTCGAGTCATACTCGGTATGGAGGTGTTTTTGTGTGTATCGGAGAACTGTATATGCTTATGCTATAATCATGATTTTTCTTTTTATCGCAGCCCTTGGAACAGGCTCAGCTGCTTTAGGCAACAGCACATATATTGAAGCGGTTGGCAGACAAAGCACTTATACTTTGACCATTGCAACACCTAGGAAAACAATTTATGACCGGAATCTTCAACCAATAACTAACGCTGAGCAAAAATATATCGCTGCTGTTGTACCAAGTGTTGAGTCCATAGGAAAAATTCAAAGTGTTACAGATGATTCTCAGCGCAACGAAGTATATACGGCGTTCGAGAACGGAAAGCCGTTTCTTATAGATGTAAACACTCCAATTCAAACAGACGGAATCGCTACATTTACTGTCTTTGAACGATACAGTGATCCGCAGCCGGCAGCTCATTTGGTCGGTTATTTGGAAAACGGAAAAATCGGCATCAGTGGAATTGAAAAAAGCTTTGATAATGAACTCAAGGAATGCGGAGAAATCACTGTTACATTTACAGTAGATGCAATAGGGCAGGCCATCCAAGGTGCAGTGATCGAAACTCAAAACGATTACGAACGATCAGACGCAGGTATTGCTCTGACTCTTGACCGTTCGATTCAATCCATCGTCGAATCATCATGTACAGATATTCTAAAAGGCGCTGCTGTTGTTTTAGAGTGCCGTACCGGTAACATAATTGCGATTGCAAGCTATCCAACGCTTGATATTAATAATTTAGAACACGCTCTGAACGACCCCAATGAGCCATTTATCAATCGCGCGCTCTGTGCATATTCACCAGGCTCTGTATTTAAGTTGTTATCATCTGTTGCCGCATTGGAAAACGGTGCAGATTACAGAACCACTTATATGTGTAACGGTTCTACAGAAATTGATGGCTATAAATTTCCTTGCTTTGATCAGATCGCACACAATGAAGTAAATCTGCATACGGCATTACGTCAATCCTGCAACGGCTATTTTATTCATCTTGTTGAAAGTATCGGCGCAGATAAAGTACTGCTTACTGCTGAGAAATTCAATTTTGGAAAAGAAATCGATATATCAAACGGACTTGTTTCCTCAGCCGGTGCTTTACCGAGTGTATCTGAACTCTGTAATCCGCGAGCTGCAGCTAATTTTTCATTCGGTCAAGGTTATTTAACGACAACGCCGCTGCATATCGCAGCGTTTATAAATACAATAGCTTCTGAAGGATTATATTATACCCCAAAGATTTTTCTGGGTTATGTTGATGATGAAAAGGAAATATCTTATGTAAATAAATCAGCAGGAAAAAAGATCATCGAAAAAATGACTGCAGACAGACTTCGAAATTATATGGAAAGCACCGCTCGATTCGGAACTGCAAGGGATGGATGCCCTCAAAACTGTATCTCTGGAATTAAAACAGGAACAGCAGAAACTGGAGTTTTTGATACTGATGGGAAAGAGGTTTATAATTACTGGTACGCCGGATATATCTGCGATAAAGACGAAATTCCTCTGTACACAATCGTTATCATGGAAGAAAGCAGCAAAGGAAACCATGTTCCGAAAGCATTCAAGAAAATTGCAGAAACATTAGCCGATTTCACTTGACAAGTAGCTGAAAAAGCATTATCATAACTTTGGTTTAATATTATTTTGTGCAGAGCAGAAGTATATGCGACTCCACCCAGAGAATGGATCCATGGCTGAAAGATCCTTGGAAGGCAAGTGTACAGGCCGGCTCTATAGATTGCACTGTACGGTGATGAACTGTACCGTTTTCCGCGTTAAGGAATCAAAGAGATATGCTTTTGCATATAATTTGGGTGGTACCACGGCGCTGTCCGTCCCATTTGGGGACGGACAGCTTTTATTTTTCTGAAAGGGATGATAAGAAATGGATACAAAATATTGTCTTACTGTTCTCCGTAATCTGCTTGAAATCGACTCTCCTTCCGGCTTCACAGATAAAGCCGCCGATTTTCTGATGAATGAGCTTTCTGCATTGGGATATGCACCGCAAAAAACACGCAAAGGCGGCGTTGTCTGCTGTGTTGGCGGTGAGGGCAACGGACTGATGCTTATGGCACATGTCGATACGCTCGGCGGTATCGTTTCTTCAATCAAAGGAAACGGACGTCTGCAGATTTCCGCTATTGGCGGTCTGCGCGCTGAAAACTGCGAAGCGGAAAACTGCCGCATCTACACTCGTTTCGGCGGTACATATTCCGGTACACTTCAGCTTTGCAATGCATCTGTTCATGTAAACAGCAAATACGGCGATACGCCGCGCAGCTTTGATACTACGGAGATCGTTGTTGATGAAATGATCAGCTCTGCTGCTGAGACACGCGCCCTCGGAATTGAGATTGGTGATTTTGTTTGCTTTGATCCGCGCTTTGTTGTAACAGATACCGGATATATCAAAAGCCGTTTCCTGGATGACAAACTGAGCGCCGCCATGCTTTTAGCTTATGCGAAGGAGCTCAAAGATAGCTGCCGCACACCGAACCGCAAGGTATATCTGCATTTTACTGTGTATGAAGAGGTCGGTCACGGTGCTTCTGCATCTGTCCCGGACGATGTTACAGAAATTATCAGTGTAGATATGGGCTGCGTCGGTGATGGACTGACCTGCACCGAGCGCGAAGTTTCTATCTGTGCAAAGGATTCCGGCGGTCCATACGACTACAGCGTTACTACAGCACTCGTAAAAGCCGCAAAGAAGGCAGAAGCCAAATATGCCGTTGACGTTTATCCGCGCTACGGTTCTGACGTTGAGGCGTCTCTGCGTGCCGGTTACGATGTTCGTCACGGATTGATCGGTGCCGGTGTTTATGCATCTCACGGTTACGAACGTTCTCATATTGAGGGCGTTGAAAATACATTAAAGCTTCTTGAAGCTTACACTCTGTAAATTTTTTAAGGAATGGTGAAATAAAAATGCAGTGGACAGGTTTAAATGAACTCAGAGAAAAGTATCTCTCTTTCTTTGAGACAAAAGAACATCTTCGTCTGCCGAGCTTCCCGCTGATCCCGAAGGATGATAACAGCCTTCTTTTGATCAACTCCGGTATGGCTTCGATGAAGAAATATTTTACTGGCGAGATTACCCCGCCGAGAAAGCGTGTTACAACATGCCAGAAGTGTATCCGTACTCCGGATATTGAGCGTGTTGGTATTACTGCACGTCACGGTACTTATTTCGAAATGCTTGGTAACTTCTCTTTTGGTGATTACTTTAAGCATGAAGCAATTGCATGGAGCTGGGAATTTATCACAAAGGTTCTGGAGATGCCGGAAGATAAGCTTTGGGCTACCATCTATCAGGATGACGATGAGGCATACGATATCTGGGTAAATGAAATCGGTCTTGATCCCTCCAGAGTAGTTCGACTCGGTAAAGAAGATAACTTCTGGGAACACGGCGCAGGCCCCTGCGGTCCGTGCTCTGAGATTCATTTTGACCGCGGTCCGGAATACGGCTGCGGCAAGCCGGATTGCAAGCCGGGCTGCGACTGTGACCGTTACATGGAGTTCTGGAACAACGTTTTCACACAGTTCGAGAACGATGGCCACAATAACTATACGCCGCTTGATCATCCAAATATCGATACCGGCATGGGTCTTGAAAGACTGGCATGTGTCATGCAGGGCGTAGATAATCTGTTCCTTGTTGATACCGTTCAGAACATCATGAAGCATGTTATGGAAATTTCGGGTATCAAATATCATGAAAACGAAAAGAACGATATTTCACTTCGCGTTATCACCGACCACATCAGAAGCACAACCTTTATGGTCGGTGACGGTGTAACTCCGTCAAACAGTGGCAGAGGTTACGTGCTCAGAAGACTTCTCCGCAGAGCTGCAAGACACGGCAGACTCATCGGCATTAACAGACCTTTCCTTGCGGAGGTTTGTGAGACAGTTATTGCTGAAAATGCAAACGCGTACCCCAATCTTGTTGAAAAGCAGGATTATATCAAAAAGGTTATCGCTATGGAAGAAGAAAGCTTCTA
>JAZNMV010000016.1:0-4574 GCA_045579885.1 Acutalibacteraceae bacterium | reverse complement strand
GAGCGGCTTCTTGGCCGCGTTGCCGATGGAATACAGGCTGGAGGGGTTGCCGTAGAATTCTTTATAGAACGGGAGCATAGCATCCAGAACAGCGGGGGAGACCGATGTTGTGGCGGCGTTGTCCGCATAAATGAACTTTTTGCCGTTTATTTCCATGTTTTTATCCATACCTTTCGGGAAATTTCATTGTGAGAAGCTACTGAATAACAGTCTTTACCTTCATCGGTTATAATATACACCATTTTGGTATACAAAGCAATAGCAAAATACGTATATTAGAAAATTTTTTACAAATAATTGGAGAATACAGGGGTTTATTCTAAATGCCGCAGCTTGGTGAAATCTTGACACTCAAACGGGGGTGTGGTACTATAGTATTATCTATAGTTGTGCCCATCGTTTACGGATATTTTATATATAACTGATTTTTTGAAAGGAAGGAATTTATTTGGCAGAAAAGAAAGTAAGCAGAATGAAAAAGCCCGCATCGCTCGGCGATATAGCTTCCAAGAAGCAGCAGGACCAGCCCCTGCGCGGTGCAAGCGACATGTCGTTCATCGGTAAGATTTCCGATCCCGTTGCAGCAAAGCCGAACGGAAAGAAAACAGCTGCGCAGAAGAATAAGAAAGAATCTGCAGCAGCACCGGCAGAGAATACAGTGAAGCAGCCGGAGAAAAAGGAAACCAAAGCAGCAAAGACTGCAAAGAATACAAAATCCTCCAAGACACAGAAAACACAGACAAACAAAAAAGGTAAAAACCGCAAAGCAGCGCCGGAGAAACCGAAACCTTCTGTGCGTGCATATTTCCTTGGCGGTCTGAACGAGATCGGTAAGAATTTTACTCTGTTTGAGTTTGAGCAGGATATGATCATCGTTGATTGCGGTCTTGCTTTCCCGGATGAAGACATGCCCGGCATCGATGCTGTTATTCCTGATTTTTCTTTTGTGGAAAAGAACAGTGATCGCATTCTCGGTATCTTTATCACACACGGTCACGAAGATCATATCGGCGCACTGCCGTATTTGCTCAAGAAGATCAATGCGCCGGTCTACGGTACGGCACTTACACTTGCATTGATCGAAAATAAGCTTAAGGAACACAATATGGGCTGGGTACAGCTGAATGTTACACCGGCAGGCAGCCATGTACTGCTTGGTGATTTCGATGTTGAGCTGATCCATGTTAATCACTCCATTTCCGATGCGGTCGCACTGGCGATCCATACCCCGGCCGGTGTGATCGTGCACACGGGCGACTTTAAGATCGATTTTACCCCGACACAGGACGGCATGATCGACCTTGCCCGTTTCGCACAGCTCGGTCAGGAAGGCGTTCTGCTTCTGTTGGCGGACTCTACAAACGCGGAGCGTCCGGGTTATACACAGACAGAACAGAAAGTTAATGCAACCTTTGATGCACTCTTTGCACGTGCGGAAGCCGGACATAAGAGACTGATCATAGCGACCTTTGCTTCGAATATCAGCCGTGTACAGCAGATCATTGACTGTGCGGCACGGTATGGCCGTAAAGTCGCTCTTTCCGGACGCAGCATGGTCAATGTAATGTCCATCGCAAGTGATCTCGGCTATTTGAATGTGCCGGAAGGCCTTTTGATCGATCTTAATATGATCTCCCGCTATCCGAATGATCAGATCGTTCTGATCACTACAGGCAGCCAGGGTGAACCGATGTCTGCGCTGACACGTATGGCATTTTCCGATCACCGCCAGGTAGCGGTCAGCGAAGATGATATGATCATTATTTCTGCCAGACCGATCCCCGGCAATGAGAAAATGGTCGGTACTGTTGTTGACGAACTCATGAAGCATGGATGCGACGTTGTATATGAGTCTATGTACGAAGTTCATGTTTCCGGTCATGCATGTCAGGAAGAGCTGAAGCTTATTCAGGCACTGACAAAGCCGAAGTATTTTATTCCGGTTCACGGTGAGCAGAAACATCTGCGCAAGCACGCCGGTGTTGCGATCAGCATGGGTGTTCCGCAGGAGAATATTTTCATCGGTGATGTCGGCAATGCGGTCGAGATCAACGAAGCGTATATGAAGCAGCTTCCGGATGTACCTGCCGGTGCTGTTATGGTAGACGGTCTCGGTGTAGGCGATGTTGGTAGCATTGTTCTCCGCGACAGGAAACATCTTTCCGAGGACGGTTTGATCATCGCTGTATGTACGATCGATTCCGTAAGCGGTGAGATCGCTTCCGGTCCGGATATTGTTTCCCGAGGATTCGTATATGTTCGTGAGTCTGAGGAACTGATGGAAGAAGCAAGAAAACTTGTCAGCGATATCGTGGAGCGCTGTTCCGAAGAACACATTCGCGATTGGAGTACAATAAAGCTTCGTGTGCGTGACGGACTTTCCAGATTCCTTTACCAGCGTACACGCCGCAGCCCGATGATTTTGCCGATCATCATGGAAGTATAAATACAGCTACTAAATTTTGTCAGCTATGACTGACCGGGAGGAGGGCGGAAAATGAAAGACAGACGCATATGGATGATCTCGCCAATCTGTTACGGCATGGTTATTCTGCTGTTCATCATGACCGCACTGAGCTGGAATCACAATATTTATTTATTCTTTTTCGAACTGACTGTGTCGATCCTTTGCGGCGTTTTTGTCGTACTGACGGATCTGCAGTACAGAGTACGTGTACGTTCCGCACTTCGTGCTGCAAAGCGTGTGCTTTCGGCTGAAGATGAACATGATTTTTCGCAGTTTAGTCTGCCTGTAGCCGTACTCGGTAATCAGGGAGATATAATCTGGACGAATGATCGGTTTACCGAACTGTTTTCTCCGGATGACGAGGAACACGGTACCAATATCGCTTCTTATATCTATCCGAAAACACTGCGTCAGATCCTTTCCGAGGATGGAACCGCTGTGACATACGGCGGTAAGGAGTTTACTGCATACGGACTTCGCTCGGGAAGCAGCAGCATACTTTATTTTGTAGACGACACATATTACAAGCAGATCCACCGGGACTACCGCGAAAAACATACGGTAGTTGCGCTGATCTCTTTTGATAACCGCGACGAGCTGTCGCGTGATTCTGCCAGCAGTGAAGACTCCCGTATTACTGCTGAAGTGGAAAATGTGCTTAGAAAGTGGGCCACAGAGGAAATGGGCGGCTTTATCAGACGCCTTCCGAACGGCCGCTATTTGATGATTACCGATGATCTGCATATCGAGCAGGCAAAACAGAGACGTTTTGCGGTACTCGACAGTGTGCGTGAGATCAAAGGTGAAAATGATATGTCCGCTACGGTATCCATCGGTATCGGTCGCGGATCGGATACCGCAGCACTCAGTGAAATGCATGCACGTCAGGCACTCGATATGGCACTTGGCCGCGGCGGCGACCAGGTGACCGTTCGCCGTGCGGACGGTACATACGAGTTTTTCGGCGGTCTTTCAAAGGGTGTTGAAAAACGTGATAAAGTTCGTACCCGTGTTATTGCCGCTACGCTTTCCGATCATATCCGCACAAGTGACAGAGTCTTTATTATGGGCCATGTCAATTCCGACCTTGACAGTGTAGGTTCTGCGATCGGTGTTTGGGCTGCCGTTACGAAAGGCTTGCAGCGGAAAGCCAGTGTAGTTATTGACCGCAACCGTTCTATGGCATCCGGCTTGATCGGCATGTTTGAGAATCAACCGGAGTATGAAAACCTGTTCGTGTCGCCTCAGGAAGCGCTTGAAATGTGCACGCCGCGTTCGCTCTTAATCGTTGTGGATACACATTCCACGAACTTTGTAGAAAGTCAGGATGTGCTCAAAGCGATTTCACGCGTGGTTGTGATCGACCATCACCGCATGATGGTTACGCACATCAAAGATGCACTGATTTTCTATCATGAACCGTATGCAAGCTCCGCATCGGAAATGGTGAGTGAGCTTGTACAGTATATGAATGCTGCCGCGATCAACACGCGCGAAGCTACAGCTATGCTTTCGGGCATTATGCTGGATACCAAGAATTTTGTTCTCAAAACAGGTGTGCGAACCTTTGAAGCTTCGGCTTATCTGAAGCGCCGCGGTGCGGATACCGTTG
The DNA here is from genome assembly GCA_045579885.1 of Acutalibacteraceae bacterium. Lineage (GTDB taxonomy): Bacteria > Bacillota > Clostridia > Oscillospirales > Acutalibacteraceae > Hominenteromicrobium. The sequence goes on along the minus strand of JAZNMV010000016.1, from coordinate 495 downwards.
AAGTTAAAAAACTGTTTGCTAATTCTCTCGATACCTACAAGGAGCGTTCGCAGCTTGTTGCAGGTGCCGAGGTGTATAAAAACTGTGCTATCGCATGTTCTAACTGGGAGTTTCCGAATGTTCGTATTGCGGCGGCACAGGCAGCCGATGAGCTGCTTTCTATTCAGAATGTACGTGCATCGTTCGTTATTTTCCGCGCCGGCAATGAGATTGGTATCTCTGCCCGCAGTCTCGGTGATGTAAACGTGCAGATCCTTCTGGAAGAGTTCGGCGGCGGCGGTCACTTAAATATGGCCGGTGCACAGGTGAAAAACAGCTCAACCGGTGAAGTGCGCAAAGCTCTGCTCCGTGTATTGGACCAGAAACTGGCGCTTGCTTCAAAGAAAGATAATTGATTTTAGAAAGGGATAATACTTATGAAAGTTGTACTTTTAGCTGATGTAAAGGGTGTAGGCAAGAAGGGCGAATTGATCAATGCTGCCGAGGGTTATGCAC
>JAZNMV010000015.1:0-3703 GCA_045579885.1 Acutalibacteraceae bacterium | reverse complement strand
TGCCAGCCGTTACAATCTATATTAAACTTGGGCTTAAAGAACGAAAACTCTTTGCTGATACAACCTATGTAATTACCCTTATAATAGAGCTCAAATTTCGGAAAAAAAGTGAGGACGCGTTCGCGTACGGTTCCGATTTCTTCGCCGTGAGCATCATATATGTTGAGGCCATGTCCCCATGAAAGCTGCCCTTTGACAGTGTAAGCTGTTTGACCAAATTCAGTAAAGACGTCATAACTGTCGAACCACGAGAAAAAACGCTGTTTGAAAAGTAATTTCATAGAATATTCATCTCCTTTAAAGTGATATTGTCTCCCATGAGTTGATTATATTGGTTTTGAAGAGGATTTACAAGAAGGAAATATTTATTTTTCACTTAGAAAGTTATTGTTTATTTTAGCTTTATTCTGTATACTAAAAAAGAAAGAATAGTAGAGATCAATTCATACTGAGCAGGAAGGGATGGGAAACACATGTATAAATGTGAGCCGCGTGATATCTGTATTAAAAGCGGTAAATGGGAAGCCGTTATCCTGCCTGATTTTGGTATGAACATGGTTTCGCTGCGATATGAAGGAAAAGAAGTCCTTCGCGAACCGACTAGTCGTACGGTGTTGGAAGAGAATCCATATACATACGGTATTCCGCTTTTATTTCCGGCCAATCGTACGGAAAACGGAGTTTTTTTATTTAGCGGTGAAGAGTATAGGCTTCCTCTTAATGAACCTCAACGCGGAAATCATATTCATGGGTTGATGTTTGATGCACCGTTTACTGTGCAGGAATCCGGAGAAAATTTTCTGACAGCGAGTTACGATAATCGAGGCGAGCGATATCCATTCCCGTTTGTTATGACTATAGCGGATAAGCTTTGTGAAAACGGTCTGGAACGAACAGTGAGAATTAAGAATATCGGTAAGACATCGTTGCCATATACTTTAGCTTTTCACACGACTTTCTCAGAGCCGAAATGTTTTTCGGTTCCGGTCAATGAACGTTATTTATGTAATGAATTCTATATCCCAACCGGAACAATGATTCCGCTGAACAAAACAGAATCATTGTACGATTGCGGTATTCAAACTGATGGACTTGTAATATCCGGGTTCTACTCCGCTTCCGGGCATTCAGCTTATCTAGACGAGTTCCGATTTACAGTTTCGGATAATTTTGATGAGTGGGTTCTGTTTAACGGAGGTGGAGGACAGGGATTTCTTTGCATTGAGCCTCAGTGCGGAGAAGTTAACGGTTTGAACAGACCGAACGGTCATCGCGTCCTTAAAAGCGGAGAAACGGCTATGTTTACAATAGAAATCGGTTTGGAGGGGTAGTATGAAAATCACATGGTTGGGACAGGCAAGTCTTATGGTTCGTTCTGCTTTAGGAACAACAGTGCTTATAGATCCGTATTTTTCGGATTGTGTCGGTGCGATTGATCCCGAAAAGCATCGAAAAATTCCTACAGAGACATGGCTTTGGGATATTTTGCCCGATGTTTTGGTGTTTACACATGATCATATTGATCATTATGATCCGGAAACAGTTCCGCATTTCTTGAATAAGTTAGAAGCAATCACTGTTTTATCTCCGACAAGCTGCTGGAATAAAGCACGTCAGTTTGGAGGTAAACACAATTATGTTCAATTTGACGTATTAACGGAATGGACCGAAAAGGATATTCGCTTTACAGCGGTTAAGGCGGTACATAGTGATCCGTATGCTATAGGTGTTTTGATAGAGTGCGACGGTAAAACTATCTATATTACAGGTGATACACTTTACAGCCGAGCTGTTTTTGAACAGATTCCCCATAGGATCAATGCAGTCTTTCTGCCGATAAACGGTGTTGGGAATAATATGAACGCGAAGGATGCTGTTCGTTTTGCTGAAGCATGCAATTCAGAAATCGCTGTACCGCTGCACTGGGGAATGATGGATGATATTGATCCGAATATATTCGCATTTGAACCGAAATTGATTCCGGAAGTCTACCGGGAATTTGAAATTTAAATCAGTAAAGGAGCTGCTAATATGAAAATCACAGACATTAAAACGTTTGTTGTGGATTGCTTCCGTACAAACTGGGCTTTTGTCAAAGTATATACTGACGAAGGAATTACCGGTGTTGGTGAGGCTACACTCGAGTACAAAGAAAAATCCCTTGTCGGTGCTGTCGAACATATTAAGGAAGCGCTTATCGGCAAGGACCCGACTAACATCGAACAGATCGCACATGATGTTTACCGTGACTCTTATTGGAGATGCGGTCCTGTTCTCATGAGTGCGCTTTCTGCTGTAGAAATGGCACTTTGGGACATTCTCGGTAAAAGCCTTAATGTTCCGGTATATAAACTGCTTGGCGGTAAGACGAATGAAAAGGTGCGTATCTATGTGAACGGTTGGTTTGCTGGTGCAAAAACACCGGAAGAATTCGGTGAGAAAGCGCGTATTGCTGTTCGGCGCGGCGTTACAGCTATGAAGTGGGACCCGTTTGGAAAATCTTATCTTGAAATTTCCAACAAGGACCTTGATACTGCTCTGCGCTGTGTAGCGGCAGTCAGAGAGGCTGTAGGTGACGGTGTAGACCTCCTGATTGAGGGTCACGGTCGTTTTAATGTACCGACAGGTATTAAAATCGCGAAAGAACTCGAGCAGTTTAAGCCTATGTGGTTTGAAGAGCCGACTCCGCCGGATAATCTTGAGGCCCTCAAGGCTGTAAGAGATAAATCGCCGGTTGCGATTTCTGCCGGTGAACGTCTTTACAATCTCCGTCAGTTTAAAGATTTATTTGAAATGCGTGCTGCCGATTATATTCAGCCCGATGTCAGCCATGCCGGCGGTATTATGGAACTGAAGAAGATCGCAGCTGTTGCTGATTCATACTATATTCCGTTTGCGCCGCACAATCCGTCCGGTCCGGTAGCTTGTGCAGCGACGCTGCAGGTTGCCGCATGTACAACCAATTTCTCTATTCTGGAAATTATGTACAGTGATGTTCCGTGGCGTAAAGATGTTACAAATGAAGAACTCAAGTATGAAGACGGTTATATTTATGTTCCTGATAAGCCGGGTCTTGGTATTGAAATCGATGAGGAGGCATGTCTTGCTCATCCGTACACAAGCCATACACTTCGTCATTACACCGGTGCACTGACCGATATTCGTCCGCCTGAATCTGAATTTTATTTCTAAGAAAGGATAATCGATATGAATAGAGCTGTGTTTGTAACCGGTGCAACAAACGGTACGGGAAGAGCCTGTGCAGAAAGATTTGCAAAAGAAGGTTATGATGTTTTTATTACAAGCCGCGAGGCAGAACGCGCAGAGGCAGCTGCAGCTGAAATTGCGCAGGAATACGGCGTCTTTGCTATGGGATTCGGTTTGATTCCCGGCGATGAGGAAGCTGTAAAGGGAGTATTCGCAAAAATTGATGAGACCGGTCGTTTTGTCGAGTCCGTAGTACTCAATGCAGCGAATCTCGGCTTTGGCAGTGATCCGGCAAAGGGCCTTGACTTCTTTACAACACCGATTTCGGAGTTTCAGGCTGTTTTTGAAACAAATCTGGTATGGAACTATATGATTGTTCGTCAGGCAGCACTGCGCATGCGTGAACAGGGTAAAGGCGCTATCGTCTTTATCAGTTCCAATACGGCATACAGAGCGATCCCGAACCGTGCAGCATACAGTGCATCCAAGGGCGGTA
>JAZNMV010000014.1:0-1765 GCA_045579885.1 Acutalibacteraceae bacterium | reverse complement strand
CAAAACATAGGAAGGTGATCGTATGAAAATACAGAGAGTTTCAGCGGTTGAGCTTTTAGATTCGCGCGGAACACCCACTGTCGGTGCAACTGTTATCCTGAACGACGGTTCCATCGGCGTAGCGAATGCGCCGTCCGGTGCATCCACCGGAAAATTTGAAGCACACGAAAAGCGGGATGCGGATAAAAAGCGATACAGCGGACGTGGCGTGCAGAAAGCGGTACAGGGAATCACGGAGAACATCGCGCCGGTGTTGGAGCATATCCCGCACGTTACCGTAAGTGAAGTCGACCGTATTCTCATTGAACTGGACGGTACAAAAAACAAGGAAAAGCTTGGTGCCAATGCAATGCTTGCGGTTTCGATGGCAACAGCAAAAGCACTTTCGATGCACTACAAATTACCGCTGTTTCGCTATTTGGGCGGCGTGCATGCGAATAGGATGCCGGTACCGATGATGAACATTTTAAACGGCGGTGCGCATGCGGCGAATAATATTGATATTCAAGAGTTCATGATTATGCCGGTCGGTGCGAAATCCTTTTCCGATGCCGTGCGGATGGGTTCGGAGGTCTACCATGCACTCGGTAAGCTTCTTAAAAGCCGGGGCATGTCGACCGGTGTAGGCGATGAGGGCGGTTTTGCACCGAATCTGCAGAGTGACGAAGCAGCAATTGAGTTGATTCTGGAAGCGATCACGGATGCAGGGTATACGACCGAGGATGTAAAGCTTGCGCTTGACGCCGCATCGAGCGAGTGGGCAGCGCCGAACGGCTATCGGCTGCCGAAGCGCGGCACACAGTATACTGCTGAACAGCTTATTAACTACTGGGAAAATCTGTGTGAGAAATACCCGATCGTCTCTCTCGAGGATCCGCTCGGGGAGGAGGATTTTGCTGCATGGACAACGCTCACGGAGCGTCTCGGCAAAAAGGTGATGCTTGTCGGTGACGATTTATTCGTAACCAATCCGGAACGTATTCGGGAAGGTATTTTAAGAAAAGCCGCAAATGCCGTGCTTGTAAAGCCGAACCAGATCGGTACAATGTCCGAAACATTGGCGGCGATCAGGCTTGCAAGGGATAACGGTATGCGTACGATCCTCTCCCACCGTTCAGGCGAAACGGAGGATACAACGATCGCGGATATTGCGGTAGCTGTGAATGCCGGATTTATCAAAACCGGTGCACCGTGCCGCAGTGACCGCACAGCGAAATATAATCGGCTGCTGCGCATTGCACAGGAGAACGGACTGGACAGGAATTACGGGATAAACTAAAAAAAGCTTGTTCACTGGTTCAGTGAACAAGCTTTTGATTTTTAAATGTTACAGCTCGCAGACATCGAGACGCGGACGGTGGAACCACTGTCCGTTTGTGAAGTCCGGCATAGCCTGCGGTGCGCCGCCCTGCTGAATGGAGATCTCAGAAAGTACGGCAACAGCCTGCCATGTAGCGGAGTCGTAAACATCGATGGGCATCGGCTTATTGTTTTCGAGTGCGTCGACGAAGGCTCTGTATGCAAACTGATCCATACCGCCGTGACCGGAAGCGAGGTCCTCGGGGGTGACGTTCTTCCAAATGGGCGGCAGATATTCTTCTTCGTAATTTGCAGCGTTGCAGAGGTTGTTGCGTACGAATTCCGGTGTTTCCCAGTATTCCTTCTCACCGTCGAGATAGACGGTGTTGGTATCCTGCATATACAGGCCCTTTGTACCGCGTACGGTAAAATCACGGCTGTAGGAACGCGGCAGAGTGGTATCGAG
>JAZNMV010000013.1:0-3326 GCA_045579885.1 Acutalibacteraceae bacterium | reverse complement strand
AGTTACTCAAAGAAATTACAGGTTCCATTTTCTTTCGTTGTTTAATTTTCAAGGTCCTGTGCACCCTTTCGCGAGTGCTCAACTATTCTATCACAACCGGATATCATTGTCAAGCTTTTTTTCAAACTTTTTTCGAAGTTTTTATCGCTTCGTTTTCAGTTTTTCATACCCCGTTTTTCGAGTGCCTGACTATATTATCACACGGATCTATCAATGTCAACACATTTTTTCGTTTTTTGCAAACACTGTCACTCTGGCTACATTGTTGAAAACTTTGGAAAAGCTTATGTGAATATTTACATGCAACTCTTTCTTTTCTATCATATCCGCTGCACTTATTGCTTACACCCTCAATGATTCGTATTACATTATATTAGTGGTATACGCGTATATTATAATAGTATATAAAACAGCCGCCTGCCGGAACTCCGGTAAGCGGCTGTAGTTCTTAAATAATTAAAGCGTGCCTTCACGAACCTCTCGCAGAATATCTTCGAGGTCGTACTTTTTCTGTGCTTTCGGCTGCACTTCAACCGGCGTTTCCTCGGCCGGGGCAGACGTTTTCACCGGAGCAACCTGAATAGCCGGCACCGAAATCTGTGCCTTATCTCCTTGCACACGCGGACGCACACGTTCATTCGGCTGCATAGAAACCGGCGTACTCGGTATGATCGGCTCTTCTGTGAGCGACACCACAGCACGGACAGCACTGTTTTCCGGCTTCACTTCTTCCGCTTTTCTCTGCGGACGATTTTCAAGCTGACGGTTTCGAAGCTCAGCCTGTTCGATTTCGTTCAGGATTCCTTCGCGGTCCTCCTGCACACGATCACGGCGCAGCTCCGCACGCCGCCAAAGCAGCATGCACACAATTCCGGCAGCACCGACAACAACGCAACCGGCACCAACAATGAAAACCGTATCCCGCAGGTGACTTCCCGCTTCAAGATCATCGTAATATTCCATTGTACCGCCGATACGAAGCACATCTTCGGAAAGTTCTGCTGCAGATGCTGTGCCCTGCGAGACGAAAATCATACAGCACATTAAGACCGCAAGACACGCAACGAGTGCTGTGTTCCGAAGTCCTTTCTTTTCCTTCATTTATCCCATTCCTTCATTCAACAAAAAGCCATCGTATTCTACTGCGCCGATTCCCTATCGTGATGATATAAATCGGCAAAGATGACCGCTGCCGAATATTCGGCAGACGGTCTTTTTACTCATTTAAAGAAAATTAAAACTCGATGCGGGATGCGATGTAAGCCTCGAGATCCTCGATCTTAATGCGCTCCTGAGCCATAGTATCACGGTCACGGATGGTTACGCAGCCATCTGTTTCACTGTCGAAGTCATAGGTGATGCAGAACGGTGTGCCGATTTCGTCCTCACGGCGATAGCGCTTGCCGATAGAACCGGTTTCGTCGAAATCAACCATGAACTTCTTAGCGAGCTTGTTGTATACCTCAAGAGCCTTGTCAGAAAGCCTCTTGGAAAGCGGAAGAACAGCAGCCTTATAAGGTGCAATTGCCGGGCTGAGGTGCAGAACAACACGGGTATCGTTCTTTTCTGCATCGAGAACTTCCTCGTCATATGCTTCGCAGAGCAGAGCAAGAACGGTACGGTCGAGACCGTAGGTAGACTCGATGATGAACGGAATGAACTTCTCGTTTGTTTCCGGGTCGAGATACTCCATCTTCTGACCGCTGTATTCCTGATGACGTGTCAGGTCGAAGTTTGTACGGTTGTGTGTACCGTTGACTTCGCCCCAGCCGAACGGGAACAGGAACTCGATGTCGCAGGCAGCCTTTGCGTAGTGAGCCAGCTTCTCGTGGTCATGGTAACGCAGGTGCTCTGCCGGGATACCGAGATCTTCATAGTACTGCTTGCCGTATGCCTTGAAGAAATCATACAGCTCGTTATCTGTGCCTTCCTTACAGAAGGTCTGGAACTCCATCTGCTCGAACTCGATGGTACGGAAGGTAAAGTTACCCGGGGTGATCTCGTTACGGAAAGCCTTACCGATCTGGCCGATGCTGAACGGCAGCTTTGCACGCATGGTACGCTGAACATTGAGGAAGTTTACGTACTCGCCCTGTGCATTTTCCGGACGGAGATAGATGGTGCTCTTGCTGTTGTTTGTAACACCGCGGAATGTCTGGAACATGAGGTTAAACTCACGGATATCGGTGAAATTGTGCTTGCCGCAGTTCGGGCAGGGGATGTGATGATCCTTAATATACTGGAACATCTCTTCCTTTGTCATGCCGTCTGCATGTGCCTCGGGATCGAAATCATCGATGAGGTTATCAGCTCTGTGGCGCATCTTGCACTCCTTGCAGTCGAGGAGCGGGTCGGAGAAGGAAGCAACGTGACCGCTGGCTTCCCATACGCGCGGGTGCATAAGGATATCTGCGTCAACTTCGTAGCTGTTCTTTCTTTCCTGAATAAAACGCTTTCTCCAGGTATCCTTTACGTTGTTCTTCAGTCTTGCGCCGAGCGGACCGTAGTCCCATGTGTTGGCAAGACCGCCGTAAATATCACTGCCGGGGAAAATGAAGCCTCTGGTTTTGCAGAGCGCAACGATTTTCTCCATGCTCTTCTGTTCGGGTTTCAGTGTGCAGTTCATTTTTTAAACTCTCCATTCTTTGGTACCGCTGGCTGCGGCACTCTGTGATTAATTTATCATACCATTTTTCTATCCCTTGTGCAACGGCAGTTCTTTAGAAAAAAACAAAGAAAAACAGAATTTTTCCGTCAAAAGGTAGACTTCCTTTCAAAATGCCGATATAATGAAAATAAATACAGCGGATAACATCCGCCACCTACAGGCTGTATACAGCAGAAAGGACATATACTATGGCTATTAGAGTTACCGTATGGAACGAATATCTGCACGAAATCGAATCTCCGGAGATCGGCGCGATCTACCCGAAGGGCATTCACGGCTGCATCGCTGATTTCCTTACCGCAAACGGTATGGAAACAAAGACAGCTACCCTCGCTGAGCCGGAGCACGGTCTTACCGAGGAAGTTCTCAACAACACCGATGTTCTCATCTGGTGGGGCCACATGGCACATCATAAGGTAGACGACGAAATCGTTGAGCGTGTACATAAGCGCATCATGGACGGCATGGGTCTTATCGTTCTGCACTCCGGCCACGCTTCCAAGATCTTCCACAAGATCTGCGGTACCGTCTCCCTCGACCTGAAGTGGAGAGAGAACAGCGAAACCGAGATCGTTTGGGTCGTTAACCCGACACACCCGATCGTAGACGGTCTGGATGAAAAGATCATCATCCCGGAAGAAGAAACCTACGGCGAACA
>JAZNMV010000012.1:0-4759 GCA_045579885.1 Acutalibacteraceae bacterium | reverse complement strand
TACGGCTTGCAGTGATAATGTTTGCGTCAACACCGACACCAACGGAAAGAATGATACCTGCAATACCCGGAAGTGTCATTGTAAAGCTGTTGAAGCCTCCGAAATAACCGGAAACTGCAGCAAATGTAATTGCCATCTGACCGATAAGTGCAAGGACCGCAACAAAGCCCGGGATCTTAAATACAGCGATCATGAAGATCGCGATTACGATCAGAGCGATAACGCCGGCAAGAGCCATAGCGTCGAGAGACTTCATACCCAGTGTCGGGTTAACGGTGCTGAAGTTGGATGTCTCAAGTGCGAACGGCAGTGCACCACCCTGGATCTTTGCGGCAAGCTCGGAAGCTTCAACCGCTGTAAAGTTACCGGTAATGGATGCCTCACCGTTTGTGATCTGCGCACCGACTGTCGGATAGGAGATCATGATATCGTCCATCCAAATGGAGATGACATCGCCAAGCAGACGCTCTGTTGCTTCGGCGAACTTTGCTGTGCCTTCTTCTGAAAGCTTCAGAGAAATAGCGTACTCATACTCGCCTGTAACCGTATCCTGCTCCATAACCGGAATTGCTTCCACAACATCGTCACCCTGAAGAATGATTTCTTCTGCGGTAACACCGGACGGAACCTGATACATCGGCATGCCGTCTGCGTCAACAGTCTGCATTTCATAGCCCATACCCTCACGGAAGGTCAGAAGTGCAGTCTCGGAGATTTCCTTAATTGCGGTCTCGGGATCGAAATCTGCCTCACCGCTCTTCCACGGGAAACGAACGATGATCTTATCGTTTGCTGCATCCGTGTAAATTTCATAGTCTGTGATACTCTTGGATACCATACGCAGCTCAATGATCGCCTTGGCAGATTCAAGCTGCTCGTCGGTAGCATCCACACCGTCAGCCGGGCTGAAGGTTGCTTCCACACCGCCACGAATATCGATACCCCATCTTATATCGCTGACACCTTTGATCCATGTTTCCTTTGCATCACCGTTCTGAGTATAAATACCGAAAACGGATGTAACTGCAAGTGCAAGGATCAGCACAGCGACAATAAAAAACACAGGTTTTTTTACTCGCTTCATCTGTTGTTCCTCCAATGGGCAGCTTCCTTTTGGAATATGCCCTATGTTTTAATTTTCTGTAAAAAATCGCATAAAGCAGGGTGGTATGAATACCACCCTGCAATACTGCAAATAGGGATTATTCCTAATTATTCTTCGGAAGCCGGCTCAGCCTGCTCTTCGAGCAGTGCACGGATGGAAAGGGAAACTCTCTTCTTCTCGAAGTCGATTTCGGTAACCTTTACCTTAACAACATCGCCAACTTTAAGAACATCCTGCGGCTTCTCAATTCTCTTATTAGCGATCTGAGAAATGTGGATGAGGCCGTCGATGCCCGGGAGGATCTTAGCGAATGCGCCGAATGTTGTCATGCCAACAACAGTAGCCTCGCATACAGTGCCTGCCGGATACTGGTTCTTCATGATCTCCCACGGATTGTCCTCGATCTTCTTGTAACCAAGAGAGATCTTGTTATTCTCGCGGTCGAGGCTCTTAACGTATACAGTAACGGTATCGCCAACTGCTACGACTTCGCTCGGATGCTTAATGCGGTTCCAGGAGAGTTCGGAGATGTGGATCATGCCGTCTACGCCGCCGAGGTCAACGAATGCACCGAAGTTTGTGAGGGACTTAACAGTACCTGTGAACTCCTGGTTCTCTTCAACTGTTTCCCAGAACTTGGACTGAGCTGCCTTCTTCTGCTCACGGAGAACGGAGCGGATGGAACCAACTGCACGTCTGCGCTGACGGTTAACTTCGATAATGCGGAAGTTAACTTCTGTGTTCTTCAGAACTTCGAGGTCATCGCCGCGGTTTGCAACTGCCTGGGATGCCGGAATGAATACACGGATGCCGTTGTACAGAACGATAACGCCGCCCTTAACAACTTCTGTAACCTTACCTGTGAGGATCTCTTCTGCATCCATAGCTGCAGCGATATCTTCCCAGCCCTTGATAGCGTCGATACGCTTCTTGGAAAGCATGATTGTACCTTCCTGATCGTTTGTCTTCATGATGAGAAGATCCATCTCATCGCCGATCTTAACAAGATCTTCCGGCTTTGCGCCCGGATCGTTGGAGAGCTCATTAGCCGGGATAAAACCAGCCTGCTTTCTGCCGACGTCTACATACACTTCGGTCGGGGAAATGCCTACGACTACACCGTGCACCTTCTCGTCTGTATTTAAGCTCTTGAGCGATTCTTCAAGCATCTCCTCAAAATTAAGCTCATTTGTTTCGTTGATTTCTGTCATGGTAACTAGTACCTCCTTTATTATGCTTGCCGGCGTTGAAGCACCGGCAGTTATGCCAATGTTGTGTCTGCCCTGTATCGGCAGATCTTTCAGCTCGTCCGCTGTCTCGATAAGATAGGTCTCGCAGTTTGCCGCACAGACATCTCTGAGCTTTGCGGTATTGGAGCTGTGCCGACCGCCGACAACGATCATCAGATCGCTCTGAGAAGAAAGCTGGCGCGCTTCCTGCTGTCGATTCGCGGTAGCATTACATATTGTATCAAAAACTGAAGCGTTTGTACATACCTTTTTGATGAAAAATAAACATTTTTCCCATTCTTCTACGTTAAAAGTAGTCTGTTGACAGAATAACAGGGATTTTTCTTTGTATTCCGGATGTACTTCAAAACATCTTTTGAGTTCTTCTGCCGACATGAATGTCTCATACGGGCCGCAGCAGCTGCCGAGTACACCTTCGATCTCCGGATGCGTTTTATCTCCGGCGATCATTATAAGCTTACCCTCCAAAGCACCCTCACGCACGATCTTATGGATCTTCTGAACAAACGGGCATGTTGCGTTCACATACCGTAAGCCAAGACTGTCAAGCTCCTGAAGAACCTGCGGCGGCACACCGTGGGATCGAACGAGTACCGTTTCTCCTTGCTGTGCTTCGGCCGGAGTTTTGATAATTCGCACTCCACGCTTTTCAAGACTCTCAACAAGCTGCGGATTATGAATGATGGGACCAAGTGTACACACTCTTTCTCCCGCATCCAACAGCTTATATACGGTTTCAACCGCCCGGTTTACCCCAAAGCAAAACCCGGCTGTTTCAGCTACACGGATCATTTTGCCTTACCGCCTTTATCCAATATTTCAAGGCTTTCTTCACGAAGTTCACGAATACTGTCAAAGACTATCCGCGTTGCATTTCGATACTGTGATGCACCGACTGGTCCGGAGAATCCCAAAGCCTCATACGGGATCGGATCTCCGATCTTAATGATCATTTTACGGAACACTTTCGGTCGTTTGCCGCCCATTGCGGTAATCGCAACCGGAAGCACCGTACACGCTGTACGTGCCGCAAGCATTGCAGCGCCGTTTTTGGGCTGCAGAAGCTCACCTGTCTTAGAACGTGTTCCCTCAGGGAACAAACATACTGCATGACCGTCTTCCAAATAACGCATAGCGGTCTGAATGCCGTCTGCACCGCCTGTACCGCGTGAAATCGGGAACGCACCGAGACTGCTTAAAAACTTTCCGATCAGTTTGTTTTCAAAAAGCTCGGCTTTAGCCACAAATTTCATCTGCCGTCCGGGGATCGCACTGCCAAGAAAAATCGGATCTGCCATTGTTGAATGATTCGCACACACAAGTAAGCGTCCTGTCTGCGGAACCTTTTCCTTACCGATTACCTGAAACCGGAACAAAATTTTAAAGAGCACCGCAGTAACGCATCTTGCGAGGGAATACCAAACCTGCAGACCTTTACTGTCTTTCGTCATGATTTACATCCTCTCCCGAACAATTTCAAGAAGCTTATTTACAGAACCTTCAAAATCCAAATCGCTTGTATCAAGCAGAACACTGTCTTCAGCAGGCTTCAGCGGCGCTGTCTCACGGTTCATATCCTGATCATCACGTTTCTTGATGTCCGCAAGGATCGCCTCATACGGCTCCGGCTGCCCCTTCTGCTCAAGTTCGAGGCAACGTCTGCGAGCACGTTCTTCAGCAGATGCTGTCAGGAAAATTTTCACCTGCGCATTCGGAAGAACGACCGTACCGATATCTCGGCCATCCATCAGAACATCATAACGTTCTGCCATATTGATCTGTGTAGAAAGAAGGAAAGCACGAACAGCGGGAATCTTAGAGAAGTTGGATGCCGCCATAGAAACCTCCGGTGTGCGGATGCGATCCGTCACATCTTCACCGCAGAGGAACATATGCTGACCGTCTTCCTCATGCTTCATATCCACAGTAATATTCTTAAGTGCATTTTCAACAGCAGTAAGATCCGCAGGATCAATGCTATGCTGCAGCATATAAAGACCTACAGTTCTGTACAACGCACCTGTATCTACATAGATAAAACCAAGAGCTTTCGCTGCAGCTTTCGCTACGCTGCTCTTACCTGCACCTGCAGGACCGTCAATAGCAACTGCAAATTTCATAAAACATCACCTTTGTTTACATATTGATACCGGCGGCATAACCGGTAGAAAAAGCGATCTGTAAGTTGAACCCGCCTGTATAAGCATCAACGTCCATGATCTCTCCCGCAAAGAAGAGACCCGGAACAAGTTTAGACTGCATCGTCTTCGGGTCTATTTCTTTAACACGAACACCACCGGCCGTAACGATAGCCCCTGCAAGCGGTGCAAAGCCTGAGATTTCAACAGAAAAATGCTTTAAAACGTCTAACAGCGCCGCACGCTGCACACGTGTAACCGTGTGG
>JAZNMV010000011.1:0-5451 GCA_045579885.1 Acutalibacteraceae bacterium | reverse complement strand
GATCTCCTCCACACTTCCTGCGTTCTCGCCCATTTTAGCGGCTTTCTTGCGCACTTTCTGCGAACGCATTAAGGCCGGCATGGCGGGAGACACGCTGCGAAGCACTTCGCGGTCGTCCTGCTTCTTCGTTTCGCGCTTGATCTGATCCCAGTTCGTGAGCACCTCTTCGGTCGTCTCTGCCTTGGTATCGGCGAATACGTGCGGATGGCGAACCACCATTTTTTCCGCTACATCGCTGACGACATCGTAGAAATCGAATCTGCCCTCTTCCTCTTCAATCGTGCTGTGGAACACGAGCTGAAGAAGAACATCGCCGAGCTCTTCGCGCAGCAGCACGGGATTTTCGGTATCGATGGCTTCGATCGCTTCATAGCACTCTTCGAGGAAATCGCGGCGGATACTCTTGTGATCCTGCTCGCGGTCCCACGGGCAGCCCTCAGGCGAACGGAGCACCTTTAAGATGTCGACAAGGTCCTCGACTGTATATCTTTCTTTACCTGCAAATTCAGCGGCAACTTTCATATTTTACCCTATCCCCCTATAATTTTCAAGTGTTTTCTTGCATTTTTTCTACGTTTTTTCAATATTTTTTTGAGTTTAACGCCTCTTTACCATGGCGACATCTGCTTTTGTGACCGCACCGAGCAAAATGAGCGCCGCCGCGTAAAACAGCACGGCGACCGCGATGCAGAAAAGCACCGAAAGCCTTCCGGAAAGCCCCAAAAAACGAAGCAGCCGGAGCGTGCTCTTCGCCGAAAGCATACAGAGCAGAGCCGCAAAGAGCGGCTTTCCTACGATGCACAGAAGCGGCAGGCGGATATGAAGCACACGGCACAGGGCAATATAGAGCAAAAGTACCGTGAGTGCTGTGGAAATAAGCGTACTCACCGCGCCGCCGATGAGGTTCACTTCCGGCAGCCCGACAAGTATGTAATTGAGTACAACTTTAATAATAAGCCCGAAAACCGTGAGCAAAACGGGCAGCACGGTTTTGCCCACCGCCTGCAGCATAGCTGAAAGCGGTGTTGTTACGGCGGAAAATACGGCGGCACATCCCAAAACGGAAAGCACACCGGAAATGATGGGCAATGCCATCCGCTCGCCGTAGATGAGCTTTGAGATCGGCTCCGCGAGGGCGGAAAGCCCGAGCCCCGCCGGCAGAGCGAAAAGCACGGTGAGCCGCAGCACGGTCTCGACCGTATTTTTAAGAGCACGCCGGTCGCCCTTCGAAAAAACCGCCGACACATTCGGCAAAGCGCTTACCGCGAACGCCTGTGTTACGCTCGGCACGAGCATGAAAAGTGTGAGCGCCATGTTGTAGCAGCCGAAAAGGAAATTCGGCACGGCTTTCGGATTTCCGAGTATATCCCCCGGTATGCAGCCTCTGTACATGGAAAGAAACGGCTCGGGGTTCGTATTTAAAATATCCAGAAGGCGTGTCTGCAAAAAGGAAGCATCGATGAAACCGGAAACACTCACAGCGACTGCACCGAGCGAGACGGGCAGCGCTGCACGCAGAAGCTGCTTTGAAAGCTTTTCCTTTTCGCCCTTTTGAAAGACCGTTTTTTTCGCGCTGCACTGTTTTTCCTCCCGGCAGTTTTTATACCATAAATACAGAACGCTTATACACGATCCGACCGTAACGCCGGAAATGGCGGCTGCGGCACCGTACACCGTTCGGTTCTGCGGCAGAAAAGAAAGCGGCGCATGCATAACAAATACCGAGGCGAATAACCCGACAATGAGCTTTAAAAACGCTTCTATGACCTGCGACACCGCCGTGGGCACCATATTCCGCTTTCCTTCGAAATACCCTCTGTACGCCGCTGCCATGCTGCACAGGAGCACAGAGGGCGAAAGGCACCAAAGAGAAGGCAGCGCGCCGGGATTTTTCACCGTGCGGAGAAAGACCGGTGCGAACAGGAGAAGGAAAACAAAACCGAAAAGGCCCGTGAGAAAAAAGAGCGGCAGCGCCGTGCGGCGGATTTTCTGCATTTGAAGTACATCGCCTTTTGCATCCGCACGGCTTACCGCACGGGAGACCGCAACGGGCAGTCCGGCGGTCGCTACACTGAAAAGCACGTTGTAAAAGCTGTACGCCGTGCCGAAATACCCCATGCCCTCTTCCGAAATCACGGCGGAGAGCGGTACCTTATACAGCGCCCCGATCACTTTCACGGAAAGCACACCCAGAGTTAAAAAAAGCGCACCCTCGAGAAAACTTTGTTTCTTTTCCTGCATATCTCCCTCACCTTTTCCAATGTCATAAAAAATGATATTGGAAAAAATGGAAAAATATAACCGTGCGGGTGGATCGTGAAAAGCTTCGCGTTACGGGCGGACGGTATCCGCCCCTACGCATTTCCTGCAGCTCGCGGTGATATTGTAGGGGCGGCAATCTGCCGCCCGAAAAGTACGGAATGTCTGCGCAAAAAAAGGAAAGAGAATATTTCCTCTTCCCCTTTTTGTGTTTCGTCTTTACGGTTTAATAGCCGTTACGGCGATTATTCTTCAGCAGCTGCTTCAGCCGGCTCCTCGCAGCAAGCCGGTTCTTCGCAGCAGCATACCGGCTCTTCCACCGGTGCTTCTTCTGCGACGGGCTCGCATACTTCAGCTTCAGCCTTAACATCGCTGAGCTTCATGCCGCAGTGGCTGCAGAACATGGAGTCTGCATCGACTGCCTTGCCGCAGGTCGGGCAGGTGAACTTATTCTGCAGAGCTGCAAGCTGTGCGGAAACGGCTGCGAACTGAGCATACAGCTCGTCGAGTGCCTGGATCTTCTCCGCATATGCGGTTTCATCCGTGTTGCCTGCTTTCTGTGCTTCGTAAACGAACTGGCCGAGTGCCTGATACTGCTTGTTGATCTCGCCGTTGAGCTCCGCGAGATTCAGGCGAAGCTTCGACATATCTACAAACTGACCGGCAGCCTTGCCTACGGCCTGTGCTGCAGATTTTGCATTGGTAATTACATCGTCAAAAATACCCATGGTGCATTCTCCTTTTATGAGTCTATTGGATCGTTTTTTCCGATCCTTTCTGTAATAATTATACCTTGTGCTTTCAAAAAAAGCAAACGGGAAATCGGCTTAAAAGATGAAGAATCTCTTAATTTTCTGCGAATTTTCCGTGTTTTCAGCCCTTAGGCCCCAAAAACTCGCGCAGCATGGAGTTTTCCGGCACGAGGTCGGGCGTTACGGGTTCAAAGCGCATGAGGCGCGAGTCGAGCTCCCTTGCCTTTCTGTAATACGGGCTGTCTTCCGGAATAGCACGAAGCAGCGGGATGACCGCGCCGCGCAGCACGCACGGCTCATAGATGTGGATGGAATTTACCGTGTAATCGGCAGAGAGGCGGTACGGGCGGATGTACATATCCTCCCCGTGCACAACATTCGGCCACATCGAAAGCGTACGCTCCACGGAAGTTGCCCTGAACTGTACATCGCGGCAGATGCGGCGCACAAGGCGGATATCCATCGGCGAGATGACGTCGCCGTTCACATCCTTGATCTGCTGCTTTACGCTGACGTAGAGCTTTATTGCACTGCCCGCGGGCAGCTCTTTTGTAAACACGGGATTTAACGCGTGGATGCCCTCCATGATAACGAAGCCGTGGTTGCTGACATCGAGTTTCGAAACGTTTAATTCGCGCTTGCCCTCGCCGAAATAATATTTCGGCAGGTAACACGAGCCGTTCTCGATGACGGATTTCAGGCAGCTCTTTACAAGCTCGATATCGAGTGCGTTGACCGTCTCGTAATCCTTCGTACCGTCGGGCAAAGTGGGCGTATTTTCCGTGCCGAGGTAGAAATCGTCCATCGAGACGATGGTGGCGTTTATGCCGAACTCGTGGAGATATTCCTTCAGAAAATGCGCTGTGGTCGTTTTGCCGCTCGCGGAAGGGCCCGCCAGCATGCAGATTTTCGCCCCACCGTAATGCGTTACGATATTGCGCGCGATATTCTTGATGTGCTCTCTGTAGGAATCTTCCACCTCTTCGATCATGACTTCGGGTCGCGTCAGTGCCGCGTCGTTGATCTGCTCCAGGTGATTGATGTACTTAATGTACCCGCTCGCGAAATTGCTCATACTTCTCCTTGATACCTGCCTTTCGGTCGAGGATCTCCCCGTAGCGGCTGATATACTCATATGAGTATTTGAAATTGAAAATGCGGGAAAGCTCCTCGGAGTAGGGATCTTTCAGCTTGGAAACGCCGCCCGCGCCGCAGGCCAGAACCGTTTCCGTTTCGTCCATTGTGAAAATATTGTAGGCGCAGACGAAACCGGGTTTCGCCCAGCCTGTGTTCTCTAAGTTGCCCGCCATACGGCTCTGGCGGTAGAGGTAGTACGGTTCAAAGCCGTGCTCTGTAAGGCGCTTTTCTGCGTACGCCATCATGCGGTCAGCAAGGAGCGCATCTTCGTGCGCCTTGTTCACTTCGCCGCTCTGCGTGATGAACGAAGAACGCTTCAAAGCGAGCGAATGAACCGTAACGTTTTCGGGGTCGAGCGCCAAAACCTTCTCAATCGTGTCGCAGAAGCTTTCGAACGTGTCGCCCGGCAGGCCGACAATGAGGTCCATGTTGATGTTATTGAGGCCGACCTCGCGTGCTAAACGGAATGCATCGACCGTCTGCTGTGCCGTGTGGCGGCGGCCGATATTCTCGAGCACGTTATCCTGCAAAGTCTGCGGATTGATGCTGATGCGCGTTACGCCGCCTTCTAAAAGTGCTTCGAGCTTATCGCGGTCTACGGTATCGGGTCTTCCCGCTTCTACGGTGAATTCATCGCAATGTGAAAGATCGAACACCTCGCGCACGGTCGCGATCATTTCGCGAAGCTGCTCGGCGTTAAAGGTCGTCGGGGTACCGCCGCCGACATAGACGGCGCGAAGCGTAAGGCCGAGGCCGTTTGCAATGGCTGCGGTCTCGCGGATCTCCTGCATCAGGAGCTTATGATATTCCGGGATCTGCTTCTTTGTTTTTTCCACGCTCTGCGAAACGAAGGAGCAGTAGGCGCAGCGTGTCGGGCAGAACGGCACGGAAATATAGAGAGAGTAATCGTTCTCGCCGACATCTTTAATAAACGGTGTTTCGGAAACGAGCGTACGCGAAGCAATGGCTGCCTTTTCTTCCGACACAAAATATTTTTCGCGGAACAGGCGGTTTGCCTCTTCCTCGCCGTACTTTTCGGCGAGCTGACGCAGAAGCTTGATCGGGTGAATGCCCGTGAGCATGCCCCAGCGCGGCATTTTTCCCGTGTGCTCGGAAAGCGCTTTGAAGAGCAGCGCCATAAGACCGTATTCATCCTCCGCATGCTTTTCGCCGAGGAGTTCGGTTTTGCCTGTTTCGTCCTCGATACGAACGAGGTACGGCTTTTCGCCCTCGTTCAGCTCGGTCCAGACCGTACGGCTCTGCGGCTCATGCTCTTCCTGAGTCCCGTGCAGCGTTACGACAC
>JAZNMV010000010.1:0-7673 GCA_045579885.1 Acutalibacteraceae bacterium | reverse complement strand
AACATCCTCGGCCGTATCACAAAGGTCGCAGGTTTCGGCGGCAACTACGAGCCGAACATGAAGTACACCCATCCGGCACACCCGAAGTACGGCGAAAACTTCTTTGTCGACACACCGACATCCATCTTCGCAGCACTCGAGTTCGAAAGCGGCGTACACGGCACATTCCATCTGACTTCCGAGTCCTACAACTCCGAGTACTTTGAGATTACCGGTACAAAGGGCACACTGCTGCTCGGCAACCCGAACAACTTCGATGGTTCCATGGTTCTCAAGCGTCCGAACATGAAGGAGAAGCCGAGAGGAATGGGTCTACCCGGTGCAGGTCAGAACGGTGCTCAGGTTGCAGCTTCCCAGCTCGGTGAGTTTGCAAGACCGGAAGAAATGGTTCTGCCGATGCTCCACGGCTTCAACGACGGTTCCTGCCGCGGTGTTGGTCTGGCTGATATGGCTTATGCACTGCGCAACGGCCGCAAGCCGCGTGCGGATGCACAGATCGGTTACCATGCAATGGAAGTTATCCACGGTGCTATTGAGTCTCAGAAGACCGGCATGACTTATGTTATGACCTCTCCGTTTGAGCGTCCGGCTCCGCTGGCTACCACGATCGCAGCAGGCATCACAGGTCAGGAAGCAGTTCTCGACGACTGATTTTCAAGCTTGTTTGTAAGCTAAAATTTACCGCATCCGGAGAGTTCGCTCTCCGGATGTTTTTTGTAATGAAAACCCCGGCTGCCTACTAAAAGCAGTCGGGGTTCGGTGTTTTAATACAATGTTATTTTACGCTTTGAAAATCTCGAATCGTGTTTCGGATATGCTCAGCATCAGCTTCGCTGTAAGCAAAATGGGTAGATCTCGAAAGATAGTGGAGCGTACACGCCGGATGTGTTTTAACATAACGGTCGGTATGCACGGAAACCATTTCATCATCGAGACAAAGATACACCGCAGTTGGTGTTTTCAAAGAGGGAAGCAGTTTTTTTGTGCGGCGTATTTTTGCGAAAAGCTCCAAATAGCGCGGGATCCACGGCAGATACTTCCAGATACGGCGGTCGGTTTGAATGCTGTATGCGTGACGTACGGCGGTAAGTTCTGCGTCATACTCTCCGCCGAAACCAAGCCCGATCCGAAATGCATAGCGGAGCAGCCGAAGCTTTGGTCCGACCTTTAAAGGCGGGGAGAGGAGAAGGAGCTGCCTGATTTTTTCGGGGTGCGCTATGGCAGCATCGATCGCAAAAAGTGTGCCCATAGAGTGTGCGATGATGAAGATATTTTTGTATTCCGAACAAAGCGAGTCAATAAGAGCGGCAACCTGCGTTTCCCATGTGTGCATGGAACTGTGTCCGAAGTTTTCAACAGAGCTGCCATGGCCGTCGAGCAGGAGGTTTATCATGCTCCAGTCTTTAGGGATCACAGACAAAAAGGGGTCGAACTGGTGCGGTGTACCCAAAATGCCGTGGACGAGGAGAACTACGGTTTGACTTCCGGGAATTTTACGTATCTGTGTTTCGTGCAGCATTTTCGAACCTCCTTGCTGTAAACTTTAAACTTCTTCGGAAACAGCAGTACTTTCGGCTGCTATTTCTGTATCGGAGACGGGCTGCTCCTTAAGCGGCAGTGTGATCTGAACGCTGAACTGATCTCCGTTGACGATGATGCGGAACGTACCGCCGCAGGCTTCCGTAAAGCTTTTTGCAATCGAAAGACCGAGGCCGCTGCCCGAAGATGTGCGGCTCTTGTCGCCCCGGACAAAACGTGCGGTAAGTTCTTCACCGCTCACATCCAGTTCGTGTCTTGAAATATTCTGAATCGAAAGAAGTGCGCGGTTTTCCTGCTTTACAAGCACAACGAAAACACGGGAGCCTTCCAGCGCATACTGTGCTGCATTCTTTATGAGATTCTGGAAAACACGGTACATACGCTGACCGTCCACGAAGACGGGGTAGTTGTCTTCAGGGATCTGTATACGCCACTGAACCGGAGCGTTCTCGATGAGTTCATCCATATCGGCAAGTGTCTGATGAAGCAGCATTTTTAAGTCCAGATATTCGGGCTCTAAGGTAATATTGCCTGTAGTGGCTTTTGAGACATCAAAAATATCCTGGATCATAGAGCGCAGGCGGTCTGCTTTTTGTGAGATGACGGAAACGTAGTCTGCAACATGGGGCGGAAGATTTTCTTCCGCTTTTAATAACTCAATATAGCTTATGATCGACGTAAGCGGTGTTTTTATATCGTGTGAAACGTTGGTGATAAGCTCCACTTTGGTTCGTTCCGATTTTACGCCGTCTTCAACGGCAATACGGATACCGTCGCGGATCATATTGAGCTGCATGGCGTAGCTGTAGAGCGGAGAGGAAGAGGGGAGATGATTTACGGCATTGAGATCGCCGTTGTACATCTTTTCGATCTGATCCATCAATACGCTGTAATCATGCAGATCCTCACGAAGTGCAGCACCGAACCAGAACAGCGTTCCTGCAGCCGCAATTGCGATAGCTGCGTAGAAAAGAAGGGAAAGCCTCCATAGCGCGCCGGTGTTCAATGTGACAAGCGTTACAATAACGGTAAATATACCGAGACTGAGCAGAACGATGACCATGGCTAAAAATTTGCGGTATTCGATCTGTTCAAAGTGACGGTTATGACGCGTGTGTGCGATAAACCTCAAGATAGAGTGGATGATATTGTGCCTCCATATGCGTCTGTTGTGAAACAGGTCTACAAGCAGGAGGTGAATGTACAGAAATATAAAGTAAAGACCGCAGACTGCACCAAAACCGCTGCCTGTAAGGAAAATCAGTACATAAGCCGAGAAAAATAGAACGAAGGCTAAAAGTATTTTAAACTCGATCCAGATGTGTTTCATTAAAGCTGCGAGACGTCCTGTGAAGAACAAGCGGTCGCGGCGGAAAACAATTCCGAAGCACAGCATCAAAAGAAACAGGATAACAGCTGCGGCAAAGAGACAGAACTGGAATAAAAGCCGGTTTGCATCGTTTTGCGCACTTCCGACAATTTCATTTGACGCATAGTAGCTGGTCGGCTCGGTACGAACTGCGAAGTAGATCTCCGGTGCGATAGGCTCTTTGTGGAGTGCATCCAACGTGTAAGCAAGTGTGTTGGTGTAAAAGGATCCAGCTTCTTCGCTGTTAAATACTGCGTGAAGCGTGCCGTCTTCGAGCTCGTGAAAAATCGTAACCTGACGGTCAACACAGACGAACAGGTAATTGAACTCTTCCGGGAGCGTTCCGGGAATCCAGTCCGGATCATTCGTAATCACTATGCCGTTCGGGTCCGCACTGCGGTCAATAACACAATAAAGATTATCCCGTGAAATGCTTTCAAGGTACTGCGTACCGTAATGTCGGTTACTGTTTTGCTCCCTTGCTTTCTGTTCGACTGATTCATTCGTCCGCGCATTATAGTACAGACGCTCAAAAAAGGCAGAAGAATTTTCCTTGTAAGTATCGAGTGTACGCAGTTCTCCACGAAGCACCTGACTGCACTCATCAACTACGTGTTCGACTTTTGCGAAAATATCAGAGCCGTAGTTAGCGAAAACCGCGATGCTGTATACGGCTACAACGATCAGCATAAAGAAAACCAGGAGATAACAGAACCATGAAAAAAGACCTCTGGTCAGATTAGTGCTTTTCGATTTCGTATCCAAGTCCCCACACCACCTTTAAATATTCCGGATTACTCGGGTTGATCTCGATTTTCTCACGGATACGCCGGATATGTACCATAACCGTATTTTCTGCAGAGTAAGCAGGTTCGTTCCAGATTCGGCTGTAGATTTCTTCCGCGGGGAAAATGCGCCCAGGGTGCCGCATCAGAAGTTCCACGATTTTTGTTTCGGTTGCTGTCAGCTTTACCGGATCACCGTCCGCGTACAGAACGTGTTCATCGAGATTGAATGTGAGCCGACCGTTTACAATGCAGTTATCACTACGGGCGTTAATATCACCGAGGCTTGTATAGCGGCGCAGCTGTGATTTTACACGGGCTAAAAGTTCAAGCGGATTAAACGGTTTTGCCATATAATCGTCTGCACCCATGGAAAGACCGAGGATCTTATCGCTGTCTTCGCCCTTCGCGGAGAGGACAATGATGGGCAGATTCTTTTTTTCGCGGATTTTCATAATAGCGGAAAGGCCGTCGAGCTTCGGCATCATAATATCAATAATGATGAGATGGATCTCTCTTGATACAGCAAGTTCGAGTGCTTCTAAGCCGTCGTATGCATGAAGGACTTCATAACCTTCTTTTTCGAGTGTAATGGAGATCGCACGGACGATCTCACGGTCGTCATCTACAACGAGGATCGTTTTCTTATCGAACATGATCTTCTCCTCCTTAACAAATCTACCTGAAGTATATAAAAATAAGCTTACAAACGCAGTGCCAAAATGCTTAAATTTCCCTTAATTTTACACTTTTTGTATGTATTCGCAGCGGAGTTCCGCGCATAAATATCAGCACAGAGAATTTATTAAATTATAGCATATTTTCCGCGTTTTCGCAATCATTACGAAAGCTGTACAGTCATATGAGTTTATGATGAAAATATTAGGGGGACGACATATGCTATCAAAGTTACTGAAACGCCGGCTTATTGTACTTGCTGCTGCCGGTATGGTTGTATTTGCTGTGGGAATTGCAGCGATTCTGCATGAAGAA
Source organism: Acutalibacteraceae bacterium (assembly GCA_045579885.1). Taxonomy (GTDB): domain Bacteria; phylum Bacillota; class Clostridia; order Oscillospirales; family Acutalibacteraceae; genus Hominenteromicrobium. The sequence continues at coordinate 2,987 of JAZNMV010000010.1, read as the reverse complement.
CCGTCTGTAGAAACTGCGGCACCGGTTGATTGGGGGCTGAGTTTTCAAACAGAGGGGGAAGCGCCGCTCGGAAATGCGACCGAAGAGTATCTGCAAAAATTCGATGCACTGTACACCGGAGATACGAAGAAAAAAGAGATATACATTACTTTTGATGCGGGTTTCGAAAACGGAAATACAGAACCGATTCTGGATGCGCTGAAAAAACACAGCGTTAAAGCAACCTTCTTTTTGGTCGGAAATTATTTCGAGACGCAACCGGAACTTGTAAAGCGTATGGCAGAGGAAGGGCATACTGTCGGAAATCATACATATTCACATCCGGATATGTCGAAAATCGCGGACAAAGAAAGTTTCTCTGCGGAACTTACAAAAAACGAAACGCTCTACAGAGACTTAACAGGACAGGAGATGCCGAAGCTGTACCGTCCGCCGCAGGGAAAGTTTTGCGAGGAAAATCTACAAATGGCACAGGAACTCGGTTATAAGACTGTATTCTGGAGCCTCGCGTATGTAGACTGGTACACAGAAAATCAGCCGTCAAAAGAACAGGCATTCTCTAAACTTTTGCCGCGTGTACATCCGGGAGCGATCGTGTTGCTGCACAGTACATCTAAAACAAATGCAGAAATCCTGGATGAACTTCTTACGAAATGGGAGGAGATGGGGTATACCTTTGGCGATTTAGAAGTTTTGTGCAGCAGAAATTAGACTTTATAACCGTTATATTGAATGAAAAACGATTTATAATTCTTGCTGGGAAAAATAAAAGAAGGGAAGTTTAGTATACTGACCTAAATATGTAGAAAAACGGAAGTTGAAAGGATATATAGAATCATGGTAGAAACACTTGTAAACATTTTCAGCGAGGTTATTCCTGCGGAGCTCACGGTTTTTGTGATCTCCTTAATGCCTGTTTTAGAGCTGCGCGGCGGACTTGTAGCAGCAAAGCTTCTCGGTGTTGAGCTCATCCCGGCAATGATCATCGGTTTTATCGGTACGATCATTCCGGTTCCGTTTATTTTGCTTTTCATCCGTAAGATCTTCGATTGGATGCGCAACACAAAACTCGTAAAGCTTGTTGATAAGCTCGAAGCCAAGGGTAAGAGCAAGTTTAAGGAGATCGAGAAGTACGAGACTTTCGGTCTGCTCCTTTTTGTCGGTGTTCCGCTTCCGGGCACAGGAGCATGGACCGGCTCTCTTGCGGCTTCACTTATGAAAATGCCGTTTAAGAACGCGATGATCTCTGTTGTGCTCGGTACACTGTTGGCGGATATTCTCATGGCGATCTTCTCTTACGGACTTCTCGGTTTATTCTTCTGATCTTGAGGCGCTTTATGAGGAAGACTGATATTGTGATTATTGGCGGCGGTGCGGCCGGTCTTATGGCCGCCTGTGCTGCTGCTCAAACGTTAAAAAAGAAGGGTGCTGTCGTTGTTGTTGAAGGCAATCAGAAGCTCGGCAGAAAGCTTCTTGCTACCGGAAACGGCCGCTGTAACCTGACGAATATGAATGTGTCGCCGGAACATTATCACGGCGATATGTTTGCGGTAAGGGAACTGCTTGAAAGGTATTCCCCGGAATATATTCGGGAGCTTTTCAGAGAAATGGGTCTTGTTACGAGAGCGGATGATGAAGGCCGCGTGTATCCGAATAACCTTCAGGCTGCGGCTGTTCTTTCCACACTCAGAAGCTGTGCGGAGGAAAACGGTGCAGACTGTGTGATCGGAAGTGCAGCGATTTCCGTGCTCAAAACCAAACGCGGTTTTCTTGTGAAATGTGAGAACGGGGAAGAAATCGAAGCCGGTCGTTGTATTCTGGCATGCGGCGGTGCGGCGTCTCCGAAGCATTCCTGCAGCGCGGATGGCTATACTTTTGCGAAAGATCTCGGACACAGTGTAACTGCGCTTTATCCGACACTGACACAGCTGATCTGCAAAGGCAAGATATTCAAATCGCTTTCCGGTATGCGCTGCGGTGTGGACGCGACACTTTTGGCGGATGGCAAGCCTGTCTATGCGGAAAGCGGCGAGGTCCTGTTTTCCGATGTCGGTCTCTCCGGTATTTGTATTTTCGGTCTTTCCGTCTATGCGGGAGAGTTTTTTGCCACCGGAAAAGTAGAGGGGAAGCCGTATAAGGCGCTCGGTGTTTCACTTGACTGTCTGCCGGAATGGACATTCTCCGAAATTGCATCTTATCTGAATGAAGTGAAAACACATTTTCCGAACCGTATGGCGGGCGATTTGCTTTCCGGTCTCTTGAATATGAAAATCGGCTATGCAATGGTTCAGGCAGCCGGTATAGATGTAAATGTCAGTGCTAAATTCATAAATGCCGCACAGCTGCAGAAGTTGGCGTCTCTTGTGAAGGCGTGGAAGTTTGAAGTTACCGGCACAAAGAGCTGGAACGATGCACAGGTTACCGCCGGCGGTGTACCGCTGCGTGAAGTTGACAGCATTACTTTTGAGTCGAAGAAAACACGTGGTCTGTATCTTGCCGGTGAGATGCTGAATATCCACGGCGACTGCGGCGGCTACAACCTCCATTTTGCATGGGCAACCGGTCACACGGCAGGAAAGGCTGCTGCAGGACAAAATAATAGGATTTAAAACGAAGAAAGGAGCGGTGAAGCCGTGATCCGTATTGCAGATATTCCGATGCATCTGGAGTATTCCGGTGCAGAGCTCAGAGCGGCTGCCGCAAAGAAGCTGCGGCTTGATGCTGCGAAACTTAAAACGGTGTCTGTCGTAAAAAAATCGGTGGATGCCAGAAAAAAGAACGATGTTAAGTTCATCGTAACTGTGGATGTGGAGATTCAGGGCAATGAAGAACGCTTGCTTTCTCGCTTGCGCGACAGTAAGGTTCGAACTACCCCTGACCGCACATATAAAATCCCGCCGCACGGAAAGCTTGACCGCCGTCCGGTTGTTATCGGATTCGGCCCTGCCGGTATGTTTGCGGGACTCCTGCTCGCACGGGCAGGTATG
>JAZNMV010000009.1:0-10709 GCA_045579885.1 Acutalibacteraceae bacterium | reverse complement strand
AGCCAGCCTTCGGCATCGATCGCCTGTGCGGTCGCTTCCGGCATTTTATAATAACCCTTCATAATGTTGAAACCGCGTGCAACAAACTCTCCGCTCTCGCCGTCGGGCAGTTCTTCTCCGGTTTCGGGATCAATGATCTTACACTCAACACCCGGGAATGCACTGCCGACCGTTTCCACACGGTGGTCAATATCTTCGTTAACTTCACCCATTGTGCAGCCGCGAGAAGCTTCGGTCTGACCGTAAACGAAGATGATCTCGCGCATGTTCATTTCATCGGCTGCACGGCGCATAAGATCTGCCGGGCAGTTTGCGCCCGCCATAATGCCCGTGCGCATGTAAGAGAAATCTGTCTTCGCGAAATCCGGATGGTTGAACATCGCGATAAACATAGTCGGAACACCGTTAAAGCAGGTGATATGCTCATCGTTCACGCAGGCCAGAGAGGATTTCGGCGAAAAATACGGAATCGGGCAAAGTGTGCCGCCGTGTGTCATCATGGAGGTCATGGAAAGCACCATGCCGAAGCAGTGGAACATCGGCACCTGGATCATCATACGATCTGCTGTGGAAAGATCCATACGGTCGCCGATCGTTTTGCCGTTATTTACGATATTGCGGTGTGTGAGCATAACACCCTTCGGGAATCCGGTCGTGCCGGAGGTGTACTGCATATTGCAGACATCATCGGGCTTAACGAGGGATGCACGTCTTCTGACCTCTTCACGCGGTACGAGTGCGGAACGGGACAGCATCTGCTCCCATGTAAGGCAGCCGGGCATATTGAAGCCTACCGTAACAACATTGCGAAGGAACGGCAGATTCTTGGAATAGAGCGGCGCACCGGGTTTCAGAGATGCCAGCTCAGGACAGAGTTCCTGTACGATCTCTTTATAGTTGATATCCTTGCAGTACTCGATCATCACAAGTGTATGTGTATCGGACTGCTTTAAAAGATATTCGATTTCGTGGATCTTATACGCGGTATTGACCGTAACGAGTACCGCACCGATTTTTGTGGTTGCCCAGAAGGTAATGAACCATTCCGGCACATTTGTTGCCCAAACCGCAACGTGATCACCGGCTTTTACACCGAGAGAAATGAGGGCCGCCGCACATTCGTCCACATCACGGCGGAACTGCGCGTACGTTCTCGTGTAGTCGAGGGTCGGGTACTTAAATGCATACTGGTCCGGATACTTTTCAACCATTTTATCGAGAACATTGGAAAACGTTGCATCGATAACATCGTACTTCTTCCACACAAAAGTACCCGTCTTAGAGCGGTTATAGTAACGGCTCTCGAAAGACTTCTTCTCGCGGCTCAAAGCAGCGATATAATTTGCAAAATGTGTGAGAACGATATCCGCATCGTTGATCTCCTCGTTCCATGCAGCACAAATAAACCCGTCATAGTTCAGAGAAGAAAGCGCATTGATGAGCTTTTCGACCGGAAGGTCACCCTCACCAATCAGAACGGTCTTCCCGTCTTTCATGTCGCCGAGGCGGACATACTTAATATACGCGCCGAGTGTCTTGATCGTAGTTTCGGTGCTTTCCCCTGCACCGAAATACGTGCCGCGCACATTCCACGAAGCACCAATCGCGGCAGAAGAAAAATAGCTGATGATATCGAGAATATTTTCTGTATAGGAAAGCCAGCCAATCGTTTCAAAAAGGATGCGTACATCCCCTTTTTCCGCACGGTGAACCGCCGAAGAAAGCTTTTCTTTCAGCAAGTCAAACGGCATCTGCTCTTCCACACGGACGATCACATCGGAAATACCGGCTTCTGCTGCCATGTCGACATATTTTTCGAGTGTATCCGCATCGGCTTCTTCACAGTTCAGCGGAACCGGATAGCTCAATGCCGAAACCGCCAGACCGCGGTTAATTAGCTTTCTTTTTGCGTCTGCCACTCTTTCACGGCGCAGAATACTGTCGTGATGCATGGCACGCGCTTTTATTGCATCATAGATCTCAAAGCCGGAAAAACCGTAATCATACGCATACCGGCACACATCGAGGAACGCTGCACGGTTTACGTGCTTCGTTGAAAATACGATTTTCATCTTATTCCTCCTCGAAGACAATCTTATTCAGAGCATTGATATAAGCACGGATACTTGCTGCAACGATGTCTGTGGAAATACCGTTGCCGGAATAAAGCTTGCCGTTGCTGCGCAGACGAACAATTGCAGAACCGAGAGCCTCTTTACCCTCTGTGACGGACTGAACCTGGAAATCATCCAGTTCATAGTGGTGACCGATGCACTGCTCGATTGCACGGAATGCGGAATCGATCGGGCCATCACCCATGCTGACACCGTAGATTGCTTCACCGTTGCAGGTCAGTGTAACCTGAGACATTGAGTTTGTAAGATTACTGCTGTTTGTGGTGTAGCTTTCCAAATGATAGGTAGAAGGCGCCTGCATAGCAGAGCTTGCGATCAGCGCCTCAAGCTCTTTTGCGCCTACGGCGTTTTTCTTTTCACAGACCTGAAGAACAGCTCTGTGTACACTGCCGCAATCGGACTCGGAAAGGTCGTAACCGAGAATACCGGCCGCCTGCGATACCTGCGTGATCGTGCAGCTTGCATCAAGCAGGATCTTCTGTTCCTCACCTACAGCGGTTTCGAGCTCATATGCCTTATGGTTGATGCTGTCGAGCATATCATCTATGCTTGCATGAATCTTCGTATTATTAAGTCCGGATTCCGCTGCAACATGAGCGGCACATACACCGAGTGCATCGGAAAGCGCACCGGTCAGGAGCACTTCCTTGCCGGCCATAGCGCATTTGAGGCCGTCCGCACCGGCGAAAACGGCAGAGAGCGCGGAAGCTACCGCCATATGAATACGGTCAGAAACCTGTACGAAGACCGGCACAGAAACCGTTGCCTTTACTTTCTTTACAAGATTTGCAATATCTTCCGGAAGAGATACACCGGCATCATCGCAAACCGTAACGCAGGAAGCGCCCGCCTCTTCTGCTGCCGTTACGGCAGAAAGCAGAAAATCTTCATCAGCACGGGTCGCATCGAGTGCAGAAAACTCCACTTCTTCACAAAGCGCCTTTGCAGCACTCACAAGCGCACTGATTTTCTGCAGCATCTTATCAGACTTCAAGTGATATGTATATTCCATCTGTACGGTGGAAACCGGAAGCTCAACGAGAAGACGCGGATGTTTTGCCTCTTTGATGCTCTCCCATGCTTCCGTAACGGATTCAGCGGTAAAACCGACCGGCAGAGAAAGTGCTGCATCAGCAACTTTCTGCGCGATCGTTTTGTAAATGATCGTATCTTCACGCAGATTCTTGATCGGTGCAAGCTCAATAACATCTGCGCCGATCGAATCGGCACAAGCTGCAATCGCTGTCTTTTCACGGAACAAAAGCGCCACTTCCCGATCTTCGGAAAGCTTTTTCAGCGTGATGTCCGTAATATGAATTCTTTTCATTTTCATTTACCCCTTCCAACCGGATATAAATATATGAACCCTTCAGCAACAAAAAAACGTCTCCGTCTCCTTGCTGCTTCAAAGAGACGAAAACGTTTATAAACTCTAAGTTTCCGCGGTACCACTCTTTTTCATCCATTCCGGATGCCCTTAAGGTGCAAACACACCCACACTCTGTTTCGGGAGTTCCCGTCTGCCCCTACTGCTATGTTCACGGCAGCCGCTCTGCGGTGAGTTCGGTAAACCATCCATGATGCCTTGCACCGTCCGGCATCTCTCTGTAAGGAAATCATCTACCTACTATTCCGCTTCATCGCGTTTATATTGTCTATAAAAATAGCACAACTGATACATTCTGTCAAGTATCATTCACGATTTTTTACCGCTGCTGTACCGCCCAAAACACATATACTTTATTCTCGTGCAACCAGAATAACTTCGCCTTCCGCATCCTGTTTCGAAAGCGGCTCCATACCGTGCAGCCGCACTTCCATCGGCTGGATTCCCGGCAGCTCGGAGATCGGCGCATTGAGGTAAAAATATGCTGTTGTAGCAATATCATCGCAGCGATAAAAGTTTACCCAGCCATCCCTCGGGAAAGTTTCAAATCCGTTTTCATAGACATACTGATAACCTTTTTCAATACCGCCATCACAGGTAACGGGTGTCAGCGGAACATCGGCATTATAAAGTGCTTCCACGGTCTGCCACGGACCGCCGCCGATATCCTGGAGCTGTACGCGAATATTACGGTCGAAATACACCGGATCGCAGCTGTGCAAACGGTAAAACAACCACTGCCGCGCCGTGTTGTCTGCAACGAGGCAGCCTTGATAGCGGCCGACATATTCGCCCTGCCCCCAAGCAGTACCAATATAATCTTCCGTGCCGGTGCCGACAAGCGTAGGAAGCTCGCCATCGTCATCAAGCCACATTTTAACTTCACCCTCGCCCCACCATGTATCGCCGTACATTTCAGGCGCATTGACCGCAAAGGAAGCGCCGAGGAAACGCCCCTGACCGTTAACCGTATCCAGTATGATATGATCCATCTCCAAGGGCACTGCCGTACTTCGGTTAAACCAGCTGTGGAAATACATGAGGTCTTCCTGCGGCGTATCATAAGTCAGAAAATCCACATCATAGAACAAACGCTCAATATCTATTTCCGTTTCATTCGTCAGCGTAATTTTCGCCTTTGTCCGAAACGGCATTGGAATATAGCAGTTGAAAGAGCGGCCTTCCGGATTCGAAAACCACTCGCTCTCAAATCTCGGTTCCCCGAACGGACAGCACATAAAATCGCCGAGCGGCACTTCAACCGCGGGCTTTTCGGAACCATCCCAATAGCAGCGCAGCGTAAGAGAACGCAAAGCCGCAGAAGAGCGGTCACCCACAGTCAACCAGATACGCCTGATTTCCCCGGCACCGTTGTGCTCCATGAGTGTTACGGTTTTTCCCGCATAAAGATGGTCACACGGATGCCCTTTCGCGCCCTTATTTTCCCATCCGCCTGCGCCTTTTTTAGCAGCCGGGTTTTCAAAACTCGCCCATCTTGTATGTACGCCGGAAGTAACTTTCGCCGGATGCATAACCATTCTCCTCTCCTCGACCGAATAACTTTTACAGTCTTCGATTGAAGTGTAACAGTTCACACACCGGTTGTCAACAGTACGCACTAAGTCTAAACTCAAGCTTTCATACTGTACATTACCGCTTATTTATTCCGCCATCATACGCTCGAGTATCTCATAATACCTATGTACTGTCTCCTTGAGCTTTTCTTCGTCCAATCCTTCTTCGTCTAAGGCACGCGCAGCAAGATACATCATATCTTCAAGTTGGGTATGCAGAGAGTCCGAAAACTCCGCATGTGTAATGTTATCCAGAACATAGTAGAACTCTTCCTGCTTTTGCGGCTCCATGTACATCGGATTATTGTACATCGGAACACTGCGATCCTTTCGCTCGCTGAAAAGCACATCGTTCATCGGAATGGCGGCCCCCTGATCGCCGTAGGTGTAAATATAATAGTGATAGAACCAAGAATCTGTCATCATTTGATGGTACATCATGCGGTCGATGACACGGAAAGCTTCCTCTGCATGGCGCGTATTACGGTTTACTGCAGCATATGCTGTGACCGTCGCCGTCACGCCGCCGTCGTCCGAACAGATGGGCAAAAGTGAGATCTCATCGCCTTCCGGATATATGCCGTTTTTATCTGCAAGGTAGCATTTGTCGAAATCGCGCCCGAGATAATCTTCATACCAGCCCGGTGTGCCGTTTAAATCTTTCTCCTTTACATACGCTTTCATCTTAAGCACGTCCTGTACGCGTGCTAACAGCTCTTCTTCCGTAAAATTCAGCTCTTCGTTTTCGAAGTCTGCAAGGTCACCGAGAACGTAGTTGATATGCGGATTGACGCTGAACGAAACAGGACCGCTGACCACAGAGTAGCTGCGATATTCTCCGTCTGCAAGCGGCGCGGTCAAATGGAATAGATTTTCATCCGACATAATATCTTCCCATGTGGTTTCTTTTGAATAAGAAAACGCCACATCGCCCTTGCGGTAAGCTGCGATAGGCAAGGTATACGCGAGCGGAACGATCTGCAGCCCTTCTTCGTTCCGACCTGCATCTAAAATGACATCCCGAAAATTTTCCCACTCGCCGTACTCCGCGTTTTCTATGTACTCGTCAAGAGGCAGAAAATAACCGGCCTCCATGGTTTTCTCCGGTATCGGAAACAGCATCTCGACACTCGAATTTATATAGTCGTCGCCTATGCAGTTCATAATAAACACGTCCGGTCCGTCTCCCGTCATGATCTCCGTGCGGATACGGTCCAGTGCGGCTTCACGTTCCGCACCCTCCGGCGGCAGAAACTCTACCTCATATTCGCCGATTTTATCGTTCGTGTACAGGGTTCCAACAATATCATAGAACTGTACCTCTATATTCATCCGGTTTGCACCGGCTACCTGCATATCAACAACGATACGCAAAGGTCCGGGTTCACCCATACAGCCGGAAAACACAGAAATTATCATCAGCATTGAAAGCAAAATACATAATACCTTTTTCACGGTGACTGCCCCCTTTTCCGCCGATTTCTTACTCCGCCATAATCTGCTTCAAAATAGAATAATACTCGCTCACAATTTGTTCACGTTTTTGTTCATCTGAAGCCTGTGCAGCAATGAACATCATGTTCTCAAGTTCCGAATGAAGTATGTCGGCATATTCTACATGCGAAATATCATCGAGCACTTTGAAAAACTCTTCCTGAATCTGCGGCGGGAAACGATGATCGTTCGTCCACAGGTACCCGTTTGATCCGCCGCTTCGTGAAAGCTCCTCGGTAAACAGTCCCGTATGCAGCGGGATCGCGGAACCGTTATCACCGTAGCAGAAGAAATAGTCCGAATAGATCCAGGATTCCTGCATCACACCAAAATACAGCAGACGGTCAATTACGGCAAAAGCTTCTTCCGGGCGGCGTGTATTACGGTTCACAGCCGCAAACGAGGTAACGGTTGCGGTTACCCCTCCATCCTGTGAGCGAAGCGGAAAAACGGTGATCTCATCCGTTTCGGGATATATACCGTTTTTCTCTGCAAAGAAGCAGCGGTAAAAACCATCTCCCAAATATTCTTCATACCAACCTGTAGTATTGTAGATTTCATTTTCCTCAACAAAATCTTTCATTTCACAGATTTCGCGAACACGCTGCTGCAGCTCTTCTGTAAAGAGCAGCTCTTCCGTTTTGTAGTCCGCAAGATCACCGAGAATATAGTTGATGTTTGTATCTAAGCCACGCGATCCCATATCATTGAGGACATTGTAATGTGGTCTTTCTCCGTCTGCGAGCGGTGCCATAAGCTTATAAAGTGCCTCATCCGCAAAAATTTCATCCCATGTCTTACCATCCATGATATCCGTATCAACATCCTCTGCCCGGTACACGATCACAGGAAGCGTGTAGGCGATCGGGATAATCTGCTGCCCTTCTTCATTTCGCCCTGCATCAAGAATCTTTTTCGTGAACTGATCCCACTCACCGTATGCAGCGTTGTTCTCTATGTACTCATCAAGCGGCAGAAATAAATCAGACTCCATGGCCTTCTCCGGTGAAGGGAACAAAGCCTCCTGATGCGCATTTACAAAATCCTCCCGAATACAGCTTAAAATAAACACATCAGGGCCTTTTCCGGACATTACCTCCGTACGTATCCGGTCAAGAGCGGTTTCACGCTCCGCACCTTCAGCCGGAATGTACTCTACTTCGTACTCACCGATCTTTTCATACGTTTGTAAAACACCGAAGATATCGTAAAAAGCTGTGTCTATACCTGCATCGATCGGACCGGCAAACGACAGATCTACGCAAATGCGCAGCGGCCCCGGTTCCCCGGCACAGCCGGAGAAAAGCATTACAAGCACTAAAACAGCTAATAAAATACTAAGCGTTTTCTTCATACATTCCGCCTCCTAACATACTTTCAGACAATCTTCATTTTCAACTCAGCCTGCCGAAAAAGCGTTGCTTATCTCTCACGTTTGTCGACAATGTGTAGAGTTTCCTCTATCGATATTCTACATTTCGTAGACTTGTTTGTCAATGAAAATTGACATGAAATTTTCATCACCAAAATAAAGGAGTGCTGCAGAAACACAGCACTCCTTTATAACAATTATTTCTTCAAATTTTTCTCGGCCATAAACCGCTCCGCATATTCGCAGCGGTAACCTTTACCAACATAATACGCACCTAAGTCGCTTCCGCAGTTTTTGCAGCGAATAACCGCGTAAATGCTGCCCGATCTATGTATATGGATTTCCTCAAAATACTCGCATATGGCATTTTCTCCACCGGTTTGCGCCATTGTATAAGCGATTTCCATGTCTGCATTCTTTACTTCCGGACAACATTTCAGTTCTGCAATGGATATACCGTTTGCCAAAATGTTAATATCATTTTCAAGTTCAAAATCATAAGCGGCAATATAAATCCCTGTTTCAGGATCATACTTTATAGCCAAATCGCCGTTATATCCCTTACCGATATATGGGCTGGGAATCATTCTATGTATATCGTCCTGTACCTGATTTGAGCCCATCCCCTCCTGCACTTCTTCCACCACACTTGCCGTTACGGGGTCAGTCAAGAAGCATACCGCCAGCAACATGCACATGGCACTTGCAGCCGCAGCGCGCCAAAACGCCTGCTTTCGGTAACTCAGAACCGACACAACACGCTCCTGTATACCGACTTCACCAAAAGCTACCGGACACATAAGGCGCATTCTACGTTCCATACCGCAAAGAAGAAGAGTTTCGGAATACATCCTTCGTTCGGTTACATTCATATCTTTTACCGTTTTTTCATCGCACGCAAGCTCCACATCCTGCCCGAAAAGCTTGTAGGCGAGCCACAATAACGGGTTGAACCAGTGCACAGCCACGAGCAAAAAGCCCAGTGGTTTCCACCAGTGGTCGCGGCGCTGCAAATGCGCGCGCTCATGCCGAAGGACAAACTGCCTCTGCTCTTCCGGCATACCGGACGGTAAACAAATACGCGGTCTGAAAATACCGAGAATAAACGGCTTATCAATATCGTCGCAAAGGTAAATATTATGATCCGTTCGTACAGACACCGAGACCCGGCGGTACATTTTAATGTAAGTCACGAATGCGTAAAGCAGAAGTCCTGCCGCACCGATGATCCATACCCCAAAAAGTATAACGGCCAATGAACCCGTGTTTTCCGCTTCAAACGATTCTGTCGGAAGTATTGCATCAAGCGGGCCGGCCAAAACGACGCTCTCCACCGTTTCACGGTTCGGAACAAGGCTCAAAACACTTTCAACCGAAAACGGCAGCACAAGACGTAACCCGACGACCGACCATAAAAGGCAATGCGTCCATTTCGGTGCATCTTTTATAACGAAGCGAAGCAAGACCACTGCCAGTACCGCCCAACCCGATTTTAAGCTGAGGCTGAAAAGTACAGTCAGTAGGTCATTCATCGCTTCGGCCTCCCCATGCATCGATCATCTGGCGCAGCACTTCGATTTCTTCCGCCGTAGGCTTCTTTCTCGTTGAAAATGCTGCAAAGAAATCCGGAAGAGAACCCTTGAAAGACTCCTCTACAAACTGTTCACTCTGGATAGCGTAAAACTCTTCGCGGGTAAGCTTGACCGTTACAACACTGTTCTGTGTATCGAACAACCCTCTTTCACACAGTCTCTTGAGAACCGTATACGTTGTTGTACGTTTCCAGTTAAACACAGCCTCGCCGATTTTAACAAGCTCCTTCGTAGAAATCGGTGCTTTCTCCCAAATAATATCCGCAAACTTAGCTTCTATAACACCAATCGTAATTCGTTCCATTATATATTCCTTCTTTCAATTTCGTTCAAAGTCGACAAAATGTAGTCCTTTATCGATTTAAGTCTACACCAGCAAAGAGTACTTGTCAACCGATACCGGCAAACATTAAAACAATAAAAGCAAAAGCAATTCATAATCACAGCGAGTCCGGTAACAATAAAATTGTCACAGCTTACAGTTTTTTTACGATAGAAAACTTCGAAAATGACAAAGCTGCGCATTGACGAATTTTCAGAGATTTGGTAAAATTATGAAGTTAAGAAATACCGGAGGAAGGGACCGAAACGTTAAGGTCCGGTGTCGATCTGCAAACTGACGGCGGTATGCACCGCGTACTCAGCCGTATAAAATGATCGCACACCTCGTGGAAAGGATGGTCAAAATATGGATAACAATAGAAGACCGGACAGCATGGCTCGCATCACGACTAAGGAGCTTGCAGATGCATTTATCGCAGAGCAGGTAGAGCTTGTCCGTAAGCAGGTCGGCGATAAGAAGGTTCTGTTGGCGCTTTCCGGCGGCGTAGATTCCTCCGTAGTTGCTGCACTTCTGATCAAGGCGATCGGCAAGCAGCTCGTATGTGTTCACGTTAACCACGGTTTGATGCGTAAGGATGAGTCCGAAAACGTTATCAAGCTCTTCGAAGGTGAGCTCGACGCTAACCTCGTATATGTAGACGCTACAGATCGTTTCCTCGATCTTCTGAAGGATGTTGCAGATCCGGAAAAGAAGAGAAAGATCATCGGCGCAGAGTTCATCAACGTTTTTGCTGATGAAGCTCGTAAGCTCGACGATATCGATTTCCTCGCACAGGGCACAATTTATCCGGACATCCTCGAAAGCATCAAACA
>JAZNMV010000008.1:0-2816 GCA_045579885.1 Acutalibacteraceae bacterium | reverse complement strand
TTGCTGAACTTAATAAAACCGGTGAACTGCTGATGCAGGAAGGCATTCATCTGAGTTATCACAATCACGCTGTAGACTTCTCCAAGGTAAACGGTAAGCGTATTTTGGATCAGATTGTTGAAGGAACGGATGAAAGATATGTTTTCTTTGAGCCGGATACACACTGGATCCAGGCCGGCGGCGGTCATGTAATTAGTTGGCTGAAGAAGCTGCGCGGCCGTATGTATATGGTTCATTTTAAGGATTATGCGATCGATCCGTATTCCGATCACAGCTTCCTCGAGTGTACACATAAGCTCTTTGCTGAAGTTGGTGAAGGCAATTTGAACTGGCCGGGCATTATTGCGGAGTGTAAAGATCAGGGCCTTGAGTGGTGTGCTGTAGAACAGGATAAGGTACAGCGACCCGGCTATGAAGCCTGTGCGATCAGCATCAATAATCTGCGCAAGTTCGGTGTTTGACAATAGATAAAGAGAGGTAAATATCATGGATTACAAACCGGTAAAAGTTGCTCTTATTGGTTCGGGCAATATCAGCTATACATATCTGAATACATTAACAAGCGGCTTCTCAATCATCGAAGTTGTCGGTTGTTCTGACTTGATTCCCGAAAAGAGCAAGGCACGTGCAGAATTGTTTGGGATTCGCCAGATGACTACGGAAGAAATTCTGAACGATCCCGAAATCGAAATTGTCATTAACACAACAGAAATTCATAACCACAGCAAGGTTACAAGAATGATTCTTGAGGCCGGTAAGCACTGCTACAGTGAAAAGGCTCTCGGCTGCACATATGAGGAAGCCAAGGCTAATGTAGAGTTCGCAGCATCTAAGGGACTTCGCCTCGGTTCTGCACCGGATATCTACATGGGTGCCGCATACCAGACAGCCCGTAAACTGATCGACGACGGTTGGATCGGAGACCCGGTTACAGCGCAGGCTTGGTGCATTCGCGGCTATGGTGCACATAACCGTCCGAATCCCGGTAACGGCCAGAAGGGTACAACCATTAATTTTGATATGGGTGGTTACTATGTAAATGCACTTGTCGCACTTCTCGGCCCGGTAAACCGTGCAGCAGGCTTTGCACAGGTATTTCCGCACCACAAGTACGGCAATACCAAAAATCCGCTGTTTGGCCAGTCTGTCAGCACCGAAGGCGGTGCAAGCACACTGATGGCAACCCTGGAATTTGAGTCCGGTGTGTACGGTAATCTTGTAATCAGTGCGGACGGTTTTGATGCAGAGATCCCGCGTGTTGAAATTTACGGCACCAAAGGTACACTGACGCTGCCCGACCCGAATCTGTTCGGCGGCAACGGTTTGGATGTTTATCTGACACGTATCGGTAATTCCGGTACATTCAAGATTCCGTTCAGCCATGCTTTCTGCGACACGGATCCTACTGTACCGCCGAAGTCCGGTAAGGGGGAGCCGTGTCACAACAGCTGGAGAGGTATTGCTGTTGTTGATATGGCATATGCGATCCGTCAGAACAGACCGCATCGCTCCAGTGCTGAACTTGCACTGCATACGGTTGAACTGATGGCAGCGATCGAGGACAATACAGAACTCGGAAAGGTTCATACACTTGAATCCCGCCCGGCACGTCCGGCTCCGCTTCCGGACGGTTTCTTCGGCCCGGTGGAAGTTATGGAAGGTTCAATTGCACTGTACGAGAATAAATAACTGAAGATAAAAAGAAGGCGCCTTCACAGAAAATGTGAGGGTGCCTTTTTGTTTCAATATCATATATTTCTCATACTTGTACTTGGAAGATCTCCGAGATTGTTTGATTCGGAGCCATCGGGGAGGGAGCGAAGGTATTCGTTCCCGTTTCGGCTGGCAATTGCAACACCTCGTATGCCGCCCTGCTTGGCAAGTGCGACACCTTCAGCCTTTGAAAGCACTGTGCCGTCGGAAAGCTGATAACCGGAGATTTTCCCATTGTTTCTGATCAGTTTTTCAATCTGCTTTGCATCCTTATTTGGAACAGGGTTCATAATATTGATATTCGCAGGTAAATTACCAATTCGTTTACTCATTTTATATATTCCTTTCGTTTTTGCTGTTCTGCCTATAGTTTCTCTCCGGAAAGTACAAATATACGAGGATTTATCTGTAGTTATTTTAGGTTTTCCACATTGCAATCATTTTGAAAGTAGTGTATAATTATCGCGAAAGAATTGTGCTTCGATGAAGAAGCGTATAAAATATAGGAGGTCTTCCATGAATTCTTGCGAAAAGCAGCAGCTTAAAGTTAAAGCTGCTAAGATCAGACTCGGAATCATTGAAGGTGTTTTCAACGCAAAATCCGGTCATCCGGGCGGTTCTCTTTCCGCAACAGAGATTTACACTTATCTCTATTTTAAAGAATTGAATGTAAATCCTGAAAAGCCGAAGTGTCCGAACAGAGACCGATTCGTTCTGAGTAAGGGTCATTGCGCACCGGGCCTGTATGCAGCTTTGGCTGAACGCGGTTACTTCTCCGTAGATGAACTGAAGTCCCTCCGCCATATTGGCGCTATGCTTCAGGGTCATCCGGATATGAAGGGTACTCCCGGTGTTGATATGAGCTCCGGCTCTCTTGGTCAGGGTATCTCTACTGCTGTCGGTATGGCTCTGGCAGGTAAGCTTGATAACAAGGATTACAGAGTTTATACACTGCTTGGCGACGGTGAGATCGAGGAAGGTCAGGTTTGGGAAGCAGCTATGTTTGCTGCACATAAGAAGCTGGACAATCTCTGTGCGATCGTAGACTTCAACGGTCTGCAGATCGACGGTGCTGTCACCGAGGTCATGAATCCCACGCCGCT
>JAZNMV010000007.1:0-4897 GCA_045579885.1 Acutalibacteraceae bacterium | reverse complement strand
AGCGACATCTCCAAGGTCATCCTGGTAGGTGGATCCACGAGGATCCCGGCCGTACAGGAAGCCGTCAAGAGAGTCACGGGCAAGGAGCCGTTCAAGGGCATCAACCCGGACGAATGCGTTGCTATCGGTGCTGCACTGCAGGCAGGCGTTCTCGGCGGCGAAGTTCAGGGTCTCCTGCTGCTCGACGTTACTCCGCTTTCTCTCGGTGTTGAGACCATGGGCGGTGTTATGACAAAGATCATCGACAGAAATACAACTATCCCGACCAAGAAGAGCCAGATCTTCTCCACAGCTGCTGACGGTCAGACTCAGGTTGAGGTCAACGTTCTGCAGGGTGAGCGTGAATTTGCACGCGACAACAAGCAGCTCGGTATCTTTAAGCTCGACGGCATTGCTCCGGCTCCGAGAGGCATCCCCCAGATCGAAGTTACTTTCGATATCGACGCAAACGGTATCGTAAACGTATCCGCTAAGGATCTCGGCACCGGCAAGGAGCAGAAGATCACGATCGCTTCTTCCTCCAACATGAGCAAGGAAGATATCGACCGCGCTGTTGCGGCTGCTGAGCAGTTTGCTGAGGAAGATAAGAAGCGCCGTGAGGAAGTTGACACCAAGAATAACGCAGAAAATCTGTGCTATCAGGTTGAGAAGCTTCTCAATGAAAACGGCGATAAGCTGCCGGAGGCAGATAAGAACGAGCTGAACGCTAAGGTTTCCGCTCTGAAGACCACCATGCAGGGCGGCGACGTTGAGGCGATCAAGTCCGGTATGGATGAGCTTCAGAAGGCAATGTATGCAGTAAGCGAGAAGATGTATCAGGCTGCAAATCCGCAGGGTCAGCAGCCGCCGTACGGTGCTCCGGGTGCAGGTCCTGATATGGGCGGCCAGCCGGGTGCAAACGGCGATGTTTACGACGCTGACTATAAAGACGTAGAGTAATATACTGAACCGAGGAGCAAGGGGTCATGCACCGGCAAGACCCCTTGCCTTTTGGATGTTCTGAGGAGATGACAGCGGATGGCTGATAACAAGAGAGATTACTATGAGGTGCTCGGTGTTCAGAAGGGCGCTTCCGATGATGAACTGAAAAAAGCGTACCGCAAGCTCGCCAAAAAGTATCATCCGGACTTAAATCCCGGTGATCAGGAAGCGGAAGTAAAGTTCAAGGAAGCAAACGAAGCGTACGAGGTGCTTTCCGATAAGGATAAGCGTGCCCGTTACGATCAGTTTGGCTTTGCAGGTGTGGACCCGAACTTTGGAGGCGGCGCAGGCGGCAACCCGTACGGCGCAGGCGGTATGGGCTTCGACTTCAGCGATATTTTCGACAGCTTTTTCGGCGGCGGTTTTGGCGGCGGCGGACGCAGAGCAAATCCGAATGCACCGCGCCGCGGTACAGATGTAGAAGCCAGTGTTGTAGTTTCCTTTGAGGAAGCAGCAAAGGGCTGTAAGAAAAACGTATCGTATCATCAGATCGAAAATTGTCCGGATTGTTCCGGTACAGGTGCAGCGGCAGGTACTTCGCCGAAGACCTGTCCGAACTGTAACGGTTCCGGTCAGGTTCGCATCAATCAGCGCACACCTTTCGGTGTAGTGCAGTCCGTAGGTACATGTGACCGCTGCGGCGGTAAGGGTAAGATCATTGAAACGCCCTGTAAAACTTGCGACGGCAAAGGCAGAATTCGACGTCAGAAGACGATCGAGATCACGGTTCCGGCCGGTATCGATGATGAGCAGGTACTGAATGTCGGCGGCAGAGGCAATGCGGGCAGCAATGGCGGTCCGAGCGGCGATCTGCATGTTTATGTATCTGTACGTCCGCATGCGATTTTCCAGCGCAGAGGCAATGATGTTTGGTGCGAAATGCCGGTCACATTTACACAGGCGGCGCTTGGCGCAGATGTAACGGTTCCGACACTGGACGGCAAGGTCAGTTATCATATTCACGAGGGCACGCAGCCCGGCGATGTCTTTAAGCTGAAGGGGCGCGGTATTCAGAGTCTCCACGGCAGAGGACGCGGTGATCAGTACGTACAGGTGACGGTTGAGGTACCGAAGAATCTTTCTAAGCACCAAAAAGAAATTTTGGCTGAGTTTGATAAGGATGCAGATGATAAGAACTATCAGAAGCGTAAGAGCTTTTTCGGAAAGCTGAAAGATTTGTTTGAAGATTAAGAGAAGAGCGGAGGTGATTGCCTCCGCTTTTTTGTATGTATTTGGCAAAAGTTGACATTTTTGTTATTTCTAAAATGGATTTTTTTATTGCAAACTATCAATTTGTGCTGTATAATGAAAGCACAGTATACGATACAGGCGAATTGAGCCTGTTTAGGAAAGGCAGATGTTAATCCATGAAGAAAAATCTGTTTGTTCGCGCGGTGGCTTTTTTGTTGTGCCTGTTGATGGTGTTTTCGTTAGCCGGCTGTAAGAAAGAGGAAGTAGAAGAGCTTCCTTCGGAGCCGGAAGTGGTCGTTACACCTACTCCGGAACCCACGCCTGAGCCGACACCTGAGCCGACGCCTACACCGGAACCGACACCTGAACCGGAGATCATTCCGGAAAAGGCCAGCCTGCTGACCGGTCTTGAAACACTGACTGATGAAGCTGTAGGCAAGCGTCCGGTTGCTGTCATGATCAATAATGTGGCACCCGCACTGCCGCAGGACGGTGTTGGATCTGCAGAGGTTCTTTTTGAGATCCCGATTGAATACGAGCACACACGCTTGATGGGCCTTTTCAGCGACTATACGCAGATCCCGAAGATCTGTTCTATCCGTAGCTGCCGTTATTACTTCCCAATCGTTGCAGGCGGTTTTGATGCGATCTATGTACATTGGGGTGCTGAACAGAATTATGCGATGTCCACATTGAACTCGATGGGCATAGATAGATTTGACGGTATTACCATGGGCTTTGGCTTCTACAGAGATCAGAATCGCTTGAATCAGGGAAAGGCGTTAGAACATACCGGGTATATGGATGGTTCCAAGTTCCCTGAAATGGTAGAAAAGAAAGAATATCGCATGGATCTCAGAGAAGACTGGGAAGGCTATGCATTTAAGTTTGCAAAGATGGATGAAGTGGTAACACCGACAGGCGATGCTGCAGATTATGTTAAAATCAATTTCGGTGCGCAGAACAGTACTTTTAACTATGATCCGGAAACAAAGCTGTACAGCAAGATGCATAACAGAAATCCGCACATTGACGGTCTGACCGGTGAACAGCTTACATTTACCAATGTTATTATTCTGGAGACAGATATCGGATTTAAAGAAAATCAGGTCAGCAGAAATATTAATTGGTGGGGTGGAGAAGATTATAAAGGATACTACTTCTCCAACGGTGCTATGCAGGAGATTACCTGGAGCAAGGCATCCGAATATGAGAAGCTTAAGTTCTTTGACACAGATGGCAACGAGCTTGCAATCAACCGCGGTAAAACCTACATCGCGTTCAATTATCCGAATACCATCACACTGACACAAGAGTAATGCAGCAGAAAACGCCCGATCGACGGATCGGGCGTTTTTATATGCATAAAAAACGGTCCGGAGTACATGCTCCGGACCAAAGTTTTCTTATGAAATTATTCCTCTTCCACGTCGTGGCAGTCTTCACACTCTTCGAGAACACCGACAATCGGAACCGGATCGATGCCCTGACGGGTGTAATAATCGGAAACAGCTGCCTTGATTGCCTGCTCAGCCAAAACGGAGCAATGAACCTTAACTGCCGGGAGACCGTCGAGTGCTTCCATAACAGCTTTGTTTGTCAGGGTAAGAGCTTCCTTGATGGTCTTGCCCTTAACAAGTTCGGTTGCCATGCTGCTGGTTGCGATTGCAGCGCCGCAGCCGAAGGTCATGAACTTAACGTCTGTGAGAACATCATCTTCAACCTTGATGTACATGCGCATAATATCGCCGCACTTGGAGTTTCCGACTTCACCGACGCCGGAGGGATTCTCCATTTCACCGACATTGCGCGGGTTTGCAAAATGTTCCATTACTTTTTCACTGTATGCCATAATATAATTTCCTTTCGACTGTAATAAATAATGAATAGTAAATCCGAAATTATTCGGTTTGGTTTATTACTTGATTTCTCTACCGTGGATGATCGCGTCCCAAAGCGGGCTCATAGCGCGCAGACGTTCAACAATCTGCGGGAGGATCTCGATGATGTAATCAACATCGCTTTCTTCATTAACATCGCTGAAGCTCAAACGGAGAGAACCGTGTGCAACTTCGTGCGGGAGACCGATCGAAAGCAGTACATGGCTCGGGTCCAAAGAACCGGAAGTGCAGGCGCTGCCGGAAGAAGCGCAAACACCCTTCATATCAAGCATAAGCAGCAGGGACTCACCTTCAATACCTTCGAAGCAGAAGCTGATATTGCCGGGCAGACGCTTTTCGCGGTCACCGTTCAGGCGGCTGCGATCGATCTTAAGGATTTCGGTGATGAGCTTATCCTGCATGCGGCGCAGTTTCTCATTCTTTTCGTCCATAGTCTCATGTGCGATCTCCATGGCTTTTGCGAGACCGACGATACCGGCGACATTCTCTGTGCCTGCGCGGCGGTTGCGTTCCTGGGCGCCGCCGTCAATGAGATTCGGAAGAACGAGACCTCGGCGGATATACAGTGCGCCGACACCTTTCGGTGCGTGAAGCTTATGACCGCTCAGGGAGAGCATATCGATGTTCTGTTCTTTTACATTAATGTGTACATTGCCTACAGCCTGAACAGCATCCGTGTGGAAGAGGACGCCGTGCTTTTTGCAAATCGCACCGATTTCTGCGATCGGCTGGATCGTACCGATCTCGTTATTTGCATACATTACGGTGACGAGAGCGGTTTTTTCCGTGATAGCCGCTTCAAGCTCTTCCGGCACAACGATGCC
>JAZNMV010000006.1:0-15427 GCA_045579885.1 Acutalibacteraceae bacterium | reverse complement strand
GCCTGCTGTTTTCCCGTCTTATTTTTACAAATCTATTAAGCTTTGAGCGAAGTACTTTACTTTTCGACAGGACTCGTGTTATACTTTTTGTGTAAATATCCGGCGCGGTCGAACGGTCGCTGCCGTTTTGAAAGGATGGTTTGAATTATGGCTTTTTGTAAAAATTGCGGTACACAGCTCAACGAAGATGCTGTTTTCTGTCAGGTATGCGGTACACCCGTAGAGCGTGAGCCCGCAGCACCCGTGCAGCAGCCCGTTCCCCAGTATCAGGCACCGCAGTATCAGCCGATCCCGCAGTATATGCCGGTTGTAGATCTTTCTGATCATACAGCGGAATTTGATGCAGAGGATATCTCTGAGAATAAGGTTATCGCTATGTCGGCTTATATGCTCAGCGTTCTCGGCATTCTTATTGCGCTGCTCGCAGCTCCGGGATCCAAGTACGCAGGTTTCCATGCACGCCAGGCGTTGAAGCTTGAAATCACAAACGTACTGCTCGGTCTTGTTACAGCGCTTCTGTGCTGGACAGTCATCGTGCCGATCGTTGGCGGCATCGCCATGATCGCTCTCCTCGTTGTCCGTGTGATCCTGTTCTTCCAGGTTTGCAAGGGTCAGGCAAAGGATGCACCGATCATCAGCAAGCTGAAGTTTCTGAACTGAATCTATAGAAAACAGAAGAACCTCCCGTATACAGTACGGGAGGTTCTTTTTGCTGTGATCAAAGAATTTTCAGTCCATCATATGCCACGTGTGTTTTAATGGGGAAGCCGAGGCGCCGGACGCCTTCTTCCACTTCATCGTGACCGGTATGGTGGTTGATATGCGTGAGGTACAGCACGCTGCCTTTGTGCAGCGTACCTTGTTCTAACAGGGTTTCGACAAGGATATGGACCTTATCCAAATTCATATGGGTGCTTTCCGGCGGTGAGGGTTGTGTACCGCCCGTGCATTCGCTGACGAAAATATCGATGCGGTGGGGTTTAAGTGCTTCAATTGTTTCGGGAAAATATGTGCCGCTGTCCAAACCGTAAAACAGCGTGCGGCCGTCAGGCAGTTCTATGAGATACAGCGCGGAGGTCTCACGCATATTGCCGACGTGATTGCCGCGAAACGGCGTGATGCCGAGGCCGCCGATCTCAACACGCTGTCCGTAATGCAGCTTGTGAAATTCAATGATATTTTCTTTTTCCCAGCCGGGAACCATCCCCTTCAGGATCCAGGAATTTTTTCTCCACTGATCGACGATCTCATACGCCTGTTCCGTAAAATAATAGTGCAGCGGTGTATTTCTGTATCCGCAGCGGCTGCCCCAGAAGGCTTCCATCATCATATGTGGATTCAGGTGATCATCGTGTGTATGCGTGACGAGCACATGATCGATGTCGACGAAATCTCCGTAATCGAATGACTGTGTTACGGCATCTGCACCGAGATCGAGTATAATGGAATCGCTTAAACGAAAGCTCGAACGCTTGCGCTGATATTTACCTTTTTTCTCTCTTGCCTGTGTGCAGTTTTTGCAGCGGCAGAACGGGGCAGGAATGCCTTCTGCGGCACTTGTGCCGTAAAATTGACCGATCAGCATGGCTTTTTCTCCGTTAATAATCAAGAACGACTACGCCGGAATCAATTTCTCCGACGGTGAAGGTGTCTTTATCCAGCTTCGTAACGGTATCGCAAAGGGTAAGGAACTCGTCCAGCGTACCGATAACCGGGAAACCGAAGCGTTCTGTTCGGTAGTGCATGGGAATCGCGATTTTCGGACGGATAATATCAAGTACGGCCTTTGCCTGTGCAGCGTCTATTGTGTAGAAGCCGCCGACAGGGATCAGTACCACATCTGCACCGGTGAGAATTTCGATCTGCTCCTCTGTAAGTGCGCAGCCGAGGTCGCCGAAGTGGACAATGCGTACACCGTCGCTTTCAATAATGTGGATGATATTCGGACCGCGTTTTGCGCCCTCAACATCATCATGGAAGGTATCGAGTGTTGTAACGGTAAAGTCCGGTGCGCCCTTTGCATCGAGGATCACGGCCTCCTTATAGCCGTGGTCTCCGTGACCGTGGCTGCAAAGCACGAGGCCGGCAGTTTCGTTTATATCGCGAAAACCGGGGACACTGCCGGGTGAAAAGGGGTCAAGTACAATACTGCTTTTGCCCTTTGTGATCTTAAATGCTGCATGGCCGAGCCAGCGAACGGAAATTGTGTTTGTCATATAGGTCATCCTTTCCGTAATTTTCTTTCTGGATTTTTGGCACGAGGTTCTTTTAGACAGTATAATTATATCATACGGAAAATTGAAATGCACGGTTTTTGTCGAAGGATTTTTCTCCGAAGATTATGTAAAGTTCTTGCAATTTCCGGTATATACGATATAATGAATAGTGGATATTGATGCCGATTTAACGGAAAAGGATGGATATAAGTGCCTGATTTTGAACCGATATTCGAATTGAAAGCCAATTTATATAAAGAGACCTGTCCGGTCCTTTTGCAGGGCGGTGCTCTGTATTTTGTCGAGCCCGAGGACGAAGAAGGAGAGCCGCGTGCATTTGCCACGGTGACCTTCCGCAATATCGATGACCGTGCAGTTACGGCACTGTATCTCGACCTGCATGTTTTTGATAAGGCAAACAACGAGATCGAGGCTATTCGTGACCGCAGATATCTCGTGCCGGTTGCCGGCCGCCATGAAACATTCGGCGAAGATGTGGAGCTTCCGGTGAGCCTTTCCGCTAACAGCTTTTCCGTTGCGATCAAGCGTGTAGAGTTTGAGGGCGAAGATATTTGGAACGGCAGTGCATCGTTCCTGTTCGAATATATTCCCGAGCGTGCTGCATTGGAAGAACAGTTCGAAGAGGAAGCACTTTTGGAACAGTATCGCCGTGATTTTTCGGAGACGATGGCCGAAGCCGGTAAAGGAGAAGCTGTCTATGTTCCGGATACATATAAGGATCTTTGGCTGTGCGCCTGCGGCGGTGTAAACCATGAGGGAGAAGAACGCTGCAGCCTGTGCGGCGCGGCCTATGAACCGCAGCGTACTCTGTTTGATGACCGTGAAAAGCTTCAGGAAAATCTGGAAGCTTTTATTAAAGCGGAAGAGGAAAAAGCAGAGCAGGCACGTCTTGCCGCAGAGCGTAAGGCGGAAGAAGAAAGACGGGCAGCTGAGGAAGCAGCGCGCAAGGCAGAAGAGGAACGTCTGGCTGCTGAGGAACGTGCAAGAAGAAAGAAACGTAACCAGAAGATATTCCTGTGGATCTCGATCCCGCTTCTTGTTCTGGCGGTTCTTTTTGCTGTTGCACTTGTTACATATCTTATTCCGCAAGGTAAATACGAAGATGCCGAAGCTATGCTTGCGAACCAACAGTTCGATGAAGCAGTGGAAGCATTTGCTGCGCTGGACGGTTTTAAGGACAGCACCGAGCGTATTCCCGGCGTAAAATATGAAAAAGGTGTCTATCTGCTTGAAGGCGAAAAATTTGACGAAGCGATTGCTGTGTTTGAAGAGGTTATCGAAATAGAAGGTGCTGAGGCACAGATTACAGAAGCTAAGTACGGCAAAGCTCTTAAGGCGCTGGATGCTAAGGCCTATACCGATGCACTCCAGCAGTTCGAAGCGCTGGACGGTTATAAGGAATCGGCTGCAAAGATTGAAATTTGCCACTTTGAGCTGGGAATTAAGGAAATCAGCAATGATGCACTCGAAGCAGCGCTCGTGCATTATGAAAAGACAAACGACCAGCAGAAGGCTGAAATGCAGGCGATGTTCTGCGAAACCGGCATTGTGCATTATAAGGCAGATAACGAACCCCGTGCACTGGAATACTTCGAGTATGTAACGGAGGAGAGCCTGCTGCCGAAAATCGATGCCGTATATTATGAAAAGGCGGTTTCTCTGTTTGATGCCGGTGAACTTGATGCTGCAATGGAAATGTTTACGGCGCTTGGAGAATTCGAAGACAGTGCGGAAAAGATTCTCGATATTCATTATTTGAAGGCTGAAGCTGCAGCCGCAGCTTATGATTATGAGACTGCACTCGGTGAGTATGAGTTTGTTGCAGACCGCGACGGTGTTGCCACAAAGGTCAGAAATATTAAGTATGAATACGGTAGGCAGCTTTTGAATGAGGGCAGAATTCTTGATTCGTACAATATGCTGTATTCCATAAAAACATATACCCCGGCGTATATGCTTCTCATTCGCCATTCGCAGTTCCATATCCATATTTATGATAAAGGTGTCGGTCCGAATCCGAATTTTGAAGCACTGGTGCTTGAATCTTAAAATGAAAACAGGATGTTGTTAAAACAACATCCTGTTTTTTTATGTAATCGGAAAAATAAATACGCGATGGCAGTGCTCAGGGCTTTTTATTCTGCTCTCTCATCAACAGCATTGCCGCACGTTCGCGCTGCAGTTCTTCAACAAGTGCGTACAGTGTCCAGTCTTTATTATGCTGGGTAACAACGGCTTTCAGTGCGACGGGCGAAATACCGGATTTCCGGTAGGCTGTGAGGAAAAGATCGAGTGCGGTCTCGCTGAAATCGCGGAAAATGAGAAGCTCCGGGAGCGTGTATCCTGCAGGGAGTTTATCTGTTTTAGCGGATGCACCGGAAATGCCGGTCAGTGTGCCGACCGTTTTTCCTGCATCAGCTTCGAGTATCGGTTTTGCGGTAAACTGTAAAGTGCGGCAAAGCGCTATGACCTGCTGTGCTTTTGCAGGGTCTGCAATACGGTAAAAAACATGGGGTGTAGTTTTCATGTTTGATTTCCTCTCAAAAGAATTCTTTTTACGCACAGAGTGTTGAAGCTCTGTGTAATTTTTTCGGTTTTGTACATACTGATACGGAGCGATTTGCGCATTTTTAAAGCAGTTCAAAGCGGCTGCGCTCGCAGCGCAGGATGCCTTCCTTTCTCAGTTTACTGATTTCGGCAGAAAGACCGCTGCGTTCAACTTCAAGATAATCGGCGAGTTCCTGCCGGTCGAAGGGAATATCAAACTGTCGGCTGCCGGCTTTTCTGGATTGCAGATCGAGATAAGCCAGTAGCTTTTCGCGTGTGGAACGCTTGGAGGTGATGCCGATTTTCTGGTGAAACTGAATGTTTTTCAACGCCAGCCCCTTCATCAGGTTAAAAATCAGCTGCTGGTGAAAACCGCAGTTGTTCTCGCAGGTATGCAGAATGTGCTCACAGTCTATCAGCATAACTTCACTGAGTTCATTTGCGATGATCGAGATCGGCAATGCGCGTGTTTCCGCGCAGGCGAACGATTCCGCAAACAGCTCACCCGGCTCAACATTTGAAACGATGGTACGGTTGCCGAAATAGTCAACCTGCGTGATCTGCAGAGAACCGCTTAGTACGATGCCGATATATTTTGCCGGGCTGCCCTCGGCAAGAACGGTGTATTTTTTATCGAAAACTTCTGTTTTTGCACCGAGGCAATGCAGCATGATGTGAAGGTTTCCTGTTTCAATATCCTGAAACAGCGGGCATTTTTGTAAAACTGTGTTAAATTGCTCCATGAATGATACCTGTAAAATTTGAAAAATTTATATTTGTGTTGAAATTTCAACATACTCTTTGAGCTGAGTATACTATAATGAAGACACAAAAGCAAGAGCAATACGAAATGCTCTTCGGAAAGGGAAAAAACTCTTATGAAAATTGCTTTTTTTGATGCAAAGCCGTATGATAAGCCGTCTTTCGAAGAATTCGGCGGCAGAGAAGGCGTTTCTTTTAAATATTTCGAGACGAAGCTCAACGAAGATACCGTAGACCTCGCCAAAGGATGTGATGCGGTATGTGTGTTCGTAAACGATACAGTCAACGCTGCAGTTATTGATCGTTTGGCAGAGATGAATGTTAAAGTTGTGGCGCTGCGCTGTGCAGGCTTTAACAATGTGGATATGAAACATGCGTACGGTAAAGTGCACGTGCTCCATGTTCCGGCATATTCTCCGTACGCGGTCGCAGAACACACCATGGCGCTGCTTCTGACATCGATTCGCCGTATTCATAAGGCGTATATCCGCTCGAAAGATTTTAATTTCAGCCTTTCGGGACTCACCGGTTTTGATCTCTACGGCAAAACAGTCGGCGTGGTCGGTACGGGCCGTATCGGTAGGGTGTTCATTGATATCTGCCGCGGATTTGGGATGAAGGTGCTGGCATACGATAAGTTCCCGGTTCCGGAACTGGATAACGGAGACACAGTTCGGTATACAAACCTCGATGAGCTTCTCGCAAAGAGCGATATCATCTCGCTGCACTGCCCGCTCACGGACGAAACACACCATATCATCGATGAAGAGGCACTTGAAAAATGCAAACGCGGTGTAGTGCTTCTGAATACTTCGAGGGGTGCACTGGTCGATGCCGATGCGTTGCTGGAAGCGATTAAATCGCGTAAGGTGGGTGCAGCGTGTCTGGACGTTTACGAGGAAGAGTCCGACCTGTTCTTTGAAGATAACTCGGGTCATATCATGGAAGACGATACGCTCGCAAGACTTATTTCGATGCCGAATGTTATCGTGACTTCACATCAGGCGTTTCTGACGGAAGAGGCACTGATGAACATTGCAGAAACAACAGTACAGAATCTCAAGGATATCTTTGAGACGAAACAGTGTAAAAACGAACTTTGCTGGCGCGGCGGTACAACGGAAACCTGCCGGGACGGAAAATGTTTTTGAAAGGACGGAAACTAACTATGTTGAGAAAGATCATTAAAATCAGTGAAGAAAAATGTAACGGCTGCGGCGCTTGTGCTGCAGCTTGCCACGAAGGCGCTATCGAAATGGTAAACGGCAAGGCGAGACTCGCCCGTGAGGATTACTGCGACGGTCTCGGTGACTGTTTGCCGGCCTGTCCGACCGGCGCGATCACCTTTGAGGAACGTGAAGCTCCGGCATATAATGAAGCGGCGGTACTGGCTTCAAAGCAGCAGAAATCAGATGCACGACCGGCGTTCAGCTGCCCGGGCATGCAGATGAAGACGATGAAGAGAGGAGCCGCGGTGCAAAAGCCCACGGCACCGGTGCAGAGCCGTCTCGCACAGTGGCCGTGCCAGATCAAACTGGTGCCCGTGAATGCACCGTACTTTGAAAATGCAAATCTGTTAATCGCGGCTGACTGTACTGCATTTGCGTACGGAAATTTCCATGAGGATTTTATTCGCAATCACATTACGCTGATCGGCTGCCCAAAACTGGATGCAGGTGACTATGCCGAGAAGCTGACACAGATCATTCAGAATAACAATATCCGCAGTGTGAAGATCGTACGTATGGAGGTTCCGTGCTGCGGCGGTCTCGAAAATGCTGTGAAGCGTGCGCTGCAGATGAGCGGAAAGTTCATTCCGTGGCAGGTCGTAACGATCTCGACAGACGGTAAAATTTTGGAATAATGCCGTTGTCCGGTTGATAAAAAATATCGAACATGTTAATATATAGTACATAATCTTTTTTGAGGTGAATTCTCATGTTTATTACAAAAGATATTCAATACATTGGCGTCAATGATCATCAGGTCGACCTGTTCGAAGGGCAGTATGTTGTTCCGAACGGTATGGCTTATAATTCCTACGTGATCCTGGACGAGAAGATTGCCGTTATGGATACGGTGGATGCAAAGTTCACACATGAATGGCTCGATAATCTGCAGAATGTGCTGAACGGCAGAAAGCCGGACTACCTTATTGTGCAGCATATGGAGCCGGACCATTCCGCAAATATCATGAACTTTGTAAAGGCTTATCCGGAGGCTGTTTTGGTTGCCTCTGCGAAAGCATTCCAGATGATGAAGAACTTCTTCGGTACAGAGTTCACAGATAACCGGATCGTTGTCGGTGAGGGGGACACACTCACACTCGGCAAACATGTTTTGACTTTCGTCACAGCTCCCATGGTCCACTGGCCGGAGGTCATTGTGACTTATGACAGCACGGATAAGGTTCTCTTCTCCGCAGACGGCTTCGGCAAGTTCGGTGCTCTCGATGTAGAAGAAGATTGGGCATGCGAAGCAAGACGCTATTACATCGGTATTGTCGGTAAGTATGGCGCACAGGTCCAGAACTTGCTGAAGAAGGCTTCAGGTCTCGATATTTCGATCATTTGCCCGCTGCACGGACCGGTGCTGACCGAAAATCTTGGTTACTACCTCAACCTCTATAATACATGGTCGAGCTATCAGCCGGAGACAGAAGGCATTGTTATCGCCTATACGTCCGTCTACGGCAACACAAAGAAAGCAGTTCAGTTGCTTGCCGAGCAGCTCCGTAAGAACGGCTGCCCGAAGGTCGTTGTACAGGATCTTGCACGCTGCGATATGGCAGAAGCTGTAGAGGATGCATTCCGTTACAGCAAGCTCGTTTTGGCTACCACCACATATAATGCGGATATCTTCCCGTTCATGCGTGAGTTTATCAATCATCTGACCGAGCGCAATTTCAGCAACCGCACCGTAGCGTTCATTGAAAACGGCAGCTGGGCACCGATGGCAACAAAGGTTATGAAGGGTATGCTGGAAAAGAGTAAGAACCTGACCTATACAGATAACACAGTGAAGATCCTTTCCGCTCTGAACGAAGAAAGTTCCGCTCGGCTTACCGCTCTTGCAGAGGAACTGTGCAAGGAATATCTCGCACAGCAGGATGCTACCGCAAACAAGAACGATATGACTGCACTGTATAATATCGGTTACGGTCTGTACGTTGTTACCTCGAACGACGGCAAGAAGGATAACGGTCTCATCGTAAATGCGGTCACACAGGTTACAGACGCACCGAACCGTGTTGCGGTTACGATCAATAAGGCAAACTATTCTCACCATGTTATTCGCCAGACCGGTGAAATGAACGTAAACTGCCTGACACAGGATGCGCCGTTTAAGGTATTCGAAGCATTCGGCTTTGTAAGCGGAAGAAATGTTGATAAATTTGCAGAGTGTGAGCCGCTGCGTTCCGATAACGGTCTTGTATTCCTGCCGCGCTACATCAACTCCTTCCTTTCTCTGAAGGTAGAACAGTATGTGGATCTCGACACACACGGCATGTTTATCTGCTCCGTCAAGGAAGCCAGAGTGATCTCCGATCGCGAAACGATGACATACACTTACTATCAGGAGAATGTCAAGCCGAAGCCGGAAACCGAGGGCAAGAAGGGCTTTGTCTGCAAGATTTGCGGTTATATCTATGAAGGCGACACACTGCCGGATGATATCATCTGCCCGCTCTGCAAGCACGGTGCAGCTGATTTTGAAGAAATCAAAAACTAATAACTAATAAGGTGCACCGCAGGATATACCGTAAATCGGGAGCCTGCGGTGTCTTTACTGTAACGGATCAAAAGGGGGTTCGGATTATGAGAATGGTTTTACTGACTGCACTCGGTGTAGGTGGTGCAACGGTTGTCGGTTCCGTGATCGGTTTTCTGTTTAAAAAGCTTTCGCACCGTTTTTCGGATATTATCCTGTCCTTTGCGGCCGGTGTCATGTTGGCGGCAGCTGTATTGGGTCTTGTGCTGCCATCGATCGAATACGGCGGAAAATACGGCATACTTGTTACGATAGCCGGTATTTTTGCCGGTGCACTGTGCTTGAATCTGATCGATAAGCTTGTTCCGCATCTGCATAAACTGATGGGTACGGATATTGAGGCGCATAATAACGCAAATCTCAGCAAAGTGCTCTTGTTTGTTACGGCGATCGCCATACATAATCTGCCCGAAGGTATTGCGGCCGGTGTCGGTTTCGGTTCGGGTGATACAGCCCAGGCGCTTATGATCGCGGGCGGTATCGCACTGCAGAATATTCCCGAAGGTATGGTCATTATCGCACCGATGCTTGCTGCAGGGGTTCGTCCGGGGAGAACATTTTTGTGTGCCATGCTGACAGGCCTTGTTGAAGTGTTCGGCACGCTGGTCGGTTATTTTGCGGTCAGTGTTTCGGCGGTGATCCTTCCTTTTGCACTGGCTTTTGCCGGAGGTACAATGCTGTACGTGATCAGCGACGAGATGATTCCCGAAACGCATGCACACGGCAGTGAGCGCGGTGCTACATATGCACTGCTTGTCGGTTTCTGCATCATGCTTGTAACCGATGTGCTGCTTGGCTAAATCTATAACAGAAAACAAAAACCGTCCGATTACTTTCTGGTAACCGGACGGTTTTGCATTATAAACTTAGATTAGCCGAGCATGGAAAGAACCATGTCGACAATACCGAGATCCCAAACCATGTAGAACAGGATACCGGCTGCGGCAAGCAGGCAAAGCCAAGCTACGATCGGCTGCCAAATGCTTTTCTTTGCGGGGATATTTACATTGACAGCAGCTTTTGCGTTTTTAGCCTGACGGGTACCGCGCTTTGCGCCGTAAGGCTCTTCGTAAGAATAGAGGTCTTCGTATTCTTCCTTTTTCGGCTGTGCCGGCGCCTGCGTACGGGGAGCACGCTTCGGTTCAGCGGCAGGAGAGTTACGGTAATGTTTTCCGGCCATGGGATAAACCATCCTTTCCAAATTGCCTTAAAAAGGCAACTGTAATTATAAGTAAAACGGACCGCACAGCAACTGTGCGGTCCGTTTGCTGTCCATTCGGACATAATTATAGCTGTTTCGTACCAAAATGTCAAATCTGCGGTGAAATCAGCGGCCAAGCGGCAGATAACCGACCTTGCGCATGACCTTCGAGAGTGTACGTCGTGCAATAGCCTCTGCGCGCGGTGCAGCTTCGGTGTAGCACTTTTCGAGGTATGCCTTATCTTTCATGAGCTCGTTGTAGCGTGCCTGGATTGGCGCGAGTTCCGCTACAACAGCTTCGCCGACGGCAGTTTTGAAATCGCCGTAGCCGCGGCCTTCGAATTCCTTTTCGATCTCCTCGTAGGTTTTGCCGGTGATGCAGCTATAGATACCCATGAGGTTGTTGATGCCGGCCTTGCCTTCGCCGTAGCGGACACAGGCTTCGCTGTCTGTTACAGCGCGCTTGAATTTCTTCATGATCTCGTTCGGGGTATCGAGCATGGTGATAAAGCTTGCGGTATTTTCATCGGACTTGCTCATCTTCTTTGTCGGATCCTGCAGAGACATGATGCGTGCACCGGTCTTCGGGATAAGGCCTTCCGGAACGGTGAAGGTTGGAGAGTAGATACCGTTGAAGCGGTCTGCGATGTCACGGGCAAGCTCGAGATGCTGCTTCTGGTCTGCGCCGATCGGTACATAGTCCGCATTGTAGAGCAGGATATCCGCTGCCATGAGGCACGGATAGGTGAACAGACCGGCATTGATGTTGTCGGCATGCTTTGCGGATTTATCCTTAAACTGGGTCATACGGGAAAGCTCGCCGAACTGGGTATAGCAGTTGAGGACCCATGCGAGCTGTGCATGCGCGGATACATGGCTCTGAATGAAGAATACGCTCTTTTCCGGGTCAATACCGAGTGCAAGCATCATGGCATAAGCGGAAAGTGTATTCTTGCGGAATGCAGCCGGATCCTGGCGAACAGTGATCGCGTGCAGGTCAGCGAGTGCATAAACACATTCATAGTCTTCCTGCAGAGCAACAAAGTTTTTAAGGGCGCCGAGGTAATTGCCGAGTGTAAAAACGCCGGTCGGCTGGATCATGCTGAGAACGCGCTTCTTCTGAACGGGAGTATTGTTTTCCATTGTATTTCAACCTTTCTTTAGATCATTTCACGGATGGTTTCGCCGAGCAGCTCAATACCCTTTGTGAGCTGTTCATCGGTCGGTGTGGAGAAATTGATGCGGAATGCATCGCAGGGTTCGTTTTCGCTTGTGAGGAATGCCGTGCCAGGTACGACGCAGACTTTCTTTTCGAGGGCTTTCTGTACGAAGGTCATCATATCAATGCCTTCCGGCAGATGGCACCATGCGAAGAGACCGCCATTGAAATCGTCCCATGTAATGTGCGGTGCAAGGTGTTTTTCCATGAGGTCGAGAAGGAGCTGACGCTTCTTTGTGTAGATGGAACGCAGGTTTTCGAGATGTGCATCGAAATCGTATTCTGTCATGAAGCGATAGCAGAGTACCTGCGACCAGATGTTGGTGTGTACGTCCTGACCCTGCTTGCAGACGGTCATTTTCTGGATGACGGGTTTCGGGCCGATCGCGTAAGCGACGCGCATACCCGGGGAGATAACTTTAGAGAAGGAGCCGGCATACATAACGATACCGTCCTCGTCCATGGACTTGATGGAGGGCAGCGCTTCACCCTCATAGCGAAGATCGCCGTACGGGTTATCTTCAAGGATCATTACATTGTATTGCTTTGCAAGCGCATAGAGCTTTTTGCGCTTTTCAAGGCTCATTGTAATGCCGGAGGGGTTCTGGAAGTTCGGGATCGTGTAGATGAATTTTACGTTCTTCTCGGTCTGAAGCGCTTTTTCGAGTGCTTCCATGTTCATACCGTCCGGATCCATCGGGATGCCGACAAGCTTTGCACGGTAGGAGCGGAAATCGTTGAGAGAACCGATAAAGCTCGGTGCTTCGCAGATAACGGTCTCTTCTTCGTTCAGAACGGATTTCGAGAACAGATCCATGACCTGCTGCGCACCGGTCGTGATGAGAATATCATCGAATTCACGGCCGATATTCTGGGTTTCCTTCATGTACTTAGTGAGATGCTGGCGAAGCAGCGGATAGCCTTCCGTTACGCTGTACTGGAGGGCTAAGATCGGTTCATCCTGCATGAGCTTTGCGGAAATCGCAGCAAGCTCTTTAGCCGGGAAAGCTTCAGGAGCCGGGTTGCCTGCGGAGAGAGAAATGTAAGTCGGATCTGCGGCATATTTGAAGATCTCGCGAATTGCGGAGGGCTTGAGTGCTAAGACTCTATCGGAAAAACGGTATTCCATGCTATTTATTTTCCTTTCTGCATTGTAGTTGTTCGGCTGGTCTTTTTCGTGTGATCGCACGTTAAGCCCACTCGACATACACAAAGTATTGTCTTCATGTTCTTTCTGCGCGCTGACGTGAAAAATTCTGCGCCGGTTCTTTGATGAAGCTGTCTTTTTATGCAACTTTTATTCGAGCATGCTCGGCACATTCCTTTGCAGAAAATAAAAAGCTCCCGTCCCAAAACAAACAAGGGACAAGAGCTGAAATTCCTGCGGTACCACCCAAATTGGCGCAATGCGCCCGCTTTAAGCCTTAACGCGGCTGACGTCGAACGATTATCCCGTTCGCCCTCATGGGTCCATTCGCCGTGCCGCCTGCGCTCCGTTTCCACCGTCGGGAGCTCTCTGTACCGTTTGGCATCGGGTACTTCTTCCAATCAAAGGTTTCTATATTATCGCTATTTTATGCCCTTTTTCGGGGTTTGTCAAGTGCTGTATCATGTGAAAAAACTTTCGCCTTACTCAGTGCATTTTTAAAAGAATCTGCGTCAGGATGACAGAAATCCATAGCAAAGTATAAAACATCCGAAAAAACTGTATGCGCATTTCGCGGTTTACCGCACGGGGCGGTACGTATAATTGGCTTACAGTCTACATATATCTGTAGGTTAGTTTAAACACGGACGAACAGAAAAAGCGTCGTCCGCGGAAAGGATGCGTTTTTATGTTTGCGGAAGAAAATGTACTGGTACGTGCCAAGGACAGACTGCTAGCGGCTGTGCATGTGCCTTATGTGCAGAAGACGGCAATGCTTTTGTTTTGCGGTGTAATGGGACTTCTCTCATCGCGAGGTCTGGTGTTTGGAAAATATGCACCGTTTGCGGCTGCAGCTGCAGCTTCCTGCCCTTTTTCGGGTATGTGGGCAGCGATCCTCGGCGGCAGTCTCGGGTATCTTTATCCTTCACCGATCGATGTGCCCGCGCGGTATATTGCCTCTCTTTTAGCCGTAGGGGCAATTCGATGGTCTTTGTCGGAATTAAAAGCGGTTCGGGACCACCCGGTTTTCGCACCGACTGTAGCTTTCCTGCCTCTTTTGATGACCGGTGCCACGCTGGTATTTATTAACGGTTCACTTTCGAGTACGGCTGCCATGTATGTGGCGGAATCGTTCCTTTCCGGCGGTACGGCCTATTTTATTCGCAGAACGGTGAAGATTTTTGCGGCGCGGCGTGAAAGTGCTATACTCGACAGCGGTGATATAGCTGCACTAACCGTAACGTTCGGCGTTCTGCTTCTCTCATTTTCCGGTATCACGGTTTCAAATGTATCCATCGGAAGAGTGTTTATTGTTTTGACTATCCTGGTGTGCGCACGCAGCGGCGGCCTTTCGGGCGGTGCAGTAGCCGGTATAGCAGCCGGTGCCGTGCAGGGGTTATCCACAGCCGGCCTTTCCTATCTTTCCGGTGCGTACGGTCTCGGCGGTCTGATGGCCGGTGTTTTCTCGCCGCTCGGGAAAGTGGCGGTTGCAGCGGCGTTCGTTATCTCAAACGGAATTGCGTCTCTACAGGTAAACGGTACGCAGCAGGTATTGTACGGTGCGATCGAAGTTGCCGCAGCATCCGTTATCTACATGATCATTCCGCAGAGCCGCAGGCTTACAAATCTGCTTACCGTGCGGCAGGATCTGCTGCCCGGAGAATCGCTGCGGAAGAATGTGGTTATGCGGCTTCGCTATGCTGCGGATGCTATGCTTGGGGCCTTCGACTCTGTGGATCGAATATCGAAGGTAATGCAGGAAAATGCTGCGGATGATCTGCCCGGTGTATACGGAAGAGCGGCCGAGAAGGTATGCATAAACTGCAGCCAGTGTGCGGTTTGCTGGCGAAAAAACAGGGATGAAACGCAGAAGAGCTTTTCGCGTCTTACATACCCGCTTCGGGAACACGGCCGTGTGGACCGAAGTGATTTTGACGTTCCGTTTCTGACACGCTGCGGCAGAGTGGGAGAAATCCGCGATGCGGTAAACAGCGAATACAAGGATCTTTTGGCAAAGGAAAGTGCACGGATGCGCGCGGAACAGGTGCGCACCGTAGTGGAAGAAAATTTCCGCTCTACATCGCAGATGCTCACGGATATCGCTGAAGAATTTGAACAGTACAAGCAGTACGATGAAGTCTGCTCCGAACAGGTACGTGAGATTCTTCGAAAGCATGAACTCACTCCGGTAGAAGTTTGCTGCCGCATCGATAAACTCGGTCGAATGGCGGTAGAGGCGCATGTTATTTTCTCGAGACATGTGCACGTGAATAAAGGACAGTTAACACGGGAAATCGGGGGTGCGTGCGGCAAAACGTTTGCGCAGCCGGGAATATCTTCTTCCGGAGACCGTATGCGGATACTGTGGAGCCAAAAGCCGGTCTATTCGGTGCAGCGCGGCTTTTCTCAGCATGCAGCAGACGGTGCGGCACTGTGCGGTGATTGTGCCGCTGCATTTACCGACGGCAGCGGTCGATATTTCTCGGTACTCAGCGACGGTATGGGCAGCGGCGGGCGTGCCGCAGAAGTCGGAGGCCAAGCGG
>JAZNMV010000005.1:0-1922 GCA_045579885.1 Acutalibacteraceae bacterium | reverse complement strand
GCTCACAGAACGACATGGCTACGATCCGACTTATCGTGAAGATGCGGTTGCGGCAGCAGCGGGCGCACATTGCGGTCATTTCCTCGCGGATAGCGGTCTCGTTGTCAGAACCGAGGGTAGCCTCGTAAACCTTGGGGGAATTCTTGACTGCGAGCTGTTCTGCGGTGAGTTCCTTTATATCTTTCTTAAGCATAGCAGCGGCAACGC
The DNA here is from genome assembly GCA_045579885.1 of Acutalibacteraceae bacterium. GTDB lineage: Bacteria > Bacillota > Clostridia > Oscillospirales > Acutalibacteraceae > Hominenteromicrobium. The sequence continues at coordinate 1,715 of JAZNMV010000005.1, read as the reverse complement.
CGGTTCTTGCGGCGTAATCAAGTGCCTCAAACATCATAAACGCGCGCTCAAGGCTGTCCGCGCCGAGAACCACACCGTGGTTTTCAAGCAGAACGGTGTCGCAGCCCTCTGCGAACTTCTCTGCGATGAGGTCACCGAGCTTCTTCGAGCCGGGGAGCGCGTACTTTGCGATCGCGATCTTGCCGCAGAGCTTCGAAACGCCGGGCATAACGTCGAGCTTGGGGAGCTTTCTTTCAAGGCTGTATGCGACGAGAGCCGCGGGATGCGCGTGGAAGACCGCCTTGAGGTCGGGGCGGGAGCGCAGAACTGCGAGGTGGAAGGGGTACTCGGTCGAGGGACGATGCTTGCCGTGAACGACTCCGTCGGGGGTGACCCACATAATGTCGTCGGCGGTCAGGTGCGCCTTGTCAACGCCCGAGGGGGATATCCACATCACGCCGTCGTCGTCCATAATGGAAAGGTTGCCGCCGGTAGTGGTGGTCATCTGATAGCTGTACAGACGGTTCATGATCATTACGATCTGATCAGCCGGGTGAAGCATGGAAAAATTCATCGTTTTACCTCCAGAAAATGTTATATAAGGGCTGTGTTCACACATTTTATCTCACATATAACATTATATCACAGGTGAACTTTGTTTGCAAGATACAAAAATCACAGGATTTGATGGCTTGCGCCGGATGCGTTTGTGCAACCTCTCTCCCTCGGAAAGGTAGAGAATTTCTATAAGAAAAAGACTCCCTTGACGGATGAAGAACGGCGCGGTATAATAAAAAGGACAGCGGACGCGCTGATTGACTGAAGAAAGGAGGTTCAGACTATGTCTAACCGAATCCATTGTACCGAAATTCGTATCGCCGAGGTGGCGCGGAGCTGACTGCGGAAACTCTCCCGCACCGGCTCCGGGCTCTGAAATGCACGGCCGCCGATGACTGCATCACCGCGCGGCGTGAGTGTGGGAGGAAATATGGCATATAAAAACGCACGAGAGGTGCTGCCTGAGGCGCTGCTTCGACAGATATGGAAGTACGTGGAGGGCGAAAACATCTACATTCCGAAACGGCAGGAAAGCCGGGCGGCATGGGGATCGCATACGGGCGCACGGGAAGAGTACGAGGCCCGCAACGAGCAGATCCGCCGCCGCTACGCCGATGAAGCCAGCCTTGAGGAGCTGGCCAAGGAATTCTGCCTGTCGGTGGAAAGCATTCGGAAGATTGTGTAGAGAACGACATGGGAAACCGTCGGATTTTTCGTCCGGCGGTTTTTGTGTTGGAAAGCGTACGGAAAAGCCGGGCAGAGGTCCCCAATCCGTTTATCATAAACCCCGGAGAGACATCTTGCAGAAAAAATCCGACTGAAACAGGATTCCGTTCGTTTTGTGCAACAAGAACAAAACGACAGCCGGAAAGTTATATCATATGCCGGTTGCACACTACGATAAAACGTGATAAAATATAAAAGATAATAGATTCATATTATTGAATCATCAAGAAAGGAATTCTATCATGAAAAAACTTGCACTCGTAGTTCTGTCTCTGCTCATGATCGCCTCCTTCGCGATTCCGACCATGGCGGCAGCCGATGAAGGCATGACCTTCTCCGCTGATAAGACCCATCCCATCTCGAAGCTCATGGAAGATAAGGTTCCGGCAACCTTTGAAGCCGTTATCCGTCTTCCTAAGGGTTATTCCGAGCGTGCCGGTCTGATGCTCAGC
>JAZNMV010000004.1:0-4136 GCA_045579885.1 Acutalibacteraceae bacterium | reverse complement strand
TTCCTTCTCACCGTCGAGGTAGACGGTGTTGGTATCCTGCATATAGAGACCCTTTGTACCGCGTACGGTAAAGTCGCGGCTGTAGGAGCGCGGCAGAGTGGTATCGAGGCGGAGCAGGATCGTTTCGCCGTTTGCGCAGGTCAGAACGGTCGTGATGATATCGCCCTGCTTAAATTCAGCATTCTGCATTTCCGGTGTCGCATCGTCACGGGTCTTGATGTATTCCTTAAGGCCGGCAGCTTTCGAGGCGAAAGAAGAAACAGTCAGGATGCGATTGCCTCGGTTGATATCGAGCAGCTTCGCGATCGGGCCAAGCTCGTGTGTGGGATAGTTATCGCAGCAGCGATTCTGGTAGTTTCTGAAGCGATAGTGGCGGTTTGTGAGACCGTAGGAGATCTCATAGCGCAGGTCATGTGCATAAGCACCTGCACAATGTACAACGGTACCGAAAACATTCTTTCTTGCCATGCTTGTAGCGAGAAGCTCGTCCTTACCCCAGCAGCAGTTTTCCATAAACATGTACGGAACACCGGTTTTTTCCTGTGTTCTAACAAGGTTAAAACAGTTTTCGAGGGAGTATTCGCAGCCGACTTCACTTGCAACGGCAATGCCGTGTTCCATTGCATAAATTGCGATGGAAGCGTGGCCTTCCCAACCGGTGAAAACGAATGCAGCGTTCACGCCTTCTACAGCGAGTGCTTCTTTGTAGTCAGTAAAGCCTTTAGCTTCCTGACCGCCGTTTTTCAGTATATCGAGAATATTATCGACACGGTCCTGATAAACATCGCATACAGAAACGATGCGCAGGGAATCGATTTTCATCAGTACATCACGGACGAGACCGCGGCCGCGCTGACCGAGACCGATGACACAAGCGTTGATCATAATCATTTCCTCCAAATTAAAGTCTTTACCGATTTTATATAACCGGGTCCATCGCTATTATATTGTTTATTTTCGGGATATGCAATGGTGAAACGCGCATTTGTGACAGAAAAATAAAAAATCCGCCGGAAGTTGTATGCTTCCGGCGGAAAACATGTTTTTAGTTGCCGCTTACCAATCGAGGCCTTCGAACTTTCTGAAAGCGTCCATGCTGATCTTGATGCTTTCCATCTGTGTGAGCTGAGTATGATCTTGCTCAAGAACGATGTACTCGGCACCGAGTTCGTTTGCTGCGTTGATGATGGACTGAATGTCCATGATGCCTGTGCCAATCTCACAGAAGTCTGTCGGCTGTGCAGCGCCGCCGAAAGTCTCACGGGAAATGAGAACTTCAGGATCCTTGATGGTCCAGAGGTTGATCGGTGTTGTGGAGGTCTTGGAGAAGTCCTTCTGATGGACGAGCTTCAGACGGGAACCGAGAGTCTTCATGACTTCGATCGGGTCCATACCGCCGCGCATTGCCCAGAAGGTGTCAAGCTCGAAGCTGACGTAGTTCGGGTCGGTGTTGTCCATGATGTGGTACAGAACTTCGCGGCCGTTAATTTTCTGGAACTCATGGTAGTGGTTATGTACGAGGAACTGCATGCCGTTCTCAGCGAGCTTCTTGCCGACCCAGTTGTAGTACTCGCAGCGCTCAAGGAGATGCTCGTAGCTGTCGTAGAAATCAGCGGACTGGCCGATATACTTGGTGCCGACCTTCTTGTGGTACTCGATGAGTGCATCGATGGTGTCTTCGTTGATCGGACGTACATGGCCGCTGATCAGCTTTGCACCGGTCTCTTCAAGCAGTGCGATCATTGTGTCTGCATCAACACCGAAGCCGACGCCCGGATCAGTATCTGCTGCGGAGCTTGCGAACTCAAGGTTCTTGTAACCTACGCCTGCTACAGTGCGGATCGCATTGATCGGATCCTTTGCCATTTCGTCACGAACAGAGTAGAGCTGAATACCGACTTTCATTGCCATTAGAAATCATTCCTTCCAAAAGATAAGTTTACATAACACTTGTGAACCGTACACAGAAGAAAACATTTCGGCATAAACTGATACAGAGGAAAAAAGGGGGGACATGTTTATGCAGAAAAAGGAGCATGGCCGAGCGCTTGGGTCACTTGGTGTTGGGCAGAGCGGTACAATTTGTGCCGTGCTGACCGAAGGGAGTATGCGCCGCCGAATGCAGGATTTGGGACTTATTCGCGGTGCACGCGTAGATTGCGTGGGCGTGAGTCCGCTTGGAGATCCGAAGGCATTTCGGATTTGCGGTGCGGTGATCGCGCTGCGCCGCGCAGATGCGGATACAGTTCGACTTTTCCGGTAAGTGTTATGTACGTTATGTTGTAATTCTATTGTATCTCGAACTCAAATAATCGTCAAGCGGGAGTACCGCAAAAAACGTATAACGGAGAATATAAGCGGTGCTTTTTCGCGGTGTGAAGTTATGTAAACTTGACAAGCGCATGGGAAATGCGTATGCTTTATATTGCGGGAATATCGTTTACTCGGTGTTCTGCGGTCAGTCGCGAAATCCTGACCTTAAAAAATACTAGCGCGGGCAGACTGGTTTCTGCACCGCGGTCCGAAAGGAATGTTCAAAATTGAAGAAAACCAAAAGAGTACGTACACTGGCGATCAGTGCCGTGATCGCTGCAATGTACGCTGTGCTGACGTATGCGGCAGCGGCAATGAACCTCGCGTTCGGCCCCATACAGTTCCGTTTTTCGGAAGCGCTTACGGTTCTGCCCGTGTTTACACCGGCGGCGATACCGGGTCTTGCGGTAGGCTGTCTGATCTCGAACCTGGCAAGTCCGCTCGGTATTGTGGACTGGGTTTTCGGTACATCGGCTACGCTCTGTGCTGCGATATGTACGTACGGTTTGCGCAATGTTTGTGTAAAAAAGATACCGATTCTGGCACCGCTTCCGCCGGTTATTTTTAACGCCTTGTTTGTCGGTTTTGAGATTGCCTGTCTTTCCGAAAGCGGCACATTCGGTTTTGCAAATTTATCGTTTGCCGGATTTCTGTACGGCGCGCTGTCTGTGGGTCTCGGTGAGCTTGTTGTGTGCTATGTACTGGGTCTGCCGCTGCTGCTTTCCATGCGTCGGGCCGGGTTAAATAAAAAGCTTCATTTGTAAATCGTTTTAGAAGAAGGGAGCGGTATTATGCGTTCCAAATCGAATAAGATACAGAAATTTCTAAGGCAAAGCTCACCGACAAGGATCATTGCCGTCAGCTTTCTCTGTGTTATTGCGATCGGAACGTTTCTTCTGATGCTTCCGATGGCCTCACGCAGCGGCAATTTCACAAATCCCATAGATGCATTGTTCACGGCAACATCTACAACTTGTGTGACCGGTCTGTCGGTTTATGATACGTACAGTTACTGGTCCGATTTCGGACAGGTAGTTATTTTGCTTTTGATTCAGTGCGGAGGTCTCGGATTTTCTACATTTGCAACTGCTTTTGCCCTTCTGTTTCGCCGGAAACTCGGTATTCGCGAGTTAAGCCTTGTAAGAGAAAGTGCGGGCGGCAGCAGCCTGGATGTTGTTTCGCTTTTGCGTGTTGTTGTGCTGTTCACACTTACGGTGGAAGCGATCGGAGCCGGGCTTTTGATGCTGCGGTTTGTTCCGATCTACGGTAAATTCGGTGCTTGGGTCTCCGTTTTTGTTTCGGTGTCCGCATTCTGCAACGCCGGTTTTGATATTTTGAGTTTTATTCCCGGAAATGCAAGTCTTTCCGCTTTTAACGGGGATCCGCTCGTATCGCTTACGGTATGCGCTCTGATCATCACGGGCTCTACGGGATTTGTTATTTTTCAGGATATTTACCGCAAGAAAATGCGCCCGGTATTTCGCCGGCAGCCACGCGGCCGGTTGAGTTTTCATTCTACCGTATGTCTGTATGCAACGGGTATACTTCTTTTGCTTGGAACGATTCTGTTTTTTGTTCTGGAATATAACAATACACTCAAGGATCTGCGCTTCTTTGAAAAGCTGAATGCGGCCTTCTTCCAATCGGTCAACACACGTACAGCCGGTTTTGCTTCCGTGGACATTGCAGGTGAAAAAGATCTTACAAAGCTCCTCACGATCGTACTCATGTTCATCGGCGGCTGTCCGGGTTCCGTTGCGGGCGGCGTGAAGGTTACGACCGTGGTCGTTCTCTTTGCTGCGGTAAAATCCACATTGGTCGGG
>JAZNMV010000003.1:0-3364 GCA_045579885.1 Acutalibacteraceae bacterium | reverse complement strand
CATGAGCTGCTCGATAAGCTGCTCCGCTTCACCCGTTGTGCGCGGCAGAATATCTACACATACACCGTTTTCATCGAGTACAAAGCGGGATTCGCCGCTGTCGAGTTCCATGGTACCGCGTGCCGCAGAATTCTTCTTCAGAATATCCGCAAGCTCTTTTGCCGCCATGAGCTGAGTCATGACCGGCTTATATTTTGCCTTCAATTCTTTCGGTGCACTGCCGTCAAACAGCGCATTGACTTCGCTGTAAACACCGCGCACTTTGGAATTGATGACCGTCTTCTTAAAATCGTATTTTGTGATCTTACCGTTTTTGTCGAGATGGATGAGCGCAGAAAATGCCAGTTTGTCTTCTCCGGCATTTAATGAGCATGCACCGTTTGAAAGCACCTCGGGCAGCATGGGTACGACCCTGTCTGCAAAATAGACCGATGTGCCGCGCAAAATCGCTTCATCGTCGACCGGTGTGTTCTCACGGACATAGTGGGAAACATCCGCAATATGCACACCGAGAATATAGCCGTAACGCGTACGCTTAACGGAGATCGCATCGTCAAGATCCTTCGCATCCTTGCCGTCGATCGTAAAGATTTTTTCACTTCGAAGGTCGAGACGCCTTGCGATCTCTTCATCCGTAATGGGAGTTTCGCCGGCCTCTTTTGCGCAGGCGAGAACTTCCGGTGAGAATTTCTGCGGAATACCGTACTGTGCAAGGATCGCATCGGCACAGACCTTTGCACTGCGGCCGGTACCGAAGACCTTCTCTACGCGTGCATACGTCCAGTCTCCGTCATAGTCCTGCTCCATGGTGACAAGCACCTTGTCGCCATCCTTCGCGCCGTTCAGATCACGTGCGGACAAGCGGAGATTATAGCGAATGCCGTTATCCGGAATAATCTCGTAGAAATGTCCTTCCTTCGTAACGGTACCGGTGGTTTCTCTGCCCTTATGCTCCAGAATGCGGCGGACACGGCCGGACGGGCCGCGCTCTTCCTGACGTACACCCGTTACAAGAACCGTATCTCCTACAAGTGCGCCTTTCAGATTGCTGCCGTGAATGAAGATATCTTCGCCGCCGGTAAGCGGGCGGGCAAAACCAAAACCCTTCGCAAGCGATACCAGCTCCGCCTTAACATCTTCCGAAACCGGGATCAATTTTACATTGTGCTGGCGGTCCATAAGAATGGCACCGCGGTTTTTGAGGTCATGGAGTGCATCGTAAAAAACGCGCTCGTTTGTGACACCCGATTTCCTGAGGAGCCGCCTTGCTCCCCAATCATGGATCTCTTCACTTTGCAGTGCGCGAAGAATACGGTCCTCAGCCGCACTCAGTTCTTTAAAGCTGCCAATCGGCTGCTGTGTGTTTTTATGAAAGCCGTGCTTTCCGTTTTTTTGTTTTCCCTTATACTTTTTCATTTCTGTTTTTATCCTCTTCTTCAATCTGTGTTGCTTCTATTATTCACAGAAAGGCGCCGTTTGCGCATTACGTCGTAATTGCATTTTTTAGTTTACATAATTTTACATTTTCTGCACGATTGCACGGAAAATATCGCCGCGCTCCGCAAAGCTTTTGAACATATCAAAACCGGTGGCTGCCGGACACAGAGATACTACATCGCCCTTTTCCGTACAGGCACGAGCAGCCTTAACCGCATCCTCCATGGAATGAACATGCAGAATGATGGGTGTGTTTTCACTGTAACCGGATGCTGCGCGCACCGCTGCATCGATCTTCTCCGCTGCCGGTGTCTTCATACCCTCGATCGGCTTTTCGGGCGAAAGCAGAATAAGTGTCTTTACCTTCTCGCAGATCTTTTCACCGAGCTCATCGAACGGAATATTCTTATCCGCGCCGCCGGCGATCATAACGATTTTGTAATCGTAGAGAGAAAGCGTACCGATCATTGCGCGGGACGGGCTTGTTGCGATAGAGTCATTATACCAACGGACTCCGTCAAGCTCACGGACAAGCTCCATACGGTGTTCCACACCGCCGAAATTCTTTGCCACATGCACGATCGTTTCAGCCGGTACATCCCCCCATACAGCAGAAATCGCTGCAAGGTAATTTTCTATATTATGCTTACCGGGCAGAAGGATCTCCTCTTCACGAAGGATAAATGCATCTCCGAAGAAAATCTCCCCCTGTTCACTGCACCAGGCACCGTTCGTCTTTTCTCTTCTGGAGAACATCAGCGTATTGCCGCGCGTTTCCTCTGCGCAGGCAGCAGTAAGCTCATTATCGAGATTCAGCACCGTGCGCGAAAAACCGTTCTGGTGCAGGTAGATATTTTTCTTTGCGTTTACATACTCGTCCATGTCCTTATGCACGTCGAGGTGGTTCGGAGAGAGATTCGTGATAACAGCAGTATCCGGACTTCTGCGCATGGAAATGAGCTGGAAGCTCGAAAGCTCAACGACCGCAACATGATCCGGCTCGATCTCTTCGATTTCCGGCAAAAGCGGACGTCCGATATTGCCGCCGAGATGAACGGTTTTACCCGCTGCCTTCAGTATCTCTGCGATCACAGATGTCGTCGTTGTTTTTCCGTCACTGCCGGTTACGGCATAGATCTTGCACGGGCAGAGGTCGAAGAACACTTCCATTTCACTTGTAACCGCTGTACCGTTTGCCTTTGCCGCCTGGATCTGCGGGAGAAGATACGGAACACCGGGGGTGCGGAACAGAATATCTTCGGTAATTTCTTCGAGATAGTCTTCACCGCAGATCAGCTTCACGCCAAGAGAATTCAGATATGCACCGTCTTCTCCCAGTGTATTGGCTTCACGGCGGTCACGCACGGAAACAGACGCGCCGTGTTTTAAAAACTTTTCGATCAGCGGCAGATTGGTTCTGCCCACACCAATGAAGGACACAGTCTTTCCTTTTAACGAATTATAAAACTGTTTCGCTGTCATGTGCTCTCCCTTTCCTTTCGGTGGAAATTACGTGTTATTTCAAAAAAGTGCGGTAATCTTCAAGATTTTTCCGGAGCAGTTCCGGTGTGTTAAGCTCATACGGGCAGCGGGACATACACTGGCCGCAGTTGAGACAATCCTCGATCTTTGCCATTTCTGCCTGCCATGCCGGGGTCAGCCAATTTGCGGACGGCGCACGGCGCAGAAGCAGAGACGTTCTTGCGCAGTTATTAATCTTGATATCGACAGGACACGGCATGCAGTATCCGCAGCCGCGGCAGAAATCGCCGGAAAGCGTTTTCTGTTCTTCCTTAATAAAGGCCGTGATCTCTTCCGTCATGGTCGGCGGTGTCTCGTTGTAGGAAAGGAACTCATCGAGCTCGCTTTCGCGCTGAATGCCCCATATGGGCAGCGTGTTATCAAACTGGGCGAGATATGCATAGGC
>JAZNMV010000002.1:0-2968 GCA_045579885.1 Acutalibacteraceae bacterium | reverse complement strand
CCGGAGGTGTTTCACAGACCCGGAGAGATGTCGGACAGAGATATGCTGACACAGTTGCTGCATTTATTGGATCCGAATATTAACGCCGACGTAGTTGCAGCAGCACTCCTGGATCGGTTTGACCGATTTTCCAATATTATGGATGCTTCTGCGGATCTGCTCGTTAAGATTCCCGGTGTGGATAGGCGGTTAGCGGAGATATTGTCTTCCTATCCGAAGGTTCTGCGACAGTATCAGGATTCAAAAAACAGTAACCGAGAACGGATCATGGATACTGCAACCGCATATCAGCAGGTTCAGGGAAAGTTCCTAGGCAGGAAATCCGAAATCATGGTTTTGCAGATATTGGACAGCCGAAGCTTTTTGCGATTTACAGGTGTTATAGCGGAAGGTAATACGCACAGTGTAGGTTTATATCTCCGCGATGTGATTCGTTTGTGCCTCGATTATCAGGCAAGTACCGTTTATATTTCTCATAATCACCCAAGCGGAAATTGTCTTCCTTCAAATGCGGATATCAGCACAACGAAAGAATTGATTTTGGCGCTTTCCGGAATCGATGTTTTCGTGGCCGATCATTTTATTTTCACGGATACGGATTTTCTTTCTATGAGAGAGTGCGGTATTCTAAAAAAGATTAAGATGGAAATGATGGAAGTAAAGCGACAGGCGATCAGTATGAAGGATGAGGAATCCTACTGAAGCCTTGTCGTGTGATATGACAGTAGTTAAGAGAATATGTATAGAAAAAAGATCGGGATGCTTGATCCTGATCTTTTTTTTGAAATTCAGCGAATCATTTGAGTGTATCTATGTACTTCTGTAGTATTGTTTGATATAATATCAAATATGCAGAGAAAAAATAATGTTTGAGAGGGCATAACAGTAAAGTTATGTAGGGGGAGTTGTATGAGATTCATTGCAGATGTTTATACATATTTGCAGCAGTTTTCGATTGCTGCGGTGGCGATTCGTCTTACACTTGCGGTGCTCTTTGGCGGATTGATCGGATATGAACGTGAGCGCCACGGTCGTGCTGCCGGCTTGAGAACTCATGTTTTGGTTTGTATGGGATCAACAATGGCAACATTGATCGGACACTATTGTATGGTTGTGCTTAATTTTTCGGGCGATCCGATGCGCATAGGTGCGCAGGTATTATCCGGTATAGGCTTTTTAGGTGCGGGTACGATCATCTCCAAAGGGCGTTTTCAGGTTACCGGATTAACAACAGCAGCGGGCTTGTGGGCGACTGCATCGATTGGCCTTGCAATTGGTATAGGTTTTTATGAAGCAGCGATTATCAGCACATTTCTCGTAATACTGACTATGTCGATCTTAAGTTGGGTTGATGTAAGTATTATTAAGAAAAATCACAAGCTCCGCATTTATATGGAACTGAAGAGTGTTGAGTCGGTAAATGAAATACTTTACATGGTTAAGACAGAGTTTGGCGGCACAAGTGTTCAGGTCACAGGTCCGCGAAGTAATATTAGCGGGAATTGCGGCGTGGAGGTAACTGTGTTTGTAAACAAAGAGGCAGAGGTGGACGAAGTGCTGCAGGAGTTGGTTAAGAATGAACATATAGTTTATGCATTGCCGTCCATTTGATTTTATATACTTAGTCGCGCTGTAAGAAAGAGATTTGAATGATTTCAAGTCTCTTTTTTGTTCGTTACAAAACCGAACGATTGTTCAAAAATCTTCTGTACATTTTAAAATTTTTTTGATATAATAAGTCTGTTAGTGAAGCGTACAACAAAAGTATTTTAGAGAAAGGGGGCGTGTTTTGTGGACTTTCAGCTTCAATCCAAATATAAGCCGACAGGCGATCAGCCGCAGGCGATCAAAGAACTCGTGGAGTCCATCCGTTCCGGTCACCGTGAGCAGACATTGCTCGGCGTAACGGGCAGCGGCAAAACATTTACTATGGCGAATGTTATTGCTGAATTGAACCGCCCGACGCTCGTACTTGCGCACAATAAAACCCTTGCGGCACAGCTTTGTTCGGAGTTCAGAGAGTTTTTCCCGAATAACGCCGTGGAGTATTTTGTGTCCTACTATGATTATTATCAGCCGGAAGCGTATATTGCGCAGACGGATACCTATATTGAGAAAGACAGCGCGATTAACGAGGAAATAGACAAGCTGCGCCACAGCGCAACAAGTGCTTTATCCGAGCGACGCGATGTTATCATTGTTGCGTCCGTTTCCTGTATTTACAGTCTCGGTGACCCGATAGACTACCGCACTATGGTTATCTCTTTGCGTCCGGGCATGGAAAAGAGCCGCGATGATCTGATCCGTAAGCTTGTTGAGATCCAGTATGAGAGAAATGACATCAATTTTGTTCGAAACAAGTTCCGTGTACGCGGAGATGTTGTTGAGATATTCCCGGCGGAGTCCAGTGAAAAGGCGATCCGCGTTGAATTTTTTGGTGATGAGATCGATCGAATCAGTGAAGTAGTGCCGCTCACCGGAGAAATTGTTTCGGACCTAAAACATGTAGCGATCTACCCGGCTTCACATTACATTGTTCCGAGAGAGAAGATGGAACGTGCTCTGCGAGAGATTGAGGAAGAGATGAATGAGCGCGTCAAGTACTTTAAAGAAGAGGGTAAGCTGATCGAAGCACAGCGTATTGAACAGCGCACAAGATACGATATTGAAATGCTGAGTGAGATCGGCATGTGTAAAGGTATTGAGAATTATTCCAGAATTATGTCGGGCCGTGCACCGGGCAGTCAGCCGTGTACGCTGCTGAACTATTTTCCAGAGGATTTCCTTTTGTTTGTGGACGAGTCGCACGTTACACTGCCGCAGGTTCGTTCTATGTATGCCGGTGACCGTGCACGCAAGGAAAGCCTTATTGATTACGGTTTCCGTTTGCCTTCCGCATATGATAACCGTCCGCTTTATTTTGAAGAGTTTGAATCCAAGCTCAACCAGGTTATATATGTAAGTGCCA
>JAZNMV010000001.1:0-2798 GCA_045579885.1 Acutalibacteraceae bacterium | reverse complement strand
GGAACACCGAATCCGATGCCTTTCCGTGTGGTGGACAGCAAGATTGGCCTTGATATTGATGTTTCGATCCGCTGCAGCGGTGTATATTCCTATAAAATAGAAGATGCGCTTCTGTTCTACACGAACGTGTGCGGCAATGTTTCGGGTGAGTATCGCAGAAGTGAGCTTGACAGTCAGCTGAAAACAGAGTTTATCAGTGCTATGCAGCCCGCTTTCGGCAAGCTTTCCGAGCTTGAATTACGCCCGAATCAGATCGTTTCTCATACAATGGAACTTGAAAACGCGATGAACGAAGCACTTTCTGCTAAGTGGTCTCAGCTTCGCGGCTTGCGTGTTGTAAGTGTTGCGCTCGGAAGTCTGACTTTGCCGGATGAAGATGCGGAGATGATCAAACAGGCGCAGCGTACAGCCATTATGCGCGATCCGACAATGGCAGCTGCGACGCTTGTCGGTGCACAGGCTGATGCAATGAAGGCGGCAGCTTCCAATGAAGGTGGCGCAATGACCGGATTTATGGGGATGGGCATGGCAATGAATGCCGGTGGTGTTCAGGCTCAGAATCTTTTCCAGATGGGTCAGCAGCAGGCTCAGGCTGTACAGCAGACCGCTCCGCGTGCGGACACATGGAAATGCACATGCGGCGCAGTAGTCAGCGGAAAGTTCTGTCCGGAGTGCGGTACAAAGAAACCGGAACTGAAGCCCGCAAACAGTTGGACTTGCACATGTGGTACGGTTGTGACAGGTAATTTCTGCCCGGAATGCGGAAGCAAAAAGCCTGCAGATGATGGGTGGACCTGCACCTGCGGTACAGTGAATAAGGGTAAATTCTGCCAGAACTGCGGAAGCAAGAAACCGGCAGGTATACCGCAGTATCGCTGCGATAAATGCGGATGGCAGCCGGAAGACCCGACAAAAGCACCGAAATTCTGTCCGGAATGCGGCGATCTTTTCGATAATGGAGATATCATTTGATATTTGCAAGGAGGATGTAAACTATGGCTGCTTTACAGGAGTATAAATGTCCGTGCTGCGGCGGTGCTATAGCCTTCGATGCCGGACTGCAAAAAATGAAGTGTCCGTATTGTGATACTGAGTTTGAGATGGAAACGCTTGCAGCTTACGATCAGGCATTGAGTGAAGAAACCGATGACGTGCTGGAGTGGGAATCTGAAACAAAAGAGACATGGCAGACTGAAGACGGTGTGTCAAGTTATATCTGTAAGTCCTGCGGCGGTGAGATTATTGGGGACAGCAATACAGCAGCATCTGCCTGTCCGTATTGTGGGAATCCTGTTGTCATGATGGAACAGTTTTTCGGCTCGCTCAAGCCGGACCGTGTTATTCCGTTTAAGCTCGATAAGAATGCGGCAATCGCAGCACTCAAAAAACATTACGGCGGTAAGCGTTTGCTTCCGCGTGTATTTAAGGACGAGAATCATTTGCAGGAAATACAAGGGGTTTATGTCCCCGTATGGCTGTTTGATGCAGAAGCTGACGCGGATGTTCGTTTCAAAGCAACGCGTATCCGCTCATGGAGTGACAGCAAATATAATTATACGCAGACTAATTATTATGCGCTGAACCGAAGCGGTCAGGTCGGATTTAAGTGTATTCCGGTTGATGGTTCCACTAAGATGGATGATGCGCTGATGGAATCGATCGAACCGTATGATTTTTCTGAAGCCGTCGATTTCCAGACAGCATATCTTGCCGGATATATGGCGGATAAATACGATGTGGACGCTGAAGCCAGTATTCAGAGGGCGAACGAAAGAGTTAAGCGCAGCACAGAAGAGGCGTTTGCTTCTTCGGCTGTGGGGTATACAAGTGTGGTGCCTGATTTTTCCAGTGTGCGGCTTCGCAGAGGTCAGACCCGTTATGCTCTTTATCCGGTATGGCTGCTCAACACAAAGTGGAACGGAAAAACCTATACATTTGCCATGAACGGACAGACCGGAAAATTAGTAGGTGACTTGCCAATAGATAAAGGTCTGTATAAGAAATGGTTTGCGGGGATTCTTTCGGCAGTCAGTGTTGGGGTGTTTGCCCTGAGCTATCTTCTGTGGCTTCTGTAAGGAGGAATTGCAATGAAAAAGGGACGTATATTTCTCATGATTATTCTTTGCATTCTCATGATCTTTGCGATTAAGGTTCATGCACAGCCAATTTATTGTGTTGATGAAGCCGGACTTCTTACTCCTGCGGAGGCATCTTCTATAAATGAGAAACTGACCTCGATCAGTCAGCGTCATGAGATGGATATTGTAGTAGTAACTGTCAAGTCCACTGACGGAGAAACACCCATGAGTTTTGCTGATGACTACTACGACTATAAAGGATACCGCGAGGACGGTGTGCTGCTTCTCATCAGTATGGAGGACCGTGACTGGTGGGTATCCACAACAGGTTACGGCATAACGGCAATCACAGATGCCGGGTTAGAGTATATTTCCGAACAGTTTATACCGTATTTATCAGACGGAGACTATGCATTGGCATTTGATATGTTTGCGCAGCAGTGCGATGCATTTATCGCACAGGCGAAGACAGGGGATCCGTTTGACGTACATAATTTGCCGAAAGAGCCGTTTCATCTGCTTCGGACGCTCGGCGTTTCTTTGGCTATTGGTATGATCGCCGCTTTTATTATAACACGAACAATGAAGAATAAGTTGAAGAGTGTGGCGCAGAAGGCAGAAGCAAATGATTATGTTGCTCCGGGCAGCATGCAGCTGACCGTTTCAAGAGATCTGTTCCTTTATTCGCACCTCAACCGTACGGAAAGAGCGCAGAGCAGC